>JBKPLP010000073.1:0-47493 GCA_046731735.1 Acidobacteriota bacterium
GAACTTCGACTTCTTCGGTGACGAGGTTCTCGAACCCCGGATACGAGATCGCCGTGTTGAAGATGCTCTTGGTAAACGTGTTCTTCTCGGCATCGAAGTCGTAGAGCGTCGTCGGTTGAATCCACGACGTCGTGAAGACGATGCATTGGTCGGTGCGGAAATCGGGACAGTTGATGTCGACCGTGCCCGACGCCGGCAGCTTGACCTCGGAGGTCTTGCCGGTGTCGAGGGTGTATTTCACCAGGCGGCCGACGATCCCGTTCGAGTACACAACGAAAAGAAAGCTCTTGCTGTGAGTGATCGACTGGATCGAGTCCTTGCCTTCGGGAACCACCGTCTCTGCCGTTTTCCAGTTCGGGTGCTGCACCGATGTGCGCAGAATCCTGTACTTCGGCGCACCGGCGTGCGTCACCGCGTAGACGTGGTCTTTGTGGAACACCATGCCGCGCACCAGGTTGTCGGATGGCAACGCCAGCACGGACCACTTGAGCTTGTCGCTCGTGGCCATCTGCGCGGTCGGTGCGTAGAAGAGCCGCATTTCGTTCTGCACGGTTCCGACATTGCCGACGACGTACTCGGGGTACGATTCGTCGATGAATGCCATCGGCATTTCCTTGGGGGAAATCTCGAGATCGGGGTAGCTCTCATTGCTGAAGAAGTCGGTATCCGCCGCGACGTCGGTACCCAGCCTGTGCAGGCGCGTCTTCCGGTTCAACTCGATCTCGGGACTCTTGATGTCGGTGACCTTGCCCGCGTCATAAAAGAACGACTTGCTGTCCATCGTCCAACTGAGCGCTCCGTAAGACGGATAGATGGTCTCGGATCCCAACTTCCGGGTGTCGACATCGAGCGGGCGCAACTCGGAATACTCCGCGCCGGCGGCGGACAGCCCGAGCACGACGTGTTTTCCATCCGGTGATGGCGTGTAGCTGACAATCGTCGCGACGTCGCCAGGCTTCGCTCCGGTCGGCGTGAAGCCAGCCGGATCGAACAAGAGCTGCTCGGTACCGGTCCACCCGTCACGGTAATAGAGCTTGCCGACGTTTTCTCCGCCGAGCGTTTTCTTGTAAAAGACGCGACCCTGTTCGTAGGTGATTTGCGAATAGCTGGCCGGCTTCAGTTTGTCGAGCGCCATCCATTCGTCGGCCAGCGCGTCGCGCGCGGGTATTTTGGCCAGGAGACCGTCCGTGAGATCGGCCTGGGCCTTGAACCACGCCTCGACGTCCTTGTCCTTGAGGTTCTCGAGCCAACGGAAGGAATCTTTGTAGGTTTTCCCGAAGTACGTGTCTGTGGCATCGCTCGTTTTCGTCGCCGGATAATTCCACGGCGCCGGGGCCTGAACGAGCATCGCCAACAGAGCGAGAGACGGAAGAATACGGGTCATAGACACGCCCTCCAGGAAAAGCCTCGATGATGAGTGCAAAACATAGCTCAATTGCACCCGTCATTGGAAGCTGACGCGCGGCCGGCTCCCGGACGGCGCCGCATGCTGGCGGTGACCCGGGGGCAACGTATCATGTCGTCCCGTGAAGTTGATGTGGCCCGGAATGGCAGTGCTGTGCCCACTGGTCGGAGCGCTTCTGCTGACGATGTCAGCCTACGCCCAGGTCTGCCCGGAGGTGCGAGCTCGCAACCCGGACGGCAACTACATCATTCCTGGCGTTCAGGGTGACATCCCGTATGCCGCCGATCTCGCGCTCGATGCCTACGTGCAGCGCGATGGCAGCCGGCGGCCATCCGTCGTCGTGATCCACGGCGGCACGTGGTCGTCGGGCAGTCGCGTTGCGTACGTCGGACAGATCCTGGAGATACTGACCCGCGCCGGGTACAACTGGTTTTCCGTCGATTACCGTCTTGGCGGCCCGGCGCACTCCGAAGACGCCCTGGCGGATCTTCGCTCCGCGTTGTTCTTCATTCGCTGCCGCGCGAGGGAACTTGGAGTTGATCCGAACCGGCTGGTGCTGCTCGGCGAGGACTCGGGCGCGGATCTCGCCGCGTTACTTGGGGCGGCGCGTCCAGCCGGCGTAACTGGCGCGGTGCTGCTCGGTGGTTTGTACGAGTTGACCAGGTCTCCGGTCGCAGCCATGCCCGATCTTCTCGTGGTACACGGCGGTGCGGACGGCGAAGTGCCGATCGACAAAGCGCGCGATTACTGCAACGGGGCGATCAAGGCTGGCGGAAAGTGTCGATTCGTTGCGGCCGACGGAGCGAGCCACAGGATCGAGAACTGGTGGCCGACGCAATGGACTTACAAACGCGAGCTGATCGATTGGCTTGCAACGCTGACCCGTGTGACCGTTGCGCCTGGACCGCGCAGCGGCGCCGTTCGAAAGGACATTCTGTACAGTCCGTCGGCACAGCTCAAGCTCGATGCGTTCGTACCGCGCTCAACCAGCCCCGTGCCGGCCGTGATCGTGGTCCACGGCGGCGGGTGGGAGGCCGGCGACAAGGTGACGTACGTGACTCCGCTGTTCGAACCGCTGGCGCGCGCCGGCCTCGCCTGGTTCTCGATCGATTACCGCCTGACGCCGGCGCACACAAACCAGGATCAGATCGAAGACATCCGCCAGGCGATTCGTTTCGTGCGGGCGGAGCATGCCCGGTTCAATGTCGATCCGGAGCGCATAGTGCTGCTCGGAGAGTCTGCCAGCGGACAGATCGTCACTCAGGTGGCCGCAGAAGATACATCGATCGCTGGAGTGATTTCGTTCTACGGCGTCTATGACTTCCCGTCGATGGTGACCGACGCCTCGCCGCGTTCGCTTCTCGTCCGCCTGTTTCGTCGTGCCGCGCTCGACGACGAATCGCGGCGGCTGCTTCGAAGGTACTCGCCGCAATACTCCGCTCACGCGGGAATGCCGCCGATCCTTTTGGTGAACGGAACCGCCGAGCGGCTCTGGTCCCAGGCGGAAGCATTCTCCCGCCGGTTGACCGAGATCGGCGTTCCTCATGAGCTGATCGCCCTCGAGGAAGCCCCTCACGGCCTGGAAAACTGGGAAGGACATCCGGAGTGGATGTTCTACAAGAAACGCATGACGGACTGGATTGCGCAGATCGTGAAGCGATAGCAGGTCGCTCCCGGACAGCGTGTCCCCGAAGAGACGTGCACGCGCTCGCGCGGAGAGCCTAACGATCTCGCGCAGAGAACGCAGAGGACGCAGACTTTCGTGCGTTCGCCACGTCGCGCTTCGCGCGACAGGGACGCGAAGAGATTCACAAATACAAGCGGCGGTGAGGCGTGCGCCGTTTGTATTTGTGAATCTCTCCACGTCCCCGTGGCCGGCCGCAGGCCGGCCGTGGCGAACGCACGACCACATGTAATCTCAGCGATCTCCGCGAACTCCGCGCGAGACCCGTTTTTGCGCGCGATCGCTCACCGCAATCAGGTGTAGCATTGCACGCACGAAGGAGCAGGACAAATGAAGCGTGCGATGTTGACCCTGGTGCTGGCAGCTGCCGTCATGGTAATCACGCGAGCGGCGCAGGCGCCGCCGAATCTGTCGGGTACGTGGCGGCCGCAGAACTCCATGGGCGGGCAGGTGAATCCCTTCGAGTTCACGATCACACAGACGGCCGACAGCGTGACCATCCGTACGCCGCTCGGCAACCCCGACTCGGTGACGCTGAAACTGAACGGCGAGACACCCGTCCAGATCGGAGGCCAGGGGGGTATGCCCGCCGCCACGGCGAAATTTACCGCGGGTTGGGAAGGATCGAAGCTCGTCGTGGGGTCGGCGATCCCCGGCCCAAGTGGGATGATGAGCTCGTCGCGAGCGGCGTACTCGATCAGCGGTGACACGCTGACACTCGAGACGAGCAACTCGCGGCCCGATGGCTCGATGGGCCAGGTCCGCACGGTGACGTACGTGAAGCACACGCCGGTACCCATGCCGGCGCCGCCGAGCCGGGCGGTCGAATCAGGCTACGTGAGCCTCTTCAACGGCAAGGATCTGACCGGCTGGAAGGCGAGCGCGAACCCTGAGTCCTTCAAGGTCGAGAACGGGGCGATCGTCGCCAACGCCATTGGGCAGCCGTCGCACCTCTTCTACGACGGCGCGGTCGGCAACCATGCGTTCCAGGATTTCGATCTGCGGCTCGACATCCTCGCGCGCTATCGTTCGAACGGCGGCGTCTACGTGATGACCGAATTCCAGCCGCAGGGATTTCCGGGGAAGGGCTTCGAAATCCAGGTCAACAACAGCCACAGCGATCGCATCCGCACCGGCAGCCTGTATCACGTCGTCGATCTGTCGAACATTCCGGGAAAAGACGACGAGTGGATCCCGATGGAGATCAAGGGTCAGGGGAACACGATCACTGTTGCGCTGAAGGGGCAGGAGGTCCTCCGCTGGACGCAGCCTGCGGATTGGCCCGGCGCTTACGACACCCCCGGCCGGAAGATCGGGCCCGGCACCATCGCGTTCCAGTCGCACGATCTGTACAGCGTGACCGCGTACTCGAACATCCGGGTCAAGGTGAACTGACGCCCAGATCCGCGCGGGGGTGATGCCCTTGTCGTGCCAAACGCCGAAGCGCGCTGGCAGCGTGACGCGCAATGACCTGGCTGAGAGCGCCTTCTATCGTCCTGAATCAGCGGTAGCGACTCTCTCCGGTCACTCGCCGACGAGCGCATCCCCGAAGCAAAGGCGCGCCTCATACTGATTGTGCGCGCGGCAGCGCAGCTGGATGTTATCCACGGTGGCTGCGCCTCCCGTCGCGTATGGGGCGACGTGATGGAACTCGAGGAATGCGTTCTCCGAGCAGCGGCCGGTGCGACCAACGAACGCGCAGCGCCCCTCGTCACGCTGCCACACTGCACGCCTGACAGCCGCGGGTATGTGACGTCCCGATGCCGGAGTCTCACCGGGAGTCGGACGCGGCGCAGCCGCGCGGGCAAACCTGCGGTGCACCTCTGTCGCGGCTGTGTACGGCTCGCCTCCATGCTATATGTTGGAATACGCGGGTGATGGACGAGTTCAGCGTGACCTGCCCGTACTGCGGTGAGAACGTCGACATCACCGTCGAAGACGACGTTCGCGGCAGCTTCGTCCAGGACTGCGAGGTCTGCTGCAATCCATGGCTGGTGCGCGTGAACCGGTCGGCCGACGGCCCCGACATCAGCGTGTGCAGAGCGACGGCGCGGAGTGACGCTCTCCTTCTCATGCCGGCCCGCACTCGATCTCGCCAGGTTGCGGCGGCGTTTCGGGGCGTTTCAACTCTCGCTGAATAAAATTGCGGCCACGACGCGGTAGTCGCCGTCGCCGGGCGCGAGTCGGATCAGCCATCCCTGGCCGCACATTCCGCCACAACTGAATGTCACGTAGACGACGGCTTCACCGGCGCGGTTGTAACCTGGCGCTGAGAATCGTGCGTAACCCCACGCGCCCGGATGAGACTTCTTGAATCCCGCCCACCAATCGTCCACCGACGGTTCGAGGGCCTGAGACGACCCGAGCGCCGTTGTCGGCGGATCCGGGTTGATGACCGCAAGCCTCTCCTGGTTCCGCCTCACCAAATCCGCCGCGAGTGCACTGCCGGCGCCTTCGGTCCCCAGCCAACGTTCGACGCTCTCGCGAAGGTCCTGCGGCATGCACCACACTTTGAGGTGTGCGTCGCAGAATCGAAACGAGCGATCGAAGACGATGAGCGCAGGAGACTCGAGCGGTGGATCCTTGCGAATCCCCGCCTCGCCGTAAATCTTCTCGCGAACGACCGCCCGCATTACGGCCGAATCGCGCGACTCGACAGGCGTGGCTGCCGGTTGCCCGACCGAGCAACACGCGAGTGAGAACAACGCCAATAACAGTCGCATGTGTTTCCTCGCCGACTGACGTTCGCGAATGGTGCGCCCTACTCGCCCCGCGCCCGCCCTGCGTAAAGGAGATGCCGGCCGGCGGGGCGGAAACCGAGCGCCTCCAGGACGCCGGCGGATATCTCCGACGGATGGACCCTTGGAAACCGGAAGGCCCCGCCACCCGGTCGAGAGAGCAGTTGCCTCAGCCGCGCTCCATCGTCGCCAACCAAAGAGCGCAGCGACACGATATCTGCGCCGGCCGCATCCTCTATATAGAGGACGTAAGCCTCGATTCGTTCGTCCGACGCCACCGCGAGCCCTGCGATTTCCTGCTTTCGCGCCGTGAGCGTCTCGACGGAACGCTCCCAGCATGTCTGCGGCGCACCCTCATCGAGCAGACCATTGGCAGAGAGATCGTCGACGGTCACGGGGATCACGAATCGTCCCGCCATATCCGGGAAAACGCCGGCTGTGCGTTCGAACACGTAGTCCGTCAAGACCGCTTCCTGCTCATATCCGCTCGCCCCGAACAGCCCCGCAACTTCGACGTTGCTCTCCGGCACTTCGGCCAGGATGCGCGGCGGTCCGAGAATCGAGAGCTTCGAGCCGAGCGACGCCAGCAGGTGACGTCCGTGGCCCTGGCGCCGATGATCAGGATGAACGGCGATCTTGTGGACGAGGGTTCCGTGCGGACGCTTCGCGCCAATGAGCACGCCGATCGGAGCGGAGCCCGAGAACGCGACCATGCAGCTGCTGCACCACACCTGCAGGTCGCGAATGGAGCGTTTGAAGGTGGCATCCGTCGCCGGCGGCTCGCCGGGAAAGTACGGCGTCCAGCAGCGATTGATCGCATCGACGAGCAGGCCGATGTCGTCCGTCCGGCAAAAGCGATACGCCGACATTGTGGACGGACTGGAGGCGTCTACTCGCTGCGCCTCACCTCGTTGAGATACGTGGTCCCTGACGCCGCCGGCGGGGCGTCGCGCGGCGCCGCCGCCGCGACCGTCGTCCCCGGCGCCGAGTAGCTCGCGATCATCTCGGCCATCATCTTCTTGCCGATCTCGATGCCCTCCTCGACGAGCGGAAGATCGACCGTCGCGACGCTGCGCTCGCGCGCCAGTTCTTCGATGCGTTCCTGCGTCTTGCTGCGCATGTAGCCGGCCGGCACGCGGAAGATCCGCTGGGTTGCGTCGGCCGTCCAGTCGAACGGAGAAATCAACGGGTTCTTCTTGTCGTCCCGGGCGATGAGGCGCGCGTCCCCGCCTTCAGCGGCCCGCGTTTCGCCGGGTCTCGCCGAAGCGCTTTGCGCGAAGGCGGACGCGGAGGCGGAGCCGCCAATTTCCAGCGGCGCTCCGGTCTCCTCCTCGATGACCTGTCGCGCGAAATCGAGCGTGATCGTGTCGAGCCGCTTCATGCGCGCGCTCTTCTCGACGCGCGCCTTGACGCGGCGGCGCTGATACGCGTTCTTCATGGTCCAGAGGCCCTTCCTGGCTTCCTCCGACCAGCGAAGCTTGCGCCCGTCGTAGGTGGTCTCTTCCTGAAGACCGCCCTCGACCGCCGCGATCTTCTCGATCATCTCTCGCGAGATCACCTCGAAATCCGTGGCGCCGCAGACGGTGCACTTCACGGCGCCGCTCTGCGTGGCCGCGACGCCGCACGCCCGGCACATCGACACCGGACCTGATTTCGCCCGCTCGAGCGCCACCGCCTCGGCAAGCGCCTTCGTCGCGACCGACGCGCTCTTGGGCATGAACCGGTCCATCGCATCGTCGATCACCGCACTCGTGATGACCGAGTGTCCCTTTTCGAGCGCCAGGCGAAGGACGCCGGTGCGCGCGATCCCCTTGACCTGGTCCGGCACGTGCTTCATCCGCTCCTCGGCCTCGGGTGTCCAGCGCACGGTCTCCTCGGCGCGCACGTCGAGGCGTGGTACTTCGAGGCGCGTGGAGAGCAGGACATCGCAAGGCGCGGCGCGGAGAATGTTCTCCACGTTGCTGCCCAGCGCGGTCTCGTCCTTCGGGCTATGGACGCCGATCCGCCCCAACACGATCAGCCAGGGATTCGTCTTCCGCGCGTGGTCGAGGATTTTCTGGAAGGGCTTCCCGTCGAGCAGGGTCTTCTTGATCGCGACGCCGGCCTCCTCCGCCATGCGTTCGCTCACCTCGAGATGGGACTGATAGATCTGCGCCAGCCCGGTGTCGATGATCTCCTCGTGGAGCTGATTCTGTTCCTCGAACCGAAAAACCTTCGCGGCCTGCTCGGTGAGAACGTTGACGATGCCGTTGAAGACAGAATAGTGGAGGTAAGGGTCGTACACGGCGATCGCTTCGATCTTCTTGTCGAACGTGCGTCCCAGTTCGATGGCGGTCATGAGCGCGCCGAATGACTGCGGGCTGCCGTCGATGCCGACCAGGATGGTGTCGCGCTCCGCTTCGCCGGGCTCGGGGACGTGTTTGACCACCCAAACATCGCGGTCCGACTGGCGGGCAACTCGTTCACAGACCGATCCGATCACGCTGTCCCGGGCGCGTCCGATCCCGACCGCGCCGATCACAACCAGATCGTGCTGTGACCCGGCGAGATCCTTGAGGATCTCGGCGTGATGCTTCCCGTCCATCATCCGGGGCTCGAACTCGAGGCCCGATTCTCCGCAGAGGCGCGACATGCCGTCGAGATAGCTGTCGGAGATCAGCTTGAGGCCCATCGTGATGAGGCTGTCGTGGATCTTCCGCTGGCGCTCCAGTTCCACTTCGTCGATGTACTCCTCAGGCAGCGTGTACTCCATCTGTCTGAAGCGATAGTCGTGCAGCTTCGCCGCGTAAACGTGGCAGCCGACCAGCTTCGCGGTGTACGCCTTGCCCAACCCGAGGGCACAGGCGACGGCGCGGTTGGAGTGGTCTGAGTTATCGACGGGAACGTAAATGCTCTTGTACATGTGAGTCTCCGGATGACCGCTCGCTTATACGCTCGTGGCCGGCTGATGTCTGCTGCCGCCGCGGTCCTCTCCGCGACGCCCGTAGCGTACCCAGCCGATCACGGCCAGCTCGAGGGCGAGGATGAAGAACGCGGTCTTGAGCATCGGGCCGACGGCCGAAGGTACAACCTCGGGCTCGACGTAGAGCGAGTACCATAGGGAGAGACCCCGGCGGTTGCCACGCTCACGCGAGAACCCGTCCCACACCGAGAAGGCGACCGGCATGAATTGTCCGGGCGACAGCGTGGCGCCCGCGGCCGAGCGCAGGGGCCGCTTGAAGATGACCGACCATTCTCCCTGGTCGTAGCTCGCGGTACCGGTGACTTCTGCAGGCTCTTTCGGCGCAATGTCCGCGCTTCCGCGGCCGGTGAACTGAACGGGCGCGGACCCTGCCAGACCGAAGAACCAGAGATCCACCGAGTTCTGCGAGTCGCCGAAGATGAAGTAAGGCTTGCGGGCGCCGGTCGGCACTTGCGAAGGAATCTGGATCGCGACCGCGTCGGAGAACTCCGACGCCTGGTCCGCCGCCGCGGCTTCCGGTTCGGCAAACGGGTCCTGCGCCTGCCCGGCGGGTTTCGGGGCGACTTCAGCATCGCCAAAGACGTTCCCGCCCGCAGCGCCGCCCTCGCTCCCGGGTGCAACCGGCGCTGGCTCCTCCTCCTCTTCCGGAGGGACGGGCAGCTTTGGCCCATTCGTCCCCGTCTTCTGCGCGCTCATGTCATGCCATCGAACGAGGAAGGCGATCGAATCGGTGTCCCAGACCGCCTGAACGATCACAGACGTTGCCGGCGGGTGGAACGAGCGGCCGGGCTGCATGATTTGCCCGATGATTGGAAAGCGGACGGCACGAGCCGACGCGAACACTTCGGCACCCTTCGAGAGATCGATCGGACCTTGCACGTGCTTGGCGATGACGAGGTTGGCGTACCCGGGGCCGCTGCTTCCTCCCGAGAGAGAATCGATGAAGTCGGTGATCGCCCATCGCTGCTCCGGCTTCAGCGCGTCGGCGAACGACGGCATGGGCGTACCGTTCAATCCCGTGCTCATCGTCCTGAAGATGTCCTCGCGGGACGCGCCTCCGCGGAAAGTCCAACTCTGCGACAGGTCCGCCGGGCGTATCGGGTTGCCCCAGTCGTCTTTCAGCGTCGGGGCCGAAGTTCCGTCGCCTCGACCGAGCGTGCCGTGACACTTCCCGCAACCGGTCTCTTCGTAAAGCTTCTTTCCGGCCTCGATCGACTCCTTCGTTGCTTTTGGCGCGCTCGGGAGCTGCACCGCCTGCGGGGCATTCTCGGGGTTCGAGAAGTCTGGGGAGAAGGTGGTGAGGAAGTAGGCGATATCCGAGACCTGCTGGTCGGAGAAATCGGGCCAGGCCGGCATCGAGGTGTACGGCATTCCGCGCCGGATGATGTTGATCAGGTCCTGATGGGTCGGCAGCGCGCCGTTCGGAGTCGTGCGAACCTTGAACTTACCCGTTGTGAAGTTGCGCGGCCTCGGGCGCAAATGCACGGCGGCGTACCCTTCGCCGTCCCCTTTCTCGCCGTGGCACTGCGAGCAGTATTTGAGGTACAGCTGCTTCCCCGACTCCCGCTGCGCCTCGGTGCCGACATCTGGAGCGGCCGCGCGTACTCGTCCCGTCAGTGCGACGCACAACGAAGCGATCAGGACGGCGAGACACCTGTGCAAAAGCCAGCGCGCCGCGGGCGCGCCCGCCGGAGCGGAGCGGGGCGTAGGGGCCCCCGCGAGCGACGGCGTTGGGGGGTCCGGCGGGGCGAAGCCCCCCGGTTTATGAAGCCGAGAGGTCATTGCTTCGCAGCCTCCTCCTTGGCGCGAGGCTTCCGGCCAGTGAAATCGTAGAGAAAGAGGATCGCATCCCAGATCTCATCTTCCTTCAGGAACTGTTCCCACGCCGGCATCGCCGTGTCCCACGGCCCTCCTTCTTCAGGCAGCCCGGGACCTCCCTTGGAGATCCGCCAGAACAGAAATGTGTCGCGCAGCATGGCAATCGAGCCCGCGTCGTTGAAGTTGGGCGGGATCGGATCCAGGCCGTGCACGAACATCCCGTTGCCGGACACGTTGTCGCCGTGGCAGAAGACGCAGTTCCGATAGTAGACCTGGCGTCCGTTCTCGACATGTTTGCGGAACTCTGCCGGGTTTGATGCCGCGAGAGCGGCAAACGGATTCTCGCCGGCGTCGAGATCGATCTTCTTGTCGTGAACGGTGATCTCGGAAGGCGACGCGGGATGGACCGTTCGCGAGAACAGGGGAGGCTGGAGAGGGACGCTCATCTGGACGTAGACGTTCGCGGCGGCGAGTGCCGGAATAGCGACAACCGTTGCGACGAGAAGCGGTGTATAGCGCTTCTCGGTCATGAGCCGCACCAGCGGGCGGGACACTTCTTCGCGCCGTTCCAGGCTCGAGGACATGTACGCCAGGAGCGCAATCGAGACGATCCCCATGTAGAGCGACACCACAGAGGAGGGAATCGGCGCGCTGAATCCGAACCGGAGGATGGCGTAGATCCCCGCCCACCAGGCGATGGCCCAGATCAGCAGATTGGTCCGGCGGAAGCGAAGCAGCCCGAACGCGGCAGCGACGGCGAGGAGCACGAGGATGTTCATCGTGCGCGCGCTCCGTCGACCCGCGCTGGTTCATGCGCGGCAACCAGCGGGATCGCGACGGGTCGCAGCTGCGAGCCTTTCGGCGCCGCCGCACCGCCGTTGTAATGATGTTTCGTCTGGAGCGTCACCGTCGGCGTGCCGCCAAGCGACTGGAGGTACGCGATCACGCAGAGGATCTCCTGATCCGTGAGGCCGATCGGGGGCTTGTTGATCGGGGGCATCGCCGGAGGGAATCCCGGTACGACGTAGGCGGTCGGCTCGTACATCGATTGCGCGAAGTACTCGACATCGTTGAGACCCGGGACGCGGGTCTTCGCTCGGGTATCGACTCCCGCGAGATCGGGGAACCGGAGCGCCCCGGTCTTGCCGATCGTGTGGCAGGTCAGACAGAGTCCCTTGCCCTCCATGATCTCGCGGCCGATCTTCGCCATGTCGGCGGTGCTCAGATCGCCTCCCAGGGCGGTCTCCTTCGGAGGCTGAACTTCCTTCTGAGGCACCATCTGGCCGACATAGGTGTAGAACCCCGTCGTTGCGAGGATCAGGGCGCCGATCCGGAGAATCAGCGGAACTTTCACGACGTCGTCCGCCGCTCGAAGTCGGGCCGGTCATGCAGGCTCGAAATCCAGAACACGACGCCAATCAGCAGGAAGAACAGGAGGACCGTCACCGAGACGACCTTCGTCGCAAAGCCGAGCGTGGGCGTGAACGCGTCGGCCGACCGATCCCGAATGACGCCGTAGACATGCCAGTGCTGCCGCAGCCCGGAGCGAACGTACCCCATGAGTCCCATGAGCCAGGTGAACGTGACCGCGATGAAGATCAGCACGTACTGCGAGATCCTCGGGATGCGACCCCAGCGGACCTCGCCGGTCTTCTTCGCCCGGGCGAAGAGAAACACGTCGATCGCGGTGATCGATATCATCGCGAAGAGGACCGAGAGGACCTGCGGCACGGAAAGCTTGATGCGAACCGTCGCCTCGACGAAGTAACCATAGACGCCGAGAAAGATGACGATCACGGCGGCGGCGGCGAAGATCGCGAGCTGCGCCGCGTGCCCCGTCTTCGCCCACGCTACCGTTGCGATTTTCCCCGTCCGCCGGTAGAGCAGGAAGCTCATGAACGTCGTGAGGATCAGGATGTTGACGGCCGTGTTCTTCGCGGACATCACACCGAGGTAGCCCAGGATCGGGTGTGAGGACCCTCCCATCGCCCGGACTTCCGAGACCGTCGCGATGATCGATCGCGGCGTCGCCCACACCATGAAGCAGAGTGTGATCCCGATGAGCAGATACTTGATGAACTTCTGCAGCGGCTGCACCCCGTCGACCCGCCCCATCCCGAGCCAGAGATAGTAGTTGGCGGCGAGGAACAGATTCCCGATCAGGACTGCCTGAATGATGAAGAGCCACGAGAACGCCCCACCCATCATCGTGAGGCCCAGCGTCTGCGAAAAGGCGTAGATTTCCTTCGCGAGCCAGTAGCCGGCGAACGGGAGCGGGAGGAATGCGCTAATCGCGACGAAGTTACCGATGTACCCCATCCAGTCGTAGTGCGCGCGTTCCTCGTCCGTCTCCGCCTGCAGGAACTTGAACGCCGCGTACGCCGCGGCGATCGATCCGCCGAACGCCACGTTCGCGATGATGCGATGGACGTTGATCGGCATCCAGGTGTAGTTGAAGACCGCCTCGCGTACCGAGAGCACCGCCCCCGAGTCCGAGACGCCGCGCGGCGACATCATGAAGGTCAGCCAGGAGTTGGCGATCAGCATGATGCCGGTGCCGACGACGTTGAGGCCGAGCCCGAGCCCCAGATGAACGAGCGGATGGAACTTCCCCCACCCGTAATAATAGGTGTAGAGAAAAAAGGCCTCGAAGAAGAACAGCAGCACGTACGGAAGAAAGGTCGGGGAGAACACGCTCATCAGGTAGTTGGTGAACTTCGGATACAGAATGATGAGCATGAACGTCAGGAACGCTCCGAACGTCGCCGTGAGCGAGAACGACACGGACAGCAGCTTCGTGAACTCGTAGGCGAGCCGGTCGTATCGCAGATCCCCGGTCTTGTAGCCGATCAACTCGACGATGAACGCGAAGATCGGAACCGCGAGAACGAACGCTGCAAACAGCAGGTGGAGCTGAGCGACGGCCCAGATTGCGACGCGGCTTCCGACGACGGGAACGGTCCGGTACTCCGCCTCCTGGTACGGCTTCGCCTGATCGTTGGCCTTGTTCTGCTCGTCGAGCTTTTCGCCCGCGACACCCTGCGAGTTGACGGCGGGCTTGGAACCTTCCTGGGATCCGCTCAGCCGCGCCGAGGCCATCGCCACCGCCCCGAACATCGAGCAGGCGGCGATGAGACCGAGAACGACCAGCAGTTTGCGGAGGAAGACTCGGGCCAATGGCTAGGACTCCGGTGCGCTGGAGGAAAATTCCCCAGGCCGGGAGCCCGCGATCGAACTGTCACGCCGCATCTCGACTCCAAAGATTCGCCGCAGGGGAGGAACGCCGAAATCCCGTCGAATAAGCGCGCATCTTATCCACGAACTCGGCGCAGGGTCAAGCCAGCCTTCGCTCGCCTTTACGGCGAGCTTCGCCTGGGCAGGCGAATTCAGCGAAGCGTTTCCGGCACCCACCCGCGGCTGACGTAATCGCCGAGAATGGTAAAGAGAAGAGCGAGCCAGAAGAAGCCCGACATCGCGACGATCCACGTGAGCCGCGAGCCCCAGCGCACGTGCATGAAGAAGAGGATGACGAGCGTCGCCTTCGTGGCCGCAATCAACAACATGACCACGTTGTTGAGCGGTCCCATGTCGACCTTCGCGGCGGCCACCGTGAGCACCGTGCCGATGATCAGCGCGAAGAACACCTTGTAATACATGCTCGGCGGCGCGATGTGCGCATGAGCGCCGTGCCCCTGACCGTCTGACATGTCGCGAGCCTCACTCCGTGAAGTGGCCGCCGATGAGATACAGCAGCGGGAACAGGAAGATCCACACGATGTCGACGAAGTGCCAGTAGAGTCCCGCCACTTCGACCGGCGTGTAGTAATCGGCGTCGAACGTCCGGCGCCACGCCATGACTCCGATGACCGTCATGATTCCGAGCCCGATCACCATGTGGATCGCGTGCAGGCCGGTCATGCAGAAGTAAAGCGAGTAGAAGATTTCCGCGGGCGCCGGGTGCTTGCCCTCCCAGTGGAAGTTCGGGCCCGGAACGAGATTGTGGTGGAATTTGTCGTAGTACTCGATCGCCTTCACGACGAGGAACGCCGCGCCGAGCAGCATCGTCGCGCCGATCCACATGACCTGGGTTTTCGCCGGCGCGCTGATCTGCGCCGACCGTACCGCCAGCGCCATCGTCAGTGAGCTCACGATCAACACGATCGTGTTGACGGCGCCCCAGGTGACGTTCAGGTGGTGACTGGCCTCGGCGAACCCTTCGGGTTGGGCGTGCCGGTAGACGAGATAGGCGGTGAACAGGCCGCCGAAGAACATGATCTCGGTGACCAGGAATACCCACATGCCGAGCGTCGACGCTTCGACCTGCTGCGCCATGTCGTCGAAGTGATGCTGCAGCTTCGGATGGTGCGGCAGCTCCACGTGGTCGTGCGGCTGGATCGCGTCCACGTTGGACGCGAGCGGCGGCCGATGAATCGGACCCGGGAAGTGCTCGGTGGTGAAATCAGGCAAGTCCGACCTCCTGGCTCGGGTGCACGTACTGGTGCGTGCCCTCGGTCACCACCGGGCTCACGGTGAAGTTCTCGGTTGGGGGCGGCGACGGAATCTCCCATTCGAGTCCCCGGGCCCCCCATGGATCGTTGACCGACTTTTCCCCGGCCACCAGCGAGTAGGCGAAATAAATCAGCGGAATCACGTAGCCGACGGTGAGAATCGACGCGCCGAGCGTACTCGCCACGTTCAGCACCTGGAATTCCGGCGGATACGCGTGGTAGCGGCGCGGCATGCCGAGGTACCCGGCAATGAACTGCGGGAAGAACGTCAGGTTGAATCCCGTGAACACGAGCAGCGCCGAGAACTTCGCCCACGGCTCGGAATAGCGCCGGCCGCTGATCTTCGGCCACCAGTAATGGAGCCCGCCGAGGTAGCCCATGATGGCGCCGCCGACCATGATGTAGTGGAAGTGCGCCACGACGAAGTAGGTGTCGTGGACGTGGATGTCGAGCCCCATCGCCGCCAGGAACAATCCGGTGAGCCCGCCGATCGTGAACAGCCCGATGAAGCCGAAGGCATACAGCATCGGCGAGTCCAGGCTCACCGAGCCCTTGAAGATCGTCGCCGTCCAGTTGAACACCTTGATGGCCGACGGAATCGCGACGCAGAAACTCAGGAACGAGAAGATCATGCCCGAGTAGACCGACTGCCCGGAGACGAACAGATGGTGGCCCCATACCAGGAAGCCGATGATCGCGATGGCCAGCGAGGAGAACGCGACGAACGAGTAGCCGAAAATGTTCTTGCGCGTGAACGCCTGGACGATCTCGCTGACGACGCCCATCGCCGGCAGAATCATGATGTAGACCGCCGGGTGCGAGTAGAACCAGAACAGGTGCTGGAAGAGTATCGGGTCGCCGCCGAGTGCCGGGTCGAAAATCCCGAGGTGCAGGCCGCGCTCCGCCGCGACGAGCAGCACCGTGATCGCGATCACCGGCGTTCCCAGGATCATGATCAGGCTCGTCGCGTAGTGCGACCACACGAACAGCGGCAGGCGGAACCAGGTCAGCCCCGGCGCGCGCATGCGGTGCACGGTGACGATGAAGTTGAGGCCGGTCAGAATCGAGGAGAAGCCGGTGATGAACACGCCGAGTGCCGCGGTGATGACGTGGCCGTTGGCCGCCGCGGTGCTGTAGGGCGTATAGAACGTCCACCCGGTATCGACGCCGCCGCCCAACGCCGCGACGAGCGTGAAGATGCCGCCGAGCACGTAGATGTACCAGGACAGCAGGTTGATGCGCGGGAAGGCGAGATCCTTGGCCCCGACCATGATCGGGATGAGGAAGTTGCCGAGCACCGCCGGGATCGACGGAATCAGGAAGAAGAAGACCATCACCACGCCGTGCATGGTGAACATCTTGTTGTAGGTTTCCGCGGTGAGCAGATCGCCGGCCGGGGTCAGCAGCTCGAGCCGGACGAGCATCGCGAAGAACCCGCCGATGACGAAAAACAAGGTGATCGACACCAGGTAGAGCAGCGCGATGCGCTTATGGTCTTTCGTCAACAGCCAGGACTTCAGCCCGTGGCCGTTGTTCAGATAATTCAAGGTTTCCATGATCAGTCCTTGCCCGGGCCCGGCGGCGCCGCAGCTCCGCCCGGCGCGGGCGGCGTCGCTTCACCGAGCGAGCGCACGTAGGCGATGAGCTGCAGCAGCTGTTCCTCCGACACCAGTCCCTGGAAGGTCGGCATGATCGGCAGGAAGCCGTCGACGATCTTCGCCTGCGGATTCACGATCGACTCGCGGATATAGGCCTCGTCGGCGACCGCGGTCGCGCCCCCTTGCAGCCGTACGGTGTGCCCGAACAGCCCCTTCAGCTGCGGCCCGCGCGCCTGCGCGTCATCCCGGTGGCAGCTGATGCAGACGAGATCCTGGAACAGCTTTTCACCGGCCGCCGCCGGTGAATCGGACGCACGTCCGCCGCCCAGCCACGCCTGGAAGTCGGTCGGCTCCATCACTTCGACCCACCCGATCATTCCGGAATGTTTCGTCCCGCAATACTCCGCGCAGAAGAGGTGGTAACGTCCCGGCTTCGTCGGCGTGAACCACAACACGTTGTAGCGCCCCGGGATCACGTCCGCCTTCACGCGGAACGCCGGAATGAAGAAGCTGTGGAGCACGTCCTCCGATCCCATCGTCAGCTTGACGGCGCGGCCGACGGGCACGTGGAGCTCGTTGATCTCCTTCTGCCCGCCCATGTGTTGCGCTTTCCACATCCACTGCTTGCCGACGATGTAGATTTCCATCGCCCCTTTGGGCGGACGGTAGGCGTCGAAAAAGACCTTGGCGCCCCAGCCGAACATCACCATCGTGATGAAGAACGGAATCACCGTCCACAGCAGCTCGAGCGCCAGCGATCCGTGGATCGCCGCGCCGACTTCGTCGTCGTGGCGGCGGTGATACTTGATGGCGAAGAAGACCAGCAGGCCCGCGATGAGCAGCGAAAAGAACGCGGTGACCGACACCATGAAGAAATAGATGGCGTCGACCTGCGCCGCATGCGCGGAGGCCTCGTGCGGGAAAAACGGAAAATTCGTGAACATCGTGTTCGGTTAACTCACCGCTTCGTGCCGCCGTTCAGCCCGTTCCTTCCGCAGGCTGACGAACAGGAACGTTCCTAGTCCCAGCATGGTGGCCACGGCGCCGATGCGAACGGCACCGATCACGGTCGCGCCGTACTTTCCCGTCAACGGGTCGTAGTGATAGCAGAGCAGCAGCACGTCGTCGATCGGCGTGCCGATGCGCTCGTCGGACGCTTCGATCACGCCGAACCGGATGTCGCGTGCCGAGAATTCGATGCCGTAAAAGTATTTCGCGATGACGCCCTTCGGCGTCAGGAGCTCCACGCCGGCGCCGTGCGCGTATTGCTGGATCCGCGGATCGAAGGCGTAGCGGAAGCCCACCGCTGCGGCGAGCGCCTTGATGTTCTCTTCCTTGCCGGTCAGAAAATGCCATCCCGCCGTGCTTTGCGGGCGCTTGTACCGGTCTAGATAGACCTGTTTCTTCTGCGCGGCGAGCCCTGGGGTTTCCTTCGGGTTGATGCTCACGGCGACGACATCGAACTCGCGGCCGACGTCGAAGTTGATCACGCCGAGGGCGCTCACGAGTCCATTCAGCACCTGCGTGCAGAGCATCGGGCACTCGTAGTAGACCATCGCCAGGATCACCGGGCGCTTGCCGAAGAACTCACCCAGCTGGACTTCGCGCCCGGTCTCGTCGGCGAAGACGAGGTCGAGCGGAATCTGCTGGTTGAGCCGCTGATCGATCCCCACCTGCTTCAGCAAACCCGGTTTCGCCTTCGCCGGGTCCCCCGCATCGTCGGGGGCGAGCCCCTGCGCGGACAGCGGGCGCCCGATCGCGACCAGCGCCAGCGCGAGAAGAAGTCGTTTCACTTCTTGATCTCCTGCCCTGCGGGTGGTGCGGCGTGGGGAGCTGTCGCTGGCGGTTGCTCGGATCCGGACGGCGGCGGCGGAGGCGCCGCGTGCTTCACGGGGATTGTGCGGCCGCCGGACGCCTCGCCGTACGCCGGTGCATGCGTGCCGAGCGTGTCATCGGCCGCTCGGTCCGAACGCACCGGAAGACCGTGTTCGACGACGAGCTTCTTGGCCTGATCGATCGGCACGCGGGCGATGCCCGAGCCCTGATCCATCCAGCCGTATCCTTCGAGTTTGACCGCTTCTTCCTGGCGGAACCGGCGCAGGTTGGCCGGTTCGTTGGTCAGCAGTTTCGGTCCCTGTGGTGCCTGGCCGGGAGCAGCCGCAAAGGGCGACACCTGCGGGTCCCGCCCCTCGGCCTGTTTTTCGAGGACGACGAAAAGGCCGTACATCAACGCCGCGGCGATGGCGACCACCACCACGAGCGCCGCGGCCAAGGAGATCAGCGTCCGGATGTTGACGTCCGCGTGCTCGTGCGCGACGTCCTCGTTGTGAAACTCCTCATCGGTGTAGTGATGCGCGCCGAGAGGCTGATCAGTGGGCGTCATGCGCGAGCGCCTCCTTGAAGAACGGATCGTTGAGAGGCAGCAGCGCGCGGCTGCGCAGGTTGCGTGCGAAGAGGAACAGCCAGATTCCGGCCAGGCCGACCGGCAATGCGACGTCCATCCAATGAATGGGGAAACGGCCGTGCGGGAACATCGGTTCGACGTACCAGATCAGATCGACGACGCGCATCACCAGGATCCAGATGGCCACCTGCGCGAGCAGGCGCGGGCGGCGCTTCAGATCGCGCGAGAGCAGCAGCACGAACGGCAGCGCGAAGTGGCCGAACAGGACGAGAAGCGAGACGTACTGCCACCCGCCCCGGAACCGGTTCGCGTAAAACGTAATCTCTTCCGGCAGGTTCCCGGACCAGATGATCAGGAGCTGCGAAAACGACAGATAGGCCCAGAGCATCACGAACGCGAGGAGCAGCTTCCCGAGGTCGAGGAAATGCAGCCCCGGCCGGAGATAGCTGGCGTAGGGCTCGACGTTCAACAGCAGCGCGAGCACGCTGATCACGAGCGCCAGCCCGGCGAGCCCCTGCGATACGACGAAGATCAACCCGAAGATCGTCGAATACCAATGCGGATCGAGCGACATGATCCAGTCGACGGAGGCGAACGTCATCGTGATGACGTAAACCAGCAGCCCGGGAGCGCTGACCGTCCGGAAGCGGCGTGTGTCCGAGGGATGCACCGCGACCTCGCCCCGATCCTGCGCCGCGGACCACGAGTTCAGCAGCCAGGAGCAGGCACTCCAGATGACGAAGTAGAGAATCGCCCGGCCGAGGAAGAACGGCACGTTCAGATAGAGCGCCTTCTGTTGCACCACGTGATCGGTGCCCGCTCCCGGCTGTGCCCAGGTGTAGAGCCGCGGGAGACCGAAGGCCAGCGGCACGAAGAGCAGCGCGACGAACGGAATGTTGCGGCTCGCCGCTTCGAACACCCGCCGGCCGGCGAGCCCCCAGTGTCCACCCGACAGGTGCTGGAGCATCAACAGCGCCAGCGGTCCGAGCGACAGGCCGAGGCAGAACAGGAATCCGACCAGCCACGAGCGGAAGAACTGGTCGGCGTCCAGGAACAAGCCGACCAGGCCGGCAAGAATCCCCCAGAATGCGGCGACGAGTCCGTAGCGCTGGAGGCGCGCCAGCGCCGGGACGTCCGCGATCACTGCGTGTGTATCCATGCGCTCAATGCTTCCCGGGCTCGTGGCCGCCGCCAGCCGGCTGCTGCGGGACCTTCGTCGGATCGCCGCCGGGCACGTCGGCTGCCGGCGCGTGCTGGCTGTACTGGAGCGCGCGGACGTAGGCGACGATGGCCCATCGATCCCGCGGCGCGATCTGCGCGCGGTAGTCGGGCATCGCGCCAAACCCGTTCGTGATTACGTCGAAGAAGTAGCCGACGTCGGCCTGACGAAGGCGATCGAGGTGGAACGAGGGGGGCTGCTTGTAGCCGCGCTGCACCACCATGCCGTTGCCGCCGCCGGTGCGATCGTGACAGGGACTGCAGTAGATGTTGAACCGGTCCTGCCCGCGGTCGACGACCTTCGCGTCGATCGGGAACGGAAACTCCTTCACCGTCACCTTCTCGATCTTGCCGGTGAAGAACGCCTCGTCTTCCTGCAGCGTTCCGCGTGCGACGGTGCCGTCGACGAGGGGCCGCGCACTCGAGCCGTCGGCGAAGAACGCGCTCGCCCGCAGCCCGCGATACTTGGGCTGGTTGTGCATGTCCTGGCGGCAGGCGGTGATAAATGCAAGGCCCAGAATCGTGAACAGGCTTGCTGCAGCCCGTCGGCATTTATCACTGCGCGTGGGGCCCTCCGCCTCCGCGCGGCTCGAAGCAATCCGCGCTACGGTGAGACCTCGCCGTAGCCTTGGCGAAGGCGGGCACCCCCACGCGCTCTCGCTCGCGGGCGCCGCTTCGCGGCGCTTCCCTCCAACCTTCGCGCCCGTGTCATCCGAAGGTTGCCCGCCGGAGCCTTGGCGTAGGCGGGCCGGCGCTCCGGCTGGCAGGCCGGCCGCTCGCTCGGGCCGCAGGCGCTCCGCGTCCCGGATCCCGCATCCCGGATCCCGGCTATTCCGCCACATCATTGACCTCCGTGGCGCCGAGGCCCTGCAGAAACGCGCGCGTCTTCTCGCGATTGAATTTCGGATCCGTCGCTTCGATCGCGAGGAAGAAGCGATCCTGGCTCGCGTGCGCGGTGAATCGTTCGACGTTGAACACCGGGTGGTACGGCATCGGGAAGCCGTTCAACGCGAACATGCCGAACACCGCGGCGAATGCGGCAAAGAGAATCGTCAGCTCGAACGTCACCGGGATGAACATCGGCCAGCTGAGATACGGGCGGCCGCCGATGTTCAGCGGATACGCGACCGCCGATACCCAGGCTTGCAGCCCGAGTCCGGTGAGCATCCCGAGAATGCCGCCGCCCAGGACCATGAGCGGAACCCGCTTGTCGTGGAGGTGCATCGCCTCGAACGTCTCGTGGATGGGGAACGGCGAGAACGCGTCGAAGACCCGATAGCCCTCGTCGTAGGTCCGCCGCGCCGCGGCGACGAGCGACGTGGGATCCGCGAACTCGGCCATCACGCCGTAGAGGCCCGGAGCAGGTGCGGTATGGTGCATGGCGTCGGCGCGCTCAGTGCGCTTTCGCTCCCTTCACCTTGGCGCCGGGCACGATCGTCCGCATCTCGAAGATCGAGATCATCGGCAACACCCGGATGAACAGGAAGAAGAGCGTGATGAACAGGCCGATGGTGCCGAAGAAGGTCATGATGTCCCACTTCGTCGGCCAGTACCAGCCCCACGACGAGGGCAGGAAGTCCCGGTGCAGGCTCGTCACGACGATTTCGAAGCGCTCGAGCCACATCCCGACGTTGACGAACTGCGAGATCACGAACAGCCAGATCGGCGTCGTCCGGATGCGCTTGTTCCACAGGAACTGCGGCACGACGATGTTGCAGACGATCAGCATCCAGTAGAACGGCCAGTACGGACCGGTCATGCGGTTGACGATCATGTACGACTCGTACTGGTTGGCGCTGTAAAAGCCGAAGAACGCCTCGAACACGTAGCCGTAGCCGACGATCAGCCCCGTCACGAGCATGACCTTGCCCATGTTCTCGAGGTGCCGCATCGTCAGAAAGTCCTCGAGCCCGTAGAGGACGCGCAGCGGAACCGCGAGCGTGAGCACCATCGCGAAGCCGGCGTAGATCGCCCCGGCGACGAAGTAGGGCGGAAAGATCGTCGCGTGCCACCCGGGGATGATCCCGATCGCGAAGTCGAAGCTCACGACCGTGTGGACCGAGAGCACCAGCGGTGTCGAGAGTCCGGCGAGCAGGAGATACGCCGCTTCGTAGCGTTCCCAATGCCGCGCCGATCCCCGCCAGCCGAGCGCGAGCATGCCGAACAGACGCCGGATGTGCAGCGTCTTGGCGCGATCGCGCAGCGTCGCGAGGTCGGGAACCAGCCCGACGTACCAGAACAGCAGCGAAACCGTCAAATAGGTCGAGACCGCGAACACGTCCCAGATCAGCGGGCTGCGGAACTGCGGCCAGATCCCCATCGTGTTCGGGTAGGGAAACAGCCAATACGCGGCCAGCCACGGGCGGCCGGTGTGGATCAGCGGGAAGATGCCGGCGCACGCGACGGCGAACAGCGTCATCGCTTCCGCGAACCGGTTGATCGACGTGCGCCAGTCCTGCTTCAGCAGCAGCAGGATGGCGGAGATCAGCGTGCCGGCGTGGCCGATGCCGATCCACCAGACGAAGTTGATGATCGCGAAACCCCAGCCGACCGGGATGTTGACGCCCCAGATCCCCGTCCCCTTGATGAGCAGCCAGGTGATGGCCATGAGCAGCATCATCGTGAGCATGAAGCCGACGAAGAGGCCGAAGAACCAGCTGTACGGGTGCCGGCGCGTCAGGACGATCGCGGCGATCTTCTCCGTGACAGTGCCGAACGTGTGGCCCGGCTCGATAACCGGCGGCGGCGCGTAGACGGGATGTGCGTCCATCAGTGTTCAGTCGTGTGCGAAGGTGGCGGCGCCAGCTCCGGATTCGGGTTCCGCAGCACCGCGAGGTACGTCGTCCGCGGCCGCGTGTTCAGGTCTTCGAGCACGCCATAGTTGCGCTCCTGCGCCTTCAGTTTCACGACCTGGCTGTTCGGATCGTTCAGGTTGCCGAAGACGATCGCGTCCGACGGGCACGCCGCGGCGCACGCCGGCACGACTTCGCCGTCGCCGATCGCGCGATCCTCGCGCTTTGCGTCGATGCGCGCCTGGTTGATCCGCTGCACGCAGTAGGTGCACTTCTCCATGACGCCGCGGCTTCGAACCGTGACGTCCGGATTACGCATCGGATAGAGGCTCTGCGTGTCCCAGTCCTGATAGAGCAGGAAGTTGAACCGGCGGACCTTGTAGGGACAGTTGTTCGAGCAGTACCGCGTCCCGACGCACCGGTTGTAGACCATGTCGTTCAGGCCTTCCGAGCTGTGCGTCGTCGCGGCGACCGGGCAGACGAGCTCGCACGGCGCGTTCTCGCACTGCATGCAGGGAACGGGCTGGTGATACGCCTCGACCGCGGTGTCGAACTCGTCCCCGGCGAAATAGTGATCGACGCGGATCCAATGCATCTCGCGTCCGCGCGCCACCTGGTCCTTCCCGACCACCGGAATGTTGTTCTCCGCCACGCATGCGACCGTGCAGGCGCTGCAGCCGGTGCACGTGCTCAAGTCGATCGCCATCCCCCACTTGTTGCCGTTGCTGGCGTGATCCGGATACATGGTGAGCGTCTTGACCGGCTTCTCGCCCTGTTCCTCGATGACCTTCGGCTCGCTTTTGTACTGCTCCACGGTCGCAACCCGGACGGGGTGGCGGTCTTCCATCATGTGATGTTCCTGCGTGGTCGCCAGCGGATAGTTGTCGCCCGTCTTGGTGATCTCGAGCCCGTTGCCGAACCAGGGCGCGTCGGAGGTGCGCAGCAGATAGGCGTTGAACGATTCCGATTCCTTCGTCGCGTTCCCGACATTGCCGGCCATCTTCCGGCCGTAGCCGAAGAACACCGTCACGGACTGCGGCGGGTGCCCGGGCACGCGAAACACGGGCATGCGCGCCGCGTTGCCGCGATACTTCAGCTCGATGACGTCGCCATCGCGGAGACCGCGGTCCTTCGCGAGCTGCGGGCTGATCCACGCCGTGGCGTCCCACGTGACCTTCGTCAACGGTTTTGGCAGCTCCTGCAGCCAGCCGTTGTTGGAGAAGCGGCCGTCCCAGACGGTCGGATCGGGACGGAAGATCAGCTCGAGCCCCCCTTCGACTCTCGGTGACGCTGCCGGAACTGCGGCCGGAGCCGGCGGAGCGGCTGGGGCAGGCTGGGAGGGCGCCGTTGCCGGCGCCGCGGCCGCGCCTTGGGCCGCCGGCATCGGGGCGAACGGAGTTGCCGGCCCGCCATCGACGAAGGCCGTGCCCCGAATGAAGCCATCGTGCAGCGCGCGCCGCCAGAACGCGTCGGCGGTTTTGAACAGCTGTCCCTCGGGGTCCCTGATCGCCCAGCCGCCGAATCCGCCTAACGCACGCGTCCAGTAGTCCTTCACGATCGCGTAGCTGCGATTGTCGGGCTTCGATGTAAAGGCGGTCACGATTTCCGCGGCCGTACGCCCCTCATAGAGCGGCGCGATAAGGGGCTGAATCAGGGTGACGGTACCGTCGTGTGATCGAGCGTCCCCCCAGCTTTCCAGGGGATGCGCTTCCGGAATGTGCCAGTGGCAGAGGAACGCGGTCTCGTCGGCATAGAGCCCGTGGTAGATGGCGAGCGGGACCTTCTTCAGTTTGTCCGCGAACTTCAAATCGGCGGGGGCTACGTACACCGGATTGATGCCGCCGAGAATCACCAGCGTCTCCACCTGGCCGGCGTCCATCGCTTGCGCGAGCTCGGTCAGCGTGCCTCCCTGCGTCGTCGAATGCACGGATACCTGCTGATCGTAGGTGACCGTCGCCCCAACGTTGCCCAGCGCCTGGTTCATCGCCCGCGCGAGCACATGCACCGCCTCGGGCTGATACTCGCCCGCAACCACCACCGACGTTCCGCGATGGGACTGAAGATCCTTTGCAATGGCGGATACCCACTTCGCCGTGTCTGCGTTGCCGGAATCGGGAGTGGAGGAACCGGGCCCCGCAGGCGCCCCCCCACTGACGCTTGCGGCAAGCTGCCGCGCGAAGCTTTCGATATCGCCCGCTTTCAGTGCGAGGCGATGATCCGCCTTTACGCCGGTCAGCGACGGCGCGCTCTCGATCGCATAGAGACGGTTCATCTCCTTGCGCTCGTCGGTCACGCGGCGCCGTGCGGCGAAATCCTTCTGAGATCGGACGCTGCCGGGTCCGCATGCGAGGAAATCCGCGTCGAGGGAGACCACCACGTCGGCCTTGTCGAAGTGGTAGATCGCGTCGCTGACGACGTCGCGCGCAGCCGGGTCGTACTGGTGCCAGCGCGCCTGAGGAAAGTCGCCGAGCACTGTGGCGATGAGTTCTGCCAGGGAGGGCGAGGTCACCGGGCCGCTCAGGAATCGCAGTCCGGCGCCCTGTTTCGCTCTCTGCCGCCCCGCCGCGGACGACACCGCCGCGAGAAATGTTCCGTAGGCCTGGACGTCGCCGCGTCCGGTTACCGTCTTTGCCCGATCGGGATCATAGAGTCCGAGGATCGCGGCCTGGGTGATTGCGTCCGTTCCGCCCAGGCTTGCCGGGTGCTCCGGGTTGCCTTCGATCTTGGTCGGACGACCCATGTGGCTCTCGACCAGGACGGGCTGCGCGATGCCCGACATGGGAATCGCGGTCGCGAAAAACAGCGGGCGGCCCGGAACGATGTCTTCGGGCTGCTTGACGTAGGGGACGATCTCTTCGCGCGGCTGTTTCGTGCAGGCGCCCACACCCGCGAGCGCGAGCGACGCGGTCATGAGTTTCAGGAATTGCCGGCGGCCTTTCGGGTCGTTCCACTCCGACGCCTGCTCGGGAAACTCACGATGCAGATATTCGCGGAACTGCATCGTGTCTGCCAGCTCACCCAGGCTGCGCCAGTAAAGGCGCCCGTGCGACCCGGCGAGACGCGATTTGACTGGAGAAGATTCCATGCGCTGTCAGTTTCCAGTTTCCGGTTGCCAGCTTCCGGCACACACCACCCGCCAGCCCCGGTGTTTCTGTAAATTCTTTACCATCTGTGTTTTAGCTGGTCGCTGGCAACTGTCACCGGGAAGCTCTTACCGATGACACGTCGAACAGCTTGTCAACTGTTCGGCGCTGGCGATCTTGTATTCCTGCACGAGGCGCTTCCCCAGATCGGGGTCATTGGCCGGACGTTCCCACGCCATGTTGTAGACCTCTTCACGCGGCCGGACGTATTGCGCCGGGTCGCGATGGCAGTTCACGCACCAGTTCATCTGCAGGTTCGCTTCCTGGTAGATGAGCGGCATCTTGTCGACGCGTCCGTGACAGGTCGCGCAGCCCACGCCCTTTCTGACGTGGATGCTGTGATTGAAGTACACGAAGTCGGGCAGGTCGTGGACGCGCGTCCAGTGCAGCGGCTTGTTGTCGCGGAAGCTCGCCCGCACGGGTTCGAGGATTGGCGCGTTCGTCCAGATCTGCGAATGGCAGTTCATGCACGTCTTGGTCGGGGGGATATTGGCGAAGGCGGACTCTTCAACCGACGTGTGGCAGTAGCGGCAGTCGATCCCCTCGCCGCCGACGTGATGGGCATGGCTGAACTGGATGGGTTGCTCGACGATCGTGCCTTGACCCGTGTTGTATCCGGAAAGGTGGAGCATGCCGACGACGCCGCCGAGGACCACGACGAGGCCGATGCCTGCGAGAATGCTCAGCCGGGAATAGATGTTGGTGTGGCGATGGAAGATCTGACTCATCGTGTCGAAGTCCGACGCCCCGGGTACGCCCAAAAGCCTACTTCATCCCGCCTGGCAACAGAAGGGGGCGCACAGTGGGGAACGCGCGGTGACGCCTCAGTTCCGTCACCCTCATAATGTGAAAGTTTTCACAATGTTGTCAATGTTATGCTCGCAGCCTTCGTCATGCCTGATGCCATCGCGCTCCGCGGCGTAAGCAAGCGCTTCGACGGCACGATCGCCGTCGACGACCTGTCGCTGAACGTGCCCACCGGCTCGATCTACGGGTTCATCGGCCCGAATGGCTCGGGGAAAACCACGACGCTCCGGATGATCATGCACATCCTGCTGCCGGATCGCGGCGACATCGAAGTGCTCGGATCGAGAGACACGCGCGCGGCGCGCGATCGCGTCAGCTACCTGCCCGAGGAACGCGGCCTCTATAAGAAGATGACGATTCGCCGGCTGCTGCGCTATTACGCGCGGCTCAAAGGGGGCACGCGCGCGGCGATCGACGCGGCCATCGACGAATGGATGCGCCGGCTGGAGCTTCCCGGGATTGTCGACCGGCAGATCGACACCCTTTCGAAGGGGATGTCGCAGAAAGTGCAGTTCGTCGCCGCCGTGGTGTCCAATCCCTCGCTGCTGATTCTCGACGAGCCATTCTCCGGCCTCGACCCGGTGAACGCGCAGGTCTTGAAAGAGGCGGTGCTCGAAATGCGCCGCCGGGGCACGACCGTTGTCTTCAGCACCCATGACATGTCGACGGCCGAGAAGATGTGCGACCGCATCTTCATGATCTTTCGCGGCCGCAAGGTGCTCGACGGCTCGCTGGAGAGCATCCAGGGCCAGTACGGCGCCGACACCGTGCGGGTCCGCACGTCAGCGGGGGTCGCGGCGCTGGCGGGAATGCCGGACGTGGACAGCGTCAACGACTTTGGCCAGATGCAGGAGGTCCGTCTGAAGGGGGACCCGCAGGTATTCCTCGTCCGTCTGACGGCGCGCGCCGCGGTCTATCAGTTCGAGGTCACGCGCCCGTCGCTGGAGGACATCTTCGTGCGAATCGCCAGGCCGGACGCTCGTGCGTAAAACGTTCATCGTCGCGCAGTCCGAATTTGCGACGCTGGTGCGCAGCAAGGCGTTCATCGTCAGCGTGCTGCTGATGCCGATCGTGATGTCGCTCTCCGTGTTCCTGGTGCGCTCGACGAAGAACACGACCGACTACAAGGACCGCACGTTCGCGTTCGTCGATTACAGCGGGGTGATCGGGGAGCCGCTCGTGGCGGTTGCCAATCTCTATAACTCGTCGAGCGGCGAGGGGGCGGCTTCGGATGATCGCGGGAGCCGCCCGTCGAAGGGACGCGACCTGGCCCCGGGCCTCAATCTGTCGAAGCCGCCGCTGCTGCGGAAAGGCGCCCGGTTCATCCCCGTCGAAGTAAAGCTCGACGGCCGGACCCCGGAGCAGATGCGGCTGGATCTTTCGGAGCGCGTCCGCCGCGAAGAGCTGTTCGCGTTCGTCGAGTTCCCGAAAGACCTGGTCGATCCCGCATCAGGTGCGACCATCAGGTATTACTCCGATCATCCTTCGTACAGCGCGCTGCCAGACTGGTTGCGTACGGCGGCCAACGCCATAGTGCTGAACGAGCGCTTTCGCCAGGCGTCCGTCGATCGCGCACTGCTGATCCAGTTGACGAAGCAGGCGCCGATGGAGGAGCTCGGACTCGTCGAGCGCGCCGCGACGGGCGAGCTGAGGGACGCGCAGGAAGTCGATCCGGCGCGCGCGTATGGCGTGCCGTTCGCGGTCGTCTTCCTCATGTACATCACCGTGATGTCGAGCGCCCCGCAGCTCCTGAACAGCGTGATCGAGGAGAAGATGAGTCGAATCAGCGAGGTGCTGATCGCGTCGGTGACGCCGTTCCAGCTGATGATGGGAAAGCTGATCGGAGGGGTCGGGATTTCGACGTTGCTCGCGGCCATCTACATCAGCGGCGGGCTCGCAGTAGCGCAGTACTGGGGCGGATATGCCAGCGCCGTGACCCCCGGTCTGCTGCTCTGGTTCGTGCTCTTTCTCGTCATGGCGATCTTCATCTTCGGCTCGATGTTCGTTGCGATTGGTTCGGCGTGCAATGACCTGAAAGACTCGCAGAACATGATGACGCCGATCATGCTGCTCGTGATGATCCCGATGTTCACGTTCGCGGCGGTGCTTCGCGCGCCCGACGGAACGATGGCGACGGTCCTATCGTTGATCCCAACCGCCGCGCCATTCCTGATGATGCTGCGGATCTCGCTGCAGCCCGGCCCGCCCGGTTGGCAGATCGCCGCGTCCGTCCTGCTGATGGCCGCCACCGTCCTCGTCGTCGTATGGGCGGCCGGGAAGATCTTCCGGACCGGCCTCCTCATGCAGGGAAAATCCGCGACCCTCGGCGAAATGCTGCGTTGGGTTCGTGAGAAATGAATCGCTAATCCCTAATCCTTCATCCCGAATCCCTCATCTCTGAATCGGTGAATCCGCGAATCCCGTAATCGGTTCGCGCATCCCGGATCCCCCGCCTTCGCCGCGAAGCGGCTTCGGCGAGGCCTCGCCGTAGCCGGCCCGAATCCGCCTCCCGGCGGAGGCGGGCGCATCCCGGATCCCCCGGCTCTCGAATTTCCTCCGGTAATACCCCACCCAAATGTGCGTGGCAGGGATGCCGATTAATGCCGGCAGCACCCACGGAACGACCGCGTAGACGCCGGTGAAGTAGGCGCCGAGCAGACGTCCCGCGCCGATGACCAGGAATGCCGTGTGAAAGGCGATTCCCCCGCCGAGCATCGATCCCATGTGCTCGTACCACCAGGACATGGGCGACTCGTAGGGACGCCTCGCGAAGCGCAGATTGCCGAGGCCGACGAGGACACCGATCGGACTGAGCGCGGCGAACACCGGCTGTCGTACGTAGAATGCGAGGCCTACCATCGTGAACGCCCCCGCGATCGCCGCCACGTTCACCGTGGTGTGGAACCAGGTGCGCAGCCTCGCCGGTTCGCCCCGTGTCTCGAGCACGCGCACGCCGTGATGGACCGGCGCGAACGTGATGAGCACGAGATAGGCGAGGAACGGCGCCAGCAGGCGCGAACGTCCGGGCGCTGGTGCGGCGACAATCAACGCCGCCATCGCCAGGCCGGTCAGGGCAATCAAGATGGTCGCGTGGTAAAAGACTCGTCCGACCCGAACGTGCGTCCGTTGCCCTTTTCGTGCAATCGCGGGCGTCCAGAACGCCGCGAGCCCAGTGATTCCCGCGACGACGTGAATCGACAGCACGAGCCTGTACAGTTGAACCATTTCAGCCCCCAAGTTTTTCCGTCAGTTCCTTGAAGCGGCGGCGGCTCACCTCATGCTTCGAGCCATCCTTCAGTGTCACGTCGCCATGCCCGCCGGCCGTTGGCGCGACCTCGCGAACCGCATCGAGGTTGACGATCGCGGCGCGTGAGATCCGGAAAAACTGACGCGAATCGAGTCTCCCCTCGAGATCGTTCAGCGTCGGCGACATCCAGTAGTGCTGATCAGCGGAGAGCAGTTTGGTGAGGCCGTCTTCGGACACGAAACACAGCACCTCGCGCGCCGGCACCACCCGATAGACGGAGCCCCGCCGGGCGAGAAACCGGGCCGGCGGTGCGGCGGCGAGCGTCGCCTTCGCGACGGCGTCATCCGCCTTGTGTCCCTCGCGCACGCGCTCGAGCGCCTGCGCAAGACGCGCCCGGTTCACCGGCTTCAGCAGGTAATCGACGGCGCTCAACTCGAAGGCATCGACCGCGTACTGATCGAATGCCGTGCAGAAAATGATGTGAGGCCGCGGCGAAGGCAGGGAAGCGGCGACCTCCATCCCTGTGCACCCCGGCATCTGAATATCGAGGAACACCACATCGGGGCCGAGACGCGCGATCTCCTCCATTGCGCGCTCGCCGTCCTCCGCCTCCCCGACGATCTCGACGTCGGCGACTTCGGCGAGCAGGCGCCGGAGCCGATCACGCGCCGGCTGCTCGTCGTCGACCAGCAACGCCCGGATCATTGGCGTGCCTCGACGCTCGCCACCACGAGCGTGCGATCGTCGGACGCCGCCGCATCGGCGGTGAAGCGGCGGACCTCTCTGAGCGTCGCGTCGACGATCGCGCGCGGCCCGAGCGCGCGATGATCACGGAGCACGCGCATGACGCCATCGACGCCAAGCGCCTCACCCTCGCGAGACTCGGCCTCCGTCAGACCGTCTGAGAACGTCGCGAAGAGATCGCCCGGCGACATCGGGACCACGGCTTCTGGAAAACTCGCCGCGCTGAAGAGGCCCACCGCTGGCGCCGTCGCTTCGAGCAGTCGTATGTCGCCCGACGCCGCGAACACCACGGCGGCCGGGTGTCCCGCGTTGACGTATCTGAGGGCAGCAGCGTCCGGATCGAACACCGCGAAGAAGAGCGTCGCGAACCTGTTGCCTTCGATCGTGCCGGCGGTCAGCCGGTGGAGCTCGCCGACGACTTCGGCAGGCGACTGTGGCCCGTGCGCGATGATCGCCTGAAGACGGGCCTGCAGCGCTGCAGCCAGGAGGCCGGCATACATGCCCTTCCCCGACACGTCCCCGAGCGCGATCCCCAGGCGGTTCCCCGGCATCGGCAGGAAATCGTAGTAGTCGCCCCCGACGCCATCCGCGGGCTCGCACGTACCCGCGCACGCGATGCGGTCGCCCACGATGTCTCCCGGCATCAGCCGCCGCTGCGTCCGTTCGGCCTCGGTCCGTTCCCGGGTGGTTCGCCGCTGCTCGTCGAGCTCCGCGCGGATCCGGTCAACGGTTCGGGCCAGGCGATCGCGGTTGACAGGCTTCAACAGGTAGTCGACGGCGTGCAGTTCGAACGCCTCAATCGCGAAATGATCGTACGCCGTGCAGAAGACGATGCGCGGCCGCGGCGCGTGCAGTCGCGACGCGACCTCGAGCCCCGTGAGCGCGGGCATCTGGATGTCCAGAAACACGAGATCCGGCTGCAGCTCGTCGATACGGGCCACCGCCTCCTCTCCGTCGCCGGCTTCGCCGACGACGTTGACGGTCTCGGGCGCGAGCATCTGCCGCAGCCGGTCGCGCGCGGGCGCTTCGTCGTCGACGATCACCGCGCGGATCATCGCACTCCCTCCTGGATGGTCTGGGTCCCGGGCTCCTCACGGACGATCGGCAGCGAGACCGACACGATTGTCATGCCGTCCTTGCGGTTGACCGACAGCGCGGCCCCGTCGGCGAAATATCCCTCCAGACGCTGGCGGATGTTCACGAGCCCGTAGCCGCCGCGGGCGCGCGGCGCAACCGGCAGATCGCGCCCGTCGAATCCCGGCCCGTTGTCGGCGACGGACACGACGAGCCGGCCGTTCTCCGTGTGCGCGTCGACGATGACGGAGGCGGCGCCGCGAACCGTCGAGGCACCGTGCTTCACCGCATTCTCCACGAGCGTCTGGACGATCATGGTCGGGATCCGCGCGCCGCCGACCGACGGGTCGACACGGACATCCGACCGCAGACGATCGCCGAACCGCGCACGTTCCACTGCCAGATAGGAGCGCACGAAGTCCATCTCGTCGTCGAGGATGGCCCACTCGCTCTCCGCGCCGCGCAGCGCATATCGGAAGACGTCTGCGAGCTGTTCGATGGTTCGATCGGCGACGGCCGGATCACGATGAATCAGGCCTGCGATCGAGTTGAGCGCGTTGAACAGGAAGTGCGGGTTGATCTGCGCCCGAAGCGCCTTGAGCTCGGATCGGCTCGCCTGCAGCGACAGCTCGCGCGCGCGTTGTTCCTGTTCGAGCTTGCGTTCCTGGAGGCGCAGGTTCTCGAGCACGTGCGAGAACACGCCGGCAAGCGATCCGAGCAGCTGGACGTCCTGGCTGAAATAGGGCGTCTCGCCCAGGCGGGCGCCCATCACGAAGTGCCCGACGATTCCGTCGCCCTCGCGAACGGGAACCTTCTGGACCGCCGGATGGTTGTCGGCGGCGTCGGGTCCGAGCGTGACAACGGCGTCGGCGCCGAAGATCTCCTTCAAACCCTCCTGCGCCCGCGCGATCAATTGTGTCTCCGTCGTCGCCGACCGCACCACACCCATGAAGTGGGAGAGTGCCTCCTGCGGCGTGAACCGCCGTCCGAGCCACCGGCGGTCCAACGCCCGGCCCAGGATGACGTAGAGCCACGGGATGACGATCACTGCCGGTACCAGGGCGATCGCAAAGATCCATGGGGCCGCCCAGGTCGTGCCGATCGGAATCAGGATGGGCAGCATGATCGCGAGCCAGATCGTCAGCACGGCGATCGCCATCACGAACCCGACGCCCCGCTTGACGAATAGGTCGAAGAACTGGAAGCGGTTCTGGTAATAGGTGCCGACGAACACGAAGATGAGTGGCAGCGATTTCGCGATCACTTCGACGAGATTTCCCAGCAACGCCGTCGTCGGCCGCGTGTCGCCGCCGCTGAAAGTCGTGATCACGTACACCAGAATGAAGGTCGCGATCATGCAGCCGAACAGAACCAGGAGCGACTGGCGTGCGCGGCGATCGCGGAGCGTCGTCGGCTGCGCGCGGGCGCGTCGCGTGAGCAGGGCGATGCAGTACACGGCCGCCGCGATGAACACCCCCGCCAGCCCGGTGCTCAGTATCTGGCTGAGGATGGCCGTCGACCGGGGGTCCGGCACGTTCGTGATCAGGATCACGCTCCAGACGGGCAATACCAGGCAGATGACGTAGGCCGGCCACAACGCCAGCCCCCACGCGCGGCTGAGCGGGGGATTGCAGTTGTGGGAGGCCTCTGCCCACGAGACATGCATCATGACCGGTGGAAAGACGAACACGAGGAAGATCGTCGCGACGTCGATCTGCCAGGCGCGCCCGTGCGGGGTCATGCTGAACACGAGCGCCGCGACGTTGCACACAAACCACAGAAAGCTGAGCAAGAGCAGCATGCCATTCGGAGCGTGCAGCCGCCCCTCGACGGCAAGCTCGGTGCGGGCGCCCCAGCCGACGCGTCCCATCTGGGCGATCCAGAGGGCCAGCATCGCGCCGTAGGCGAACACGCCGAACGTGTAAACCAGCAGCGCGAACAGCCGCATCCCGTTCATGCGTGGAGAATACGGCCCGCGGGGCGCGCCGGAAAGCGGAATCCGGCGAGCGGCTGGACGTTCGGATGAACGGCGGAACGGCTTCGACGAACGGTGCGCATGCTACGATCGCCGCCATGTGTCCACGGATCACTCGCGTGCAGTGGAGCGCAGCCGCAGCGTTGATTGCGCTCCTCATCAGCGCGTCCGCAGCGGCCCAGCCGGTCGATTACCGGGTGTCCTTCCCGGCGCCGGAGCACCACTACGCGCAGGTCGACGTGACGTGGACCGCGGTGCCGGCCGGCACGCTCGAGGCGCGCATGAGCCGCTCGTCGCCCGGGCGGTATGCGATCCATGAGTTCTCGAAGAACGTGTTCGACGTCCACGTCTTCAACGGCAGTGGCCAGGCGCTCGGCGCGTCGCGCCCGAATCCTTACCAATGGAACGTGACGGGTCATGACGGCACGGTGCGGATCAGCTACAAGGTGTTCGGCAACCATGTCGACGGCACGTATCTCGCGGTGGACGACTCGCACGCGCATATGAACATGCCAGCCACGCTGATGTGGGCACGCGGGTTCGACATGCGCCCGGTGCGGATCACCTTCGTGCCGCCGGCGAAGCATTCGTGGAAGCCGGCGACGCAGTTGTTTCCGACCAGCGATCCATGGACGTTCACCGCACCCAACCTGCAGTACTTGATGGACAGTCCGACCGAGTTGAGCGACTACACGCTGAAATCGTTCTCGGTGAAGAACCCGGACGGGAAGCAATTCACCATCAAACTGGCGGTGCACCACGACGGCGACCCGTCGGTCATCGACGAATATGCAATCGCGGCGGAGAAAATCGTCAACGAGGCGGCCGCGGTTTACGGCGAGTTCCCGAGTTTTGATACCGGCACGTACACGTTCTTGGGCGATTACGTGCCATGGGGCGGCGGGGACGGCATGGAACACCGCAACAGCACGGTCGTCGCAGAGGCCGTCTCGTTCAAGAACCCGCAGGCCGTACGGTCGGTGCTCGACACCCTCTCCCATGAATTCTTTCACGCCTGGAATGTCGAGCGTATCCGGCCGAAAAGCCTCGAGCCGTTCAACTTCGAGGACGCGAACATCTCAGGCGAGCTGTGGCTCGCCGAAGGATTCACGCAGTATTACGGACCACTGATCATGACGCGCGCGGGCGTGACGCCGCCCGATCCCGCCGCGCTGGTGCGCAACGCTGTCTTCGTGATCAACAGCCGTGCGCGGCAGTTCCGGTCCGCGGTGGAGATGAGCCAGCTGGCGCCGTTCGCCGACGCCGCCGTCGCCATCGACGAAACGAATCTGTCCGCGACGTTTCTCTCCTATTACACCTATGGCGCGGCGATCGCCGCGGCGCTCGATTTGAGCCTGCGCGATCGATCCAACGGCAAGATCACCCTGGACGACTACATGCGCGCGATGTGGCTCGCCCACGGGAAGCCGGGCGGACCGAGCCCCGCGATTATCGCGAAGCCATACACCTTGAACGATGCGCGCGATCGGCTGGCAGAGGTGTCGGGTGATCGCAACTTCGCCGACGGGTTCTTCGCCCGATACGTTGAAGGCCGCGAAGTGCCGGACTACGCGAGGCTGTTCTCCCGCGTCGGACTCGTGCTCAGAAAACGGAATGCGGGCGGCGCGTGGACCGGTATCCTCGACGAATCGCCCGGCGGCGGCCGAAGGCGCGGCCGTAATGTCGCAGCTTCCGTCGGGTCGAGCGGCGTGACGATTCCGGCCCTCGTGAATTGGGGCACACCTGCCTATGCCGCGGGTCTCGAGGAAGGGGACACGATTCTCGCGATCGATGGAAAGACTGTTGCCTCAATCGGCGACTTCCAGTCGGCGATCCGGTCGCACAAACCGGGAGAGCAGGTCACGGTGGAGTTCACGCGCTACGGCGTGCGGCAGCGAACGGTCATGACGCTCGCGGAAGATCCGACGATGGAAGCCGTGACACTCGAATCGGCGGGCGGGACCCTGACGGCAGATCAAAAAACGATGCGGGAGATGTGGCTCGCCTCGAAGCAGCAGAAAGGCCGGCCTTAGCGGCCTTCGCCAAAGCTTCGGCACGGTTCGCCGGACCTATGATTTCACTCGGCGCGTCTCAATACTTATCGTGATCGGCACGACGATTCAGCATTACCGCATCGGTGAGCGCCTTGGCGCAGGCGGGATGGGAGAGGTGTATCGCGGTGAAGACACCCGGCTGGGACGGCCCGTCGCGTTGAAGTTCCTGCCCCCGTCGCTCAAGTCCGATCCCGAGAGCCGCGCCCGCCTCCTGAACGAAGCGCGCGCCGCGTCGATGCTGCGCTCGCCGAACATCGCGGTCACCTACGACATCGGCGAAGACGCCGGCACCGACTTCATCGTCATGGAATACGTTGACGGCGAGCTGCTGTCAGCGCGCGTCGCCGCGGGTCCCCTGCCCGTGAGCGAAGTCGTGGACATCGGCGTGCAGGTCGCCGACGCGCTCGATGAGGCGCACGCGCGCGGCATCATCCATCGCGACATCAAGAGCGCGAACCTGATGCGGACGACGCGCGGGTTGGTGAAGGTCCTCGATTTCGGCCTGGCGAAGTTCGTGGCACAGGGCGGCGCGCGGGAGCTGACACAGGCGCAGATGACGATGGCGGGCATGGTCGTTGGCACCGTGTCGTACATGGCGCCGGAGCAGGCGCTCGGCCGGCCGGTCGATCATCGCGCGGATCTGTTCTCCCTCGGCGTCGTGCTCTACGAGCTGATCACCGGACGTACCCCGTTCGACGGGAGCTCGCCCACCGAAATCATCGACCGGATTCTGCACGAGGTGCCGCAGCCGCCGTCGCACCGGGTCGGCGGTGTGCCGGCGTCCCTCGACGCGGTCGTCGCGCGGGCGCTGGAGAAAGATCCGGACTTTCGCTATCAGCAGGCGCGTGACTTGCGCCGCGACCTGCAGCAGGTAGCCTCCGAGCTCGGCGGGGCCGGGCCCCGCGCGACATCGCGTGTGGCTGCCGCGGGATACGCCGCGGCGACGCACAAGTCGGTCGCGGTGATGACCTTCTCGAACATCACTCGTGAGCCCGCGGACGACTGGATTGGCACCGGGATCGCAGAGACGGTCAGCTCCGATCTGAAGAACATCCACGGATTGACCGTCATCGGCCGCGCCCGCATCTACGACGCGCTGCGCAATCTGAGCACCGACGCGCACTTGAAAGACTCGCTCGCGATCGACATCGGCCATCGCCTCGGCGCGACGTGGGTGGTGGTCGGCGGCTATCAGCGCCTGGGCGATCGCGTGCGCATCACGGCGAACTTCGTCCAGGTGGCAACCGGCGAAGTCCGGCGCACCGTGAAAGTCGACGGGCGCATCGACGACATCTTCGCGCTGCAGGACAAGATTGTCTTCGAGCTGAGCCAGGGATTGAACGTCGTCCTGCAGGGCACCGAAATCGCGGATATCGAGCGCCAGGAAACGGCGTCAGTCGAGGCCTACGAGAGTTACGCGCGCGGCATGATGAACCTGCGTCAGGCGACCCGTGACTCGATCGATCGCGCGATCGCCGCCTTCGAGGATGCGACGCGCCACGATCCGGAGTACGCGCGGGCCTGGGCGGCGCTGGGCGGCGCGTATGGACTCAAGGCGAACTTCCTGAGTATTCCCGAGATGCTGAACGAGGCGGTCGAGATCGAGCGGCGCGCGCTCGCGATCGATCCCGAGCTTGCCGACGCGCACATGTGGCTCGGCACCTCGCTGTTGGGGCTCGGCCGCGTCGACGAGGCGGTCGCGGAGATTCGCGAGGCCCTGAAGCTCGATCCCGAGAACGGTCAGGCGTATCAGGCCCTGGCCCGCGCCTACTGGGTCGGCAACGGAGATTTCGCGTCCGCCATCCCGCTGTTCGAGCGTGCGATTCAGCTGAACCCCGAAGCGGGATATTCGTACCTGCAGCTTTCGTTGCTGCTGGCGTGGGCCGGGCAGCTCGATCGCGCGGCTGAAATCGCCGCGCGCGCGGTGGAACTGCAGGAGCAGTTCATCTCCGGGAATTTCGGGCTGCAGATCGTCGGCGCTCACGCCCGCCTGGGATATGTCTATTACCTCAAGGGGGATTACGAGGGGGCGCTGCGCGAATACGAGCGCGAGCTGGTGTTCGTCGGCGCCAGCGATCACGCGCTGCGCGAGCGCACGCTGCTGGAATTGAACATCAAGATCGGAGCGGCGTATCTTCGCCTCGGCCGCGGCGACGACGCCGAGCGGCATTTCACGCGCGCGCTCAAGAGCTTCGACGCGCGGGTGGCGAACGGCGCCGACGACCCGTTCACCCGCTATTACATCGGTACGCTGCACGCGCTGCGCGGCGAGGCCGATCGCGCGCTCGATTCGCTGGAGCGCGTCGCGCGCGTTCTGCCAAAGCTGACGGCGTCGCGCGCGCGTGTCGACGTCGATCTGGAATCGTTGCGGGACGATCCCCGGTTGATCGCCCTGACACGAGCCGACGCGCACTGAAGCAGAGTGAGTCGCGACTGGGCCCGTCGTTTTCATGCAAGTCGAACGTCACTGGGCCTGGCCTGAGCGAGCGGAGTTTCATGCGAGTCGAAGGGTATGACGTAATTATTGTTGGCGCCGGCCCGGCGGGCTTGAGCGCCGCGCTCATCCTCGGCCGCTGCCGCCGCACCGTCCTCCTCTGCGATTCCGGCAAGCCGCGCAACTGGGCATCGCAAGCACTACACGGCTACCTCACACGCGACGGGATAGAGCCGGCCGAATTCCGTGCTATCGGCCGGCGCGAGCTCGAGAAGTACGAGACCGTCGAAGTGCGCGACATCGGCGCCATGAAAGCGGAGTGCCGCGACGGCAGCTTCTCCGTGACGCTCGCGGATCGGACCGAGGTGTCCGCACGCAAGCTGCTGATTGCGACCGGCGTGCTGGACAACGTCCCGGACATCCCCGGCCTTGCCCCGCTGTACGGCCGCAGCGTCTTTCATTGCCCGTACTGCGACGGATGGGAACTGCGCGATCAGCCGCTGGCGATCTACGGCAAGGGGAGTCGCGGACTCGGCCTGTCGCTCGAGCTCACCGCGTGGAGCCGCGATCTCGTCCTCTGCACCGACGGGCCGGCGGGGATCGACGATGAAGGGCGACAGCGACTCGAACAGAACGGCGTGGCGCTGCGTGAGGAACGGGTGCGCGCGTTCGAAGGGACAGACGGCCTTCTCCAGCGCATCGTCTTCGAAGCAGGCGATCCGTTGCCGCGCCGCGCCGTGTTCTTCACCACCGGTCAGTTCCAGCAGTCCGAGCTCGCAGTGCTGCTCGGGTGCGCGATCAACGACAAGGGAACCGTACGCACCGGCAAGTACGAATCGACGCACTTGCCGGGACTCTACGTCGCGGGGGATGCGTCGCGCGCGGTGCAGTGGGTGATCGTCGCCGCCGCTGAAGGGGCGGAGGCCGCATTCGCGATCAATACCGATCTCTTGAAGGAAGATCTGCGCTGATTGCTTAGTGCGGTTCGCGGTTCGCGGTTGGAGGTTCGCGATTCGCGGTTCGATTGGACTGCTCCAATCCAACTTGGACTGCCGCGACCGCCGATTTCATTCGATAAATCCCGCCACATTTGACGCTTTCACGCGACCATTCCACTATTGGACCGGCCAGCGCGGTCCGTTGCCGGCAAGCTCTTGTTCTGGCAAGCCTCGACGGGAGGCGGAATGTTTCAGCAAATCGAGCGTCAATTCATGCGAAGTGCCCGGCCGCTGTACGGGCATCTCGTCAACCTGTTCGAGTCGGCGATCGCGCGCGGCGATTTGCCCTCGGGGTCGCGGCTGCCGCCCGAGCGCGAGCTCGCGCAGCGCCTCCGGATCAGCCGCACCACGGTCGTCAGCGCTTACCGCGAGCTCGAGTCGCGCGGGCTGCTTCGCGGCTATGTCGGCCGCGGCACGTACGTCTGCGCCGCGCCCGAGCCGGCGGGAACGCCGTTCGCGTGGCGGGGAAAGATTGCGTCCGCGGCGCTCCGCTCCAGCGACTCGACGCTTCGCGATGCGATCCGGCACGCGTCGGATGCGCGGCTGCTGTCGCTCGCCGCGGGCGAGCCGGCGATCGATTGCTTCCCGACCGCCGCGTTCCAGCAGGCCATCGACTACGCGCTGAAGAAGCATGCGGAAGCCGTCTGGAGCCACGGGCCGACCGAAGGGCAACCGGTCCTCCGCGAAGCGATAGCGGAGCGCTTCCGCGTGCCCGCCGAAAGCGTGCTCGTACTCGCGGGCGCGCAGCAGGGGCTCGATCTACTTGCGCGGTGCCTTGTCGATCCCGGCGATGCCGTCCTGATGGAGCGTCCGGGCTATCTCGGCGCGATCCAGTCGTTCCACGCGGCCGGTGCGAAACTGATTGGCTGGGATATCGCGCGCGCCGACATCGACGAGCTGGAAGATCTGCTCGTCAGGTATCGCCCGAAGCTCATTTACACCAACCCGACATTCCAGAACCCGACCGGCATCACGATGCCGATCCGCACGCGCCGCGAGCTGCTCAAACTGGCGGAGCGCTATCGAGTGCCCGTCGTCGAAGATGGAACATATGGCGAGCTGCATTTCACCGAGCCTGCGCCGCCGTCGCTGCGCGACCTCGATGCGCAGAATCTGGTGATTCATCTGAACAGCTTTTCGAAGGTGATGGCCCCGGGACTGCGCCTCGGCTGGCTGTCGGCCGCGCCGTCGATCATCGATCAAATCGCGATCATCAAACAGCGGCTCGATCCGCACACGCAGAATCTCGTGCAGTTCGCCATGGCGCGGCTGATCCGGCAGGGCGGCTTCGACAACCATCTGAAAACGCTGCGCGCCGAGCATGCGCGCCGATGTGCCCAGATGATTGCCGCGCTCCACCGCCACGTGCCCGAGGGGATGGTACGGTTCGCGAGGCCGCAAGGGGGACTCTACCTCTGGTGCCGGCTTGCGGGCGGGGTCAGCTCGCGCTCGCTGCTCGATCGGGCGCTGACCGAAGGCGTCGCGTTCATCGCCGGTCATGCGTTCTACGCCGATCCGGCCGGTGAATCCGAGCTGCGCCTCTGTTTTTCCAGCGTCGCGCCGTCGACGATGGATGACGCGGTGAGGCGGTTTGCCGCCAGCCTGAAGCGGGTGGAGCGGCGGTCGGCCTGACCACCAACGCTCACTTCTTCACGTACTTCGCCGGATCCTGATCGAACTTCGTCTTGCAGATGGCGGCACAGAAGTAATACGTCTGACCCTGATACTCGCTCTTGCCTTTCGCGGTCTTCTCGTCGATCGTCATGCCGCAGACCGGATCCTTCACCATGAGGGCCTCCGAAAAGGATGATACCGCCTGCTTTTACCTTTTACCTTTTACCTTTTACCTTTTACCTTGACATAATTCCGCCTCATGGCGCACCGGTTCACGGTCGGCGTAGAGGAAGAGTTCCAGATCGTCGACCCGCAGACCTGGGAGCTGCGTTCGCACGTCTCGGAGCTGCTCGCGTCGAGCTCGGCATCGCTTGGCGAGCAGATCAAGCCGGAGCTGCATCAGTCGATCGTCGAGGTCGGCACGAAGATCTGTCAGAACGTCCCGGAGCTGACCGAGGAGATCTTCCGCATACGGCGCGAACTGACCTCGGCCGCCGAGCGGGTCGGCCTCGCGGTTGCCGCCGCCGGCACGCATCCCTTCTCGGACTGGAAAGATCAGATCCTCTCGCCCGGTGTCCGCTACAACAGCATCGTCGAAGAACTGCAGCAGCTCGCGCGATCGCTGCTCATCTTCGGGCTGCACGTCCACGTCGCGGTCCCCGACCGCACGACGGCGATCGACCTGATGAACGCCGCACGCTATTTCCTGCCGCACCTGCTCGCGCTCTCGACCAGCTCGCCGTTCTGGATGGGGCGGGACACCGGCCTGAAGTCGTATCGCACGACGATCTTCCGGCGATTTCCCCGGACCGGCGTGCCGGATCATTTCGGCTCATGGAGCGAGTACGAGAATTACATCAACCTGCTCATCGAGCTGCACTCGATCGATGATGCGAGGAAGATCTGGTGGGACGTCCGGCCGCATCCGACGTTCGGCACGCTCGAGTTCCGCGTCTGTGACGTGCCCACGCGTCCCGAGGCCGCGGTCATGCTCGGGGCCTTGACGCAGGCGATCGTGGTCAAGCTGTACCGGCTGTACCAGAGAAACCTGGGGTTCCGGCTGTATCGCCGCGCGCTGATCGAAGAGAACAAGTGGCGGGCGGCGCGCTGGGGGCTCGATGGCAAGCTGATCGACTTTGGCAAGCGCGCGGAAGTGCCGATGCGTGATCTCGCGCTCGAACTACTGGAGTTCGTCGACGACGTGCTCGACGAACTGGAGAGCCGCGAAGCCGTGCAGTACGTCCATACCGTTCTGCGCGAAGGCACCAGCGCGGACCGCCAGCTCGCGGTGTACCGGGAGACGGGCGATCTGAAAGCCGTCGTGCAATATGTCGTCGACGAGACGCGGACCAGCATCGATCGACGTGGAGTGGCCAGGGCATGAGTGAGATTCCGATGCGCGTCGGCCTGCTCGTTGGTCGCGAATACAGCTTCCCGCCGGCGTTCCTCGCGCGCGTCAACGAGCTCGGCGCCGGCCATGGCATCAGGGCGGAAATGGTGTCGTGGGGCGGGACGAAGATGGACGAGCCCGCGGGCTATCGAGTCATCGTCGATCGCATCTCGCACGAGGTCGAGTACTATCGCGGATCGCTGAAGCACGCGGTCCTGCAGGGCACCTACGTCATCAACAACCCGTTCTGGTGGACCGCGGACGACAAATACTTCAACTACTCGGTGATGGCCAAGCTGGGATGCGCGATCCCGAAGACCGTGCTGCTGCCGCAGAAGGCCTACCCCGCCGACATCGATCTCACGCCGGAGTCGCTCCGCAACCTGCAGTATCCCATCGACTGGGACGCGCTGCTCGATCACGTCGGGCGCCCCGCGATCCTCAAGCCGTATTCAGGCGGCGGCTGGAAACACGTCTACAAGGTGAACAACCGGCAGGAGCTGCTCGAAGCCTACGATGGCACCGCGCCCTACTGCATGACCCTGCAGGAGTTCATCGACTTCGATTCCTACGTTCGCTGTTTCACGTTCGGCAAGACGGACATCACCCCGGTGCGGTACGACCCGCGCGAGCGCCGCTATCACGTGGAACACGACTACCTCGCGCCGGACCTCGGCGCACGCATCGTCAAGGACGCGCAGACGATCAACGAGGCCCTCGGATACGAGATGAACACGATCGAGTTCGCGGTACGGGATGGCGTCCCGTTCGCGATCGACTATCTGAATCCGGCACCTGATTTCGAGCGCGATCGCATTACCGACTTCTACTTCTCGCACGTCGTCGAGAAGATGAGCGCGCTGGTGATCGACCGCGCACTCAATCCCGACCCATCGCGATCGTGGCCGCGCTGGGAGGAGATGCTCGGGATTGGCGCCGCATCGGGGTTCACCGGGGCGCCGGCGAAGCACGCAGGCTCACGATAGATGGACGCGATCAGCGCCTGGCACGGCCTGCTGCGTCCCGATGTCGAACTGAGCCGCCGCTACACGCTGGAGCTCGCCGCCGCGATGCGCGAGCGCAAGCTGACGTTCGGGGACCGGGTCCACTGTCCCTTCCTGAGACCCTTTTTCCTGAGCGAGCAGGACGAAGCACGGATGCGTGCCGCCGCCGAGCGAATTGCCTCGCTGGGCGAGCGGGTGACGGACGCCGCTCTGCACTCGCCGGACGTGTTCGATCAACTCGGGCTCACCGAGGCCGAGACGCGGCTCGTCCGGATCGATCCAGGCTACAACTGTGCCAGTACGGCATCGCGGCTCGACGCCTTCCTGCTGCCGGATGCGCTCCATTTCGCGGAGTACAACGCCGAGTCTCCCGCGGGACTCGGCTACACGCAGCGGCTTTGCGAGCTCTTCGACGAGCTCCCGGTGATGCAGCGGTTCCGCGGCAGCCACCAGGTCCGTTTCAATCCAACGATCCAGCCGATGCTGGACGCGCTGCTCGCGAGCTACCGCGACTGGGGGGGCCGGGCAGATCCGCCGACGATTGCCATCGTCGACTGGCGGAACGTGCCGACGTGGACGGAGTTCGAGCTGCTGCGCGATGCGTTCATCGAACTCGGCGTGCCGACGTTCGTTTGCGATCCACGCGACGTCATGCTGGCGAACGGAGCGCTCGTCTGCGGCGGTCAGAAGATCGACATTCTCTACCGGCGGGTGCTCATGAACGACATCATCGCGCGGCCGGACGAGTGCGCGCCGCTCGTCGAGGCGTACGCGAGAAGGTCGGTGTGCATGGCCAACACGTTCCGCTGCAAGCTGGCCCACAAGAAGGCGTTCTTTGCGGTGCTCACCGACGAACGTAATGCGCGGCTGTTTTCAGCGGCGGATTGTGCGGCGATCAAGGCCCACATTCCCTGGACGCGCGTCGTCGCGGACGTCGAGACGTCGAAGGATGGAGCCCGCCGGCCGCTTCTGGCGCTGGCGGAATGCAATCGCGAGACGCTCGTGCTCAAGCCGAATGACGAGTATGGCGGGGCGGGCGTGAAGCTCGGTTGGGAGACCAGCGCCGGCGAGTGGAACGCCGCATTGAACGCGGCGCTGAACGATCCCAAGGGTGCGTGGGTCGTGCAGGAGCGGATCCCGGTGCGCCGCGAGTCATTCCCGATGTTCGACGCGATCGGTGAAGTGACCATGCGCGACATGCTGGTGGACTTCGCACCGTATTTGTTCCGCGGCCGCATGACCGGCTACCTCACCCGTCTCAGCGCAACCGGGCTCGCGAACGTGACGTCCGGCGGCGGCCAGGTCCCCGCGTTCATTGTCAGCTAGCCTCAGATTGTTACAATTGTCAGGATGATTTTTGGCCCGGGCGCGCCCGATCTCTTTCCCGGCGCTCACAACGCCGTCAACACCTGTCTTGCGGTCCGCCGCGGCGAGCGCGTCGCGCTCATCGCGGACGAGGCGAGCCGCGAAGTCGCGGCGGCGCTCGAGCACGCGCTCTCCGACGCGGGCGCGGATGCGGACTGCCTCCACATCGAGTCGGTGGCCACGCGCCCGATGCGTTCGGCGCCCCCCGAGCTGCTTGCCGTGCTGGAACGCGCAGATGCCGGCATCCTCTGCGTTCAGCCGCAAGAGGGCGAGCTGCCCGCCCGCATGGCGATCGTCGCCGTCGTGGAGCGGCGCCGCATCCGATACGCACACATGGTTGGCGTCACCCCACGCATCATGCGCGAAGGGATGCGTGCCGATTATCTGCAGGTCGACCGCCTGAGCAACCAGTTGTGCGAGCGCATGGATCACGCCCGGTCCTTGACCGTTCGGACGGCGGCCGGCACCGATATCCGGGCCACGTTCGATCATTCGCTCGCCTGGGTGAAGACGAGCGGCCTGATCAATCCGCGCTATTGGTCGAACCTGCCCGCGGGCGAGGTGTTCACGACGCCCGCCTCGGTGGACGGCAGGTTCGTCTGTGACGGAACGGCGGGGGACTACTTCAATGCCAAGTACGGCAGCCTGCGCGAGACGCCGCTGACGCTCGACATTCGGAACGGCCGCCTGGTCGGCGCGCGCTGCGCGCGCGCCGATCTCCGGCGCGACTTCTGGGACTACTGCCACACCGACGAGAACAGCGACCGCGTCGGCGAGCTTGCCTTCGGGACGAACCTCGGACTGCGCGAGATGATCGGCGTGCTGCTCCAGGACGAGAAGGTTCCGGGCGTGCACCTCGCGTTCGGTGATCCCTACGGCAGCCAGACCCACGCCGACTGGAAATCAACGACGCATGTCGACGTGCTGACCCGCGAATGCAACGTCTGGATCGACGACGAGCAGGTGATTGCCGAAGGGCAGTACTTGCTTGACCGATTCGAACTCGTGCGCTCGTAGGCCGGGCCTTTAGGGCCCGGCCTGAACCCCCGGCCTACCACCGCGACAAATATTCGCGGACCTGTTCCTTCCAATAGGGCCAGTCGTGGCCGCCTCGCGGTCCCCAGTCATCGAGGTGATGGCGGATGCCTTTCCTGGCGAGAATTCCGGACATCATGTAGGAGTACGCGCTCTTCTCGTAGGGACCCGATCCCGTCACCAGGCGGATCTCGCACGACGCGAGCTGGTCCAGATACCACGGGTCCTTCAGGTTCGCCATGTAGTCGACTGGATTCTGGAAGTAGAAGTTGTCGTCGTACATGCCGCCCATGAAATCGCGCAGGTCGAAAATCCCCGATAACGCGTAGCAGCGTTTCACCAGGTGCGGATAGTGGAACAGCGTGTTCGCCGCGTGGTACGCGCCGAGCGACGCGCCGAGGCTGGCGATCGGAATGCCCGGCGTCTGGCAGCTCGAGTGGATGAAGGGGATCACCTCGTCGCGAATGTACTCGTCGAACATCCGCTGCCGCCAGCTGCGATGAAATGGATGCGCGGAGTTGTTCAGGAAGGACTCGTGGTTGTTCGAGCCGACGCAGAAGACTTTGACGCGCCCCTGATCGATGAAATCGGCGACGGCATCGAGCAGCCCGTGCCGCTGCAGCTCCCATTCGTCGCCGTGGCTGGTGGGAAACGCCAGGAGCGGCTGGCCCCAGTGACCGAACACCGCGACCCCCATGTCGTGCTCGAGCCGCGGCGAATACCAGTAGGTATGTGACGTGTGCATCAGGCCTTCACGAGTGCGATCGCGAAGCCATCATAGCCTTTGCTCCCCACGGTCTGGATGGCGGTCGCGACGACGCGCGGCTCGTTCGTGAGCCGATCGTAGAAGCGCCGCATGCCCTGGACGTCCTTGTCCGTCGTTTTCGCATCGGTCACGGCGCCTTTACGCACGACGTTGTCGACGACGATGACCGAGCCGAGGCGCGAGAGCTTCAGCGACCAGTCGAAATACGGGACCGTGTTGGTCTTGTCCGCGTCGATGAAGATCAGGTCGAACGGATCCTGCGAGGCAGCGGCAATCTTTGGCAGCGTTTCGAGCGCGGCGCCGATCTGGATATCCACCAGCGCCCCGATCCCCGCGGCGTCGACGTTCCTGCGCGCGAGCTCGGCGTGCTTGCGGTCGGCTTCCAGCGTGATGAGGCGGCCGCCGGATGGCAGCGCCCGCGCCAGCCAAATCGTGCTGTAGCCGCCAAGCGTCCCGATTTCCAGGATTCGCCGTGCGCCGGCCATCAGCGCCAGCATGTGCAGCAGCTTGCCTTGGTTGGGGGAGACGTTGATCGACGGCAGCCCCGCCGCATCGCTCGCCGCAAGCGCGGCGTTGAGCGCGCCGTCAGGGTGTACGATCCTGTCGGAGATGTAGCGTTCGACGTTGGACCAGAGTTCTTCAGTCATTGCTTCATCAATCAATGCCGGGCCTGAAGGCCCGGCCTACTTGTGTAGGGCGGCCCTTTACGGGCCGCC
>JBKPLP010000074.1:0-46842 GCA_046731735.1 Acidobacteriota bacterium
CGTCTTCAATGGCAAAGCGGAAACGACCAAGCGCGCCGACAAAGCCAAGCTGCAGCTCGCGTCGTAACCGGCGGTTCTCGCGACGTCATTTCCTCGTGGCAGGAGCGTATGTCCTGGCCGGCGCGGTTCACGCCGGCGCGCAGGACGTCGCTCCTTCGACCCCTCATTACAATCTGATCCCGGTTCCCAGGACACCGGCTGACCTGCGTAAGCAGTTCACCGGGGCGCAGATTGCGCTCCTCGAGAAACTGAATCGCCGCGACGCCGAGCATCTGCTGCGGGCGGAGCCGGCCATTCCGGGCCTGGTCGTGCCCGATCTGTGGATCGAGGACGAGCTGGCGTTCAGTCCGATGCCCGCGGAGTGCGAGTGGGCCGCGTCTCATGCCAAAGCCGTCGTGGTCCATCAGCCGATGCAGGCGTTCGGTGCGTACGAGAACGGCCAGCTGGTGCGATGGGGCCCGGTCAGCACTGGCCGCAGAGAAACGCCGACACCCGCCGGCGAGTACAGCCTGACCTGGCGGTCGCGAAAGCGCCGCAGCACCGACAACGACGCCTGGGTGCTCGAGTGGTACTTCAACTTCATCAACGAGCGCGGCGTGTCATTCCACCAGTTCGACCTTCCCGGATATCCAGCCAGCCACGCGTGCGTGCGTCTGCTGCAGCGTGACGCGATGTGGATCTACGACTGGGGTGAGCAGTGGACGCTCGATCCCGACGATCGGCGGAAGATCGTGACGTCAGGATCCCCGGTGTGGATCGCCGGCGTGTGCGACTACAAATCGCCGGGAGCCTGGACCGACCCGATCAACGCCGCGCGCAAGATCGAGCTGGCCGCGACTTAACGGATGGCTGAATCCAGATCGTCGCACGTCACACGCCGCTACCGATGCGGGATGATCTCGCGAATGATTGCGTCGCGAACTGCCGCATCGACCTGCCGCGTAACGGACGCAGATGCGCGGTTCACATCGGTATTGAATGCAATCACATACCCGGTCTGCGACGGACGATGAAGGTAGAGGTGCGACAGGAATCCGTTCTGATTACCGCTGTGGCCGATCAGCTCCACATCGCCGTAGCGCTCGACGAAGAACGACAGACCCGCCTGCGCATCGGTCCCCGACGCGCCCTCGCCATCGGCTGCCCGGAGCTGCGGCTTCCACATTTCGCTCAGCGAGGCTCGCTTCAGCACCGTTTCATAGAGGGCATTCGATCCGTCGGACAGCAGAAACGCCAAATATTTCGCCATGTCTGTCAGTGGCGCGTTGAGGCCGCCGTTCGAGACGGTAATGCCGGTGTCGAAATCGAAGCGCGCGTCCCGCAAGCCTTTCTCCGTCCGGAAGTAGCTGTGCGACCTGTGCGGTAGGAGATAGTACGGCGCTCGATCGAAGAACGACGAATGCATCCCAAGTGGCATCAGGACGTTCTTGGTGATGTAGACCTCGTAATCGTCGCCGGACAGCAGCTCGATGATCCGCCCCAGAAAGATCACGCCAGGATTCGAGTAGCTGTATTTCGTTCCGGGCGCGAACTTCAGCTGCGTGTACGGGAGCATCGCGACGAGCTGCTCCCATTTCGTCGGCTCGAACGGATGCCACGGCTCGTCCCCACCCCACGGCCATGTCGGCGCCCGCAGCCCCGAGCTGTGCGCCATCATGTGGCGGATGGTCACCTGCGACGCGTCGCCGTACGGATTGTGAATCTGTCGAAACTCGGGGACGTATTTAACGATGGGATCGTCGAGGTTCAACAGGCCGCGATCGCGCAGCTGCATGATCGCGATGCCGGTGAACGTCTTGGTGATCGAGGCCCAGTGGTAGATCGTGTCGGCATCGACCGGCCGCTTGGCGTCGAGATCCTGGACCCCCTCGACGGCACTCGCGATGACGTGCCCATTACGCACGATCACCAGACTGCTGCCGATGATGCCGGCCGATTGCACCTGCTGGTGATAAATGCGTTCGACCCTCGGCCAGCCGGCCGGCGGACCAGGAGTCGCAGGCGTCTGCGTGAAGAGGGCTCCGAGGACGACTCCGAATACTGCACGCACCGGGTGAATTGTATCTCGCTGTAAGAAAGATCGCCGACATGCGACTACCTACATAGATGGCTGCGGCTCGGAACGGGACAGCGGCGGAGCGATATGAAGAGGCCATCGCTGTGCATGGCGCAGCGCTGGAGCGGCTTGCCCGCGCGTACGAGACAGACCAGGACCGCCGGTTAGATCTGCTGCAGGAGATTCATATCGCATTGTGGCGCAGTCTGGCTGGATTCGATGAGCGCTGCTCGCTGCGCACGTGGGTGTATCGAGTGGCGCACAACACCGCCACTTCACTGGTCGTCAGGCGCCGTACGGGCACGCCGACGTTCGTCAGCCTCGACGAGCTCGCGTCGAGGCCGGCCGAAGGCAGCGCCGAGGAGGAGGTCGATCAGCAGCGTCTGTTGGACCGCGTCCTCGCCTTGATCCATGCGCTCGCGCCGCTCGATCGACAAGTCATTCTCCTCTACCTCGAAGGCATGGATGCGTCGGCGATCGGCGACATCACCGGCCTCTCGTCCGGCAACGTCGCAACCAAAGTGCATCGCATCAAGAAGATCCTCAGTCAGCGCTTCCGTCAGGGAGGACACCATGTCGAATGAGTCCTCGGCACGCGACGTCCGCGCCCTGTGGCAAACGCAACCGGGTCAAGGAGGGAACATGTCAGTCGCGGATGTGCAGCGCAAATCACAGGAACTGCAGGAGAAAGCGCGGCGGCGCGCGATGGCGTTCTACGCCATGGGCGCCATGAACGGCGGCTTGCCGCTGCTCTTGATGTGGTTTCTACCGGAGCTGCGGTGGGGACTCGGATACCTGGCGATCACCGCTGTCTTCCTGGTGGCGTTTGTTCAACGTCGAAGCGCCTTCCGCTTGATGCCCGCGAACATGACTGCCGCTCAAGGACTCGCGTTCTACCGACGCCTGCTCGAGCGCGAACGGGACTTCCGTACCGAAAGCACCTGGTGGTTCACTGTCGGCCCGGGCCTGAACATCATCGTGCTCGTGCTTGTTTACACGATGAGTGCGCTCTTTCACCGCACTCCGATGGAGCTGTCCATAGTTGCGATGATCCTGGTGACGCACGTCATCGTCCTGACTCGCATCGCGCTGAAGCTGCGAGGCGAGGCGCGCACCTATCAAATAGCGCTGGACGGGCTGACTGATCCGTTGGCGCAGAGCTGACATGGACGCCGCGCACCGGGTATCGAACGCCAGCACCACTGAAGCGTCTTACTTCGCCGGCATCTTCGCCAGGATCTTCTCCATCTCGTCCATGACGCGATTCATCTTCTGCATCGTCAAGGTCAGCGGCTCGTCGGTCGTCATGTCGACGCCGGCATCCTTGAGAAGATCGATCGGATACTTGGACCCGCCGGCGCTCAGGAACGCGAGATAGCGCTTCGTCGCAGCGGGGTCTCCCCCCAGCACTTTTTCCGACAGTGCGGCCGATGCGGTGAATGACGTCGCGTACTGGAAGACGTAGAAGTTCCGGTAGAAGTGCGGAATGAAGGCCCACTCGTCGGCGATGTAGTCATCGACGACGCAGACGCCCTTGTCATGGCCGTAATACTTCTTGGTGAGGTCCGCGTAGAGCTTCGACAGTGCGTCGCCGGTAAGAGGCTCTCCCTTCTCGGCCATCTCGTGGACGCGCAGCTCGAACTCGGCAAACTGCGTCTGGCGGAAAACCGTGCCCTTGATCCCCTCGAGGTAGTTTCCGAGCAGCGTCAGCCTGGTCGCGTCGTCCTTGATCGTCTTCAGCATGTAGTCGATGAGGAGCGCCTCGTTGAACGTCGACGCAACCTCCGCGACGAAAATCGGATAGCCGGCGAGCGGGAAGGGCTGGGTCTTGTTCGACAGGTACGACTGCATCGTGTGCCCGAGCTCGTGGGCGATGGTGCTGACGTCGGTGTACTTGCTGTTGTAGTTGATCAGCATGTACGGATGCACGTCGTATGCGCCGCCGTTCGAGTAGGCGCCGGCGCGCTTGCCGGGATTCGGATACCAGTCGATCCAGCGCTCGTTGAATGCGCGCGCGGCCGCTGCCGCGTATTCGGGACCGAGCGGCTTCAAGGCCGCCATCACATGTTGCTGCGCCTGGTCGGCCGTGTAGGTAAGGTCGACCGATGAGACGAGCGGCGCATAGAGGTCGTAGTAGTGCAGCTGCTCGACCCCCATCATCTTCTTGCGCAGATTCAGATACCGATGGAACGTCGGCAGACCCTTGTTGACGCCGTCGATCAGCCGCATGTAAACCGACGTCGGAATATTCGCGGCATCGAGCGCGCTCTCGAGCGCGGTCTTGTAATTGCGCGCTTTCGTATAAAACAGGTCGCGCTGCACCTGGCCGCTCATCGTCGCGCCAAAAGTCCCGCGGAAACTGCCCAGCGCCCCGAAGAACGCCGACATGACCTTCTCGCGATCGCCGCGATTGGGAAGCGCGCGATACAGGCTGAAACCGGCGCTATCCAGCTTCACGCTCTTGCCGTCGCTCAAGGTGACAGTGGGATACGGGAAGTCGGCGTCGGAGAGGATGCCGTAAATGTCCGACGCGGCTTGAGTTGCCACCGACGAGCTGGCGAGAAGTTTCTCCTCAGCGTCGGTCAACGTGTGAGCGCGCCGGCGAAGGATGTCGTGAAGGTAGAAGGTATAGATCTTCAGCCGCGGCTCTTTCGCGATGAAACCCTCAATCGTCGCGACGTCGGCCTTGAGGATTTCCGGTTCCATGTATGACGTCTCGGCGCCAAAGGCGGCACCTATCTGCGCCATCTCCTGCTGCAGACCCTGATAGGTGCTGACGCGCGTGTCCTGGTCGGACGTCATGCTCGCGTACACGGACAGACGTGTGAACTCTTTGGCAAGGCGGTTGGCCAGCTCGAGCGCGTCGGCAAGCTTCTGGCCGGAGCTCGCAAGCGTTCCTTTGAACGCGCGCAACGCCGGAATCTCCGACGCGAGCTTGTCTTTTGCGGCACGCCACGCCTGGTCATTCGGGTAGATCTGCGAGAGATCCCATTTGTACTTGTCGGGGACGGCGCTGCGTTCCTGCTGCTGCGCCCGGCCGGCGATGCCGAGCGCCAACACGAGCGCGCAGGCGATTAGGGTATGAAGGCGTGGATTTCTTGGAAGGTGCATGGGCGATAGTTTCTCATGCCGATGCACCTCCCGGAGGTCGAATTGGCGATCAAGGGGCGAATCGCCTGGCGCCAGGGGCGAACGGCTATTTCGCCGCCGGCTCTTCGGCTCGCTGACGAACCGACGCGATGATCAGTTCCACGAGCACCGGCGCGGGCGTCGTATTGAGGTCCGCGAGCCGCTGCTCGCTCAAACCGTACGCGGTGATGATGTTGACGAGATGCCACGCCGAGAGCGCGAGAAGCTGGCTGCGAAGGACCGCTTCGCCCTTGCGATAGACCGAAAACGGATTCAACACCGCTTCGTTCGCGGGTGGAGCAGGCGCGAACTCCGGCGCGGGTCCGTCATAGACCGGCTCGGGCGACGGCACGGGCGGCATCAGCGTCAGGGGATTCAACGCGCGCGCGAGCGCTCCTTCGAGATACACGGGCGTGAGCCCGGTTGCCCAGTACGCCGTGTCTTCGCGATTCGGCTGAGTCGTCTCACGGCTCGAACGCAGGACCTCTCCTCCTGCCATCGGCACGAACTCGAGCCAGCCGTGCCAGTGTCCATGATCCGATGGTCCGCCGCACGCCCGCGCGATATACGCGCTGCCATCCTTTGTTACTATCGGTTCGGCGAATTCGACGAACACTTCAGCCATCGCGTTGCCCTCCCGCCGCATCGTTGCAAGAAGACGACCGCCTCCCCGCCATTGCGGCTGACCTTACAGTGGCATCGGTGATGCTTTCACACACGTCAGGACGCTGCGGCAGTCCGCAGTCACGGGTGACGTCAATGTCTGCCAGTGAAATGCGGCCCCGCGGCGCAAGAGGTGTGTCATGTTGTGGACCATTCTCGTGGTGTTGCTGGTGCTCTGGGCCATCGGCCTGGTTGCACACGTTGGCGGCGCCCTGATTCATCTGCTGTTGGTCATCGCCGCAGTCGTGTTCCTCGTTCAGCTGCTGACCGGCCGCCGTACAGTCGTGTAAAAAACTCGTCAGTCGAGGTCTACGGCGAGGTTCCACGAAGTGTCTGTGTCGACGACGCCCCGCCACCGCGCCGATTTGCCGGCGCGGAGGCGGGGCGAAGTCCGGACGCTTGATTTGCCCCCCTCAAGGTGCGCCATCATGGGTCCATGGCGAAGCCCATTGATCCCCGCACCGAGATCGGCCATGTGCATCTGAAAGTCTCGGATCTCGAGCGCGCCGTCGCGTTCTATTCGGGCGTGCTCGGTTTCGAAGTGACGCAGCGGATGGGCACGTCTGCTGCTTTCCTCAGCGCCGGCGGCTATCACCACCACATCGGGCTGAACACCTGGGAGAGCGAGGGAGGTAATCCGCCTCCCCACGGGACAACCGGCCTGTATCACTTCGCCATCCGATACCCCGACCGCGCGTCACTCGGCGATGCGTTGCACCGGTTGCGCGGCGCCGGCGTCGCCCTCGAAGGCGCGAGCGATCATGGTGTCAGCGAAGCGCTGTACTTGCATGATCCGGATGGCAACGGCATCGAGCTGTACTGGGATCGTCCTCGTGCCGAATGGCCCCGCGAAGCAGACGGCTCATTGAAGATGATGACGGAGCGCCTCGACCTGAAATCGCTGGCCGCCGCCTCCACGGCGCAGGCAGCGGAGCCCGGTCCCCAGTACGCGCTCATGACGCAACAGAATCGCGAGCGGCTGCGCGAGCTCCGCGGCAAATTGCTGCAACTACATAAAGTGCTGCTGGACGATGCACGGGTGGCGTATGAGATGGACCGCGGACGAGTGCCGTCGAACGCGGCGCTGCTCCAGCTGGTCATCAACGATCCATGGTTCGCCTGGCTGCATTCCCTTTCCGAGCTCGTCGTCCGGATCGACGAAACCGTCGAGACGGATTCCCCGGCGACCGACGCCGACGCCGGTACCCTCATCGATCAGGTGGAGAAGCTGCTGACCGCATCGGAAACCGGCGAGGGGTTCCAGCGCCGCTATTTTGATGCGTTGCAGCGTCAGCCGGCGGTCGTCATGGCACACGCGGAGGTGCGGCGCACCATAAAAGCGATGCGCTAGCGCTGCCCCGCTTTTTGCAGCCGTCCGGCTGAGGAGGATTGCACCGATGAGGTGGACCCCAGGCGACCGGAGCAACATCGAAGACTACCGCGGGCGATCAGGCATGGGTCTGAAAGCGGGAGGGCTTGGGATTGGCGGCCTTCTCATCATGCTCATTCTGAGCTGGGCGACCGGCATCGACTTCCTGTCACTCGTGGGTAACAGCGGGACACCCACCGAAGCCGTCGGAACAACCGGCACGACCGTGGCGAGCACTCCCGAAGAAGAGAAGCTCGTGGACTACGTCGACGCGGTGATGGACGACACGCAGGAGACCTGGCAGAGGCTGCTGGGCAGCCGCTATCAACCGACCAAGGCCCGCCTCTTCCGTGACGCGATCCAGTCGGCGTGCGGGTTTGCCGAATCTGCAAGCGGTCCCTTCTACTGCCCGGGCGATCACTACGTGTATCTCGATCTCGGATTCTTCAATGAACTGAACAGACGGTTCGGCGCTTCCGGCGATTTCGCGGAGGCCTACGTTCTCGCCCACGAAGTCGGTCATCACGTGCAGAACCTTCTGGGGATCGATGCCCAGATGCGTCAGCTGCAGGCACAACAGCCTTCCGCGCGCAACGACCTGTCGGTGCGGCTCGAGCTGCAGGCCGACTGCTTCGCCGGCGTGTGGGCACATCAAACCAACAAGTCGGGACGTGCGGCCACCGGGCGCATGGAAATGGAGAGCGGAGATCTCGAGGAAGGGCTCCGTGCGGCGTCGGCGATCGGCGACGATCGCATCCAGCGCATGTCCACCGGACACGTCTTTCCTGACAAGTTCACGCATGGCTCGTCCGAGCAGCGCGTCACCTGGCTCCGGCGAGGCTTCGATAGCGGCGATCCGGATGCCTGCCAGACATTCCGGTAGGGTCAGACCGCGGTCAGACCGCAGGGAGAATCGATCATGAGAGTCCATCAACCGCTCGCGGTGCTCGCGTTGGCGGCGACGCTCATTGCGCCGGCGGCTGCCGCGCAGGATCGCGGCCGCGGCGCGGCGAACAAAGTCGATCGGCAGCAGCAGGCAAACAGCAGGGAAGGGAAGCAGATGCGCTTCCGCGGCATGGATGACGACAACGACGGCGTGATCACGCGGGAGGAATGGCGCGGCAACGACGAATCGTTCAAGCAGCAGGATACGAACCGCGACGGAGTGCTGTCGGGCGACGAGGTCTGGGTGCCAGCCGGACGGGACCAGCAAACGCCGGATCGCTTACGCCGCGAGGAGCGAGCCGCCCGCTTCGAGCGCGTTGACACGAATGCGGACGGCCGCATTTCGCTGCGTGAGTGGGCCGGGAGCCGCGCCATGTTCGATCGGATGGATCGCAACCACGACGAGTTCATCTCGCGCGACGAGTTCATGGAGGCGGCTGTCGAGCGGCCCGCCGGAACGGCCGCACCGCTGACGGCCGCGCAGGCACAAGCGCAGACCCGCGCCTATCAGACGGGCTATCAGAAGGGCCTCGATGAGGGGCGGCAGGCGGGACGTGAGGACAAGAACGTCAACGGCGGGAAATGGGACCTGGAAGGTCAGCGCGAGCTCGAGCAGGCGGACTCCGGCTACCGCAACGAGCTCGGCACGCGCACGGATTACCAGGCGGGCTATCGCGCAGGGTTTCGCGTGGGTTACCGCGAAGGATTCGGCCCGCGGTAACGGCGGGCCGTCCTACTCGGCGCGCAGCGCGGCCAGCGGATCGATCCGTGCGGCGCGGCGCGCCGGGATATAGCACGCGACGCCGGCGACGACGAGGAGCAGGAACGCCACGCCTCCAAGCGTCGCCGGGTCGGACGGCTTCACGCCAAATAGCAGCTTTTCGAGCACGCGCGTCATCATCGCGGCGCCGCCCAGCCCGATCATGGTTCCCACCGCTGCCGTCACGAGCCCCTGACGCACGAACAGGCGGAGGACCTGTCGTCCTTCCGCCCCGAGCGCCAGCCGCACACCGATCTCGCGCGTCCGCTCCGTGACGCTGTGGGCGACGACGCCGTACAACCCGACGGCGGCAACGAGTACCGCCACCACCGCGAACACCGCCAGGACCACGAGCGACAACCGCTGACGCGCGATTGCGTCCCTCATCAGCGCCGTCATCGGCTGCACCTTCGTCAGCGGCACGTCGTGATTGATCGATTGCACCGCATCTTCGAGATCGCGGGCGACGTTCATCGGTTCCAGCGCCGTGCGCGCGACAATCGCTATCGAGCGCGGCGTCTCCTGCGTGATGGGAAGGAAGACCTGCATCGGCACGTCCTTGTCCACTCCCTCGAGCTTCACGTCGTCCACGACCCCGACGACCTCGCGCCACGGACCATCGCCTTCAGGCCATCCCTGTTTCAGCCGCTTGCCAACGGGTTCCGCGCCCGGCCACATGCGCCGTGCGAGTGTGTCGTTGACGATAATCACTTTGGGAGACGCAGCGAGGTCGCGAGAGTCGAACTCGCGCCCGCGCAGCGTGCGAATCTCCATCGTCTCGAAGTAGCGCGGCGTAATTGGGCAGAACGCGGCCACCGGAAGCTGATCACGCGGCGGAACAGGTTTATCGGAGACGGTGAACACCGAACCCCATTGCGAGCCTTCGATCGGCAGCGAGTAGGTCAGCGCCGCGCGGCTGATGCCGGGCAGGGTGTTCACCTTTGGCAGCAGTACGTCGAAAAATGCCAGACGCTTTTCCGCCGTCCATTGGTCGCCGCCGAGCGAGAACCGCGCCGTGAGCAGGTGGTCGGTGCGGAACCCTGGATTCACCGCGTTCAGGCCCGCCATCGTCCGCGCCATTAATCCGCAGCCGGCCAGCAGGACGAGCGCGAGCGCGACTTCGACCGTCATGAGCGCTCGGCGCGTGCGATGCGGCGTCACGGTGCTCATGCGGCTCGCGCGCGCGAGCAGGTGCAGCCGTCCCGCGCCCGACGCCTGAAATGCGGGAAAGGCTCCGAACACGAGGCCGCACAACGCGGCGGCTCCAAAGGCGAAGGCGAGCGCAACGCGGTCGAGACTGACCTCATGAATGCGCGGCACGTCCGGCGGCGCGAGTGCAATGAGCAGCTCCAGCAGCCAGAAGGCGACGAACACTCCGAGCGCGCCACCCGCCATGGCGAGCAGCGTGCTTTCCACCAGGAGCTGACGCACGAGCCGCCAGCGCGTCCCGCCGAGCGCGGTCCGCACCGCGAGTTCGTGCTGGCGCGCGGCACCCCGCGCGACCAGCAAGTTGGCCACGTTGACGCACGCGAGCAGGAGGAGAAAGCCGACCGCGGCCATCAATGCCACCAGCGTGTCGCGGATCATTTCGACGATGCGGTCCTGGAGCCGCACGACGCGGCCGCCATTCGTGCTGTTCGTGTTGGGGTAGGCACGTTTCAAATCAGCAAAGATGTGATCCGCTTCCGCCTGAGCGTGCCCGACCGTGGCACCGGCCTTCAGACGGCCGATCGCGTACAACCCGAAATGATTGCCGCGATCGAGCCAACCGGAATCGGCCGTGACGGTGAGCCCGAGCGGCGCGAAAACATCCTCGGCTCGTGAAAACCGGAAGCCTTCCGGCAGTACACCGACGATGGTGAAGGTGAGCTCGGTGGTACGGAGAGTGCGGCCGACGGCGGACGGATCGCCTCCGAAATGCTGCTTCCACAGCCGATCACTGACGAGCGCGACCGGCGGCGCCCCCGCCTGGTCGTCGGCCGCGGTGAACGATCGTCCCAGCTGCGGCTGTACGCCGAGGACGCTGAAAAAGTTCCAGCAGACCAGGCGTCCGTCGATGCGGCGCGGCGGGTCTCCGACAACCGTGAACGATGTCGACTGATGGCACGCGAGACCGTCGAACGATTGTGCCCGGTCGCGGTAGTCGACGTAATTGGGATAGCCGAAGCTCATGCGCTCGCCTCGTGTCGTCTCGCTGACGTAGACGAGGCGGTCCGCCTGTGCGTACGGCAGCGGCCGCAGCAGGATGCCGTTGACGATCGAGAAGATGGCGGTCGAAGCGCCGATGCCGATCCCCAGCGTCGCTACGACAATCGCCGCAAACGACGGCCGCTTACGGAGTCCGCGAACGGCGAATCGCAGATCCTGCGTGAACGCGTCCAGTCTCATAGCTTCTCCGTGTTGCGCCGGCAGCGGGCGCGTCCGCGCCGTCCGGCGTAAGGCGTAGCGAACGCCGATCGACCAGGCCTGGCGCACGAAGCGCCGGCGTGCCGCGACGGTGTTGCCGGCGGCGTCGAGCTCTTCGAGCAGATCGCCGAGGATCGTGTCGCCGCTGTCGCCTGATGGAAGAACGCGCCGGAGCAGCCACGTCGACAGGCGCGGCGGCGTTGCGCCCATCAGGATGGCTCCTTCAACACGCCTTCGAGGCCACGCCACATCCGGTGGAGAATCCGCTGCGACGTGCGGACCGCCGACAACCCGCGCGCGGACACGCTGTACACGCGCCGCGGCAAGCCTCGACGTTCGGACCCGCCCGCCTCCGATTTCCACCGGACCAGTCCCTTGATCTCCAGCCGCTCGAGCGTCGTATAGAGCGCACCGCGCGACAGCGCGCGTCCGGCTTCGCGCTCGAGCTCGCGCGCGATCGATAGACCGTACGCGTCGAGACCGAGGCGGAGGATCGCCAGCAGGATCAGGTGTTCCAGCTCGCCGAGCGGTGCGGGTGACGCCATTGAGTCTACTTTGTAGACTTCACACGGCAGCCAGTCAAGCAGTTTGGGACGGAATGCTGGTCCCTTCGCTGAACGCCGCCACCCGCCAGCGCCTCAGGCGCCGCGGCAGCGGTTCGACGTAGAATCCGTCACAGGGACGATTCCCCGGCGCGACATGCACATCGGCCAGCCGATTCCACGAAGAGAAGGGCGCGCGAAAGTGACGGGCCGCGCCCGCTATCTCGACGACCTCTCGATGCCGGGGATGCTCCACGGCGCCACCGTCCGCAGTCCGGTCCCGCGCGGCATCCTTCACGACATCCAGTACAGCCCCGACATTCCCTGGAACGAGTTCACCGTCGTCACGGCCGCGGACATTCCAGGCCGCAACGTCGTGCAGCTGATCGACGACGACCAGCCGTACCTTGCAGACGGCGAGGTGAACCACGCCGAAGAGCCGATCGTGCTCCTCGCCCATCCCGACGCGTCGGTGCTCGAGGAGGGCCGCCGCGGCATCTCGTTCGAGATCGAGGCGCTGCCGGCGGTGTATACCATCGAGGACGCGCTCTCGGGGCGCGAGATCATCTGGGGCCGCGACAACATATTCAAGACCTATCTCGTCTCACGCGGCGACGTCGACGTCGCGTGCGCGCAGCCCGACGTCGTGATCCTGGAAGGTGAGTACGAGACCGGCGCGCAGGAGCAGCTGTATATCGAACCCAACGGGATGCTCGCGCTCGCGCGCGGCCAAGACGGCATCACGGTGTGGGGCTCGCTGCAATGCCCTTACTACGTGCATAAAGCGCTTGCCGCGCTCTTCGGTCTTCCCGGCGAGAAAATCCGCGTCGTCCAGATGGAAACCGGAGGGGGATTCGGAGGCAAAGAGGAGTACCCGTCGATTATCGCGGGACATGCCGCGCTGCTGTCGTGGAAGTCGGGCCGGCCGGTGAAGATGGTTTACGACCGTGCTGAAGACATGGTGGCGACGACGAAGCGGCATCCGTCGAAGACCCACCACCGTACCGCCGTATCACGCGATGGCCGGCTGCTCGCGATCGACATCGACTTCGTCATCGACGGCGGCGCGTATACGACGCTCTCGCCGGTCGTGTTGTCACGTGGGACGATTCATGCGGCGGGACCGTATTTTGCGCCCAACGTCCGCGTGCAGGGACGCGCGGTGGCAACCAACGCACCACCCCACGGAGCGTTCCGCGGCTTCGGTGCTCCGCAGAGCCTGTTCGCGCTCGAGCGGCACATGGACCGCGTCGCCGCGGCCATAGGCCTCGCGCCGGACGAGTTCCGGCGGCGTAACTTCATCGAGACCGGTCAGACGAGCGCAGTGGGCCAGGTGATGCACGACGCCATCGACATGAGCGGCCTGCTCGACCGCGCGCTCGCGCTATCGGACTATCACGCGAAGCGGCAGCGGTTCGCCGCGACGAACGCGACGAGCCGATTGAAGAAAGGCATCGGGCTCGCCGCCTTCATGCACGGCGCCGGGTTCACCGGCTCCGGCGAGGATCATCTCGCATCGATCGTGGAGGTGGAAGCGACCGCGGAGGGCCGCGTCCGCGTCCTGACGTCGAGCACCGAAATCGGTCAGGGCACGAATACGGTGTTCTCGCAGATCGCCGCGGATGCGCTGGGAATCAGTCTCGACGCGATTGACATCGTGCAGCCCGATACCGCGGTCGTCCCGAACAGCGGACCGACGGTGGCGTCGCGCACGTGCATGGTCGTCGGGAAGCTCGTCGAGTCCGCGGCGCATGCGCTGCTGACCACGCTGAGGAGTACGGGCAACGAGATTACCGATTTCCGCGCGGCCTGCCGCGAGTACGTGACGCGGTTCGGTCCGCTGCGCAGCTCCGCGCAATATCGGGCGCCGCTGGGGCTGCGGTGGGACGACGAGCGGTATGAGGGAGACGCCTACGGCACCTACGCCTGGGCCGTTTACGTCGCCGAGGTGAGCGTCGACACGGTGACCTACGAGATTCGACTGGACGACTTCGTCGCAGTCCAGGAAGTCGGTCGCGTCATCAATCCGGTCCTGGCGGCCGGCCAGATCGAAGGGGGCGTCGCCCAAGGCATCGGATGGGCGCTCTTCGAGCAGGTGGCCTGGCGCGAAGGCCGCATGGCCAACGCGCAGATGACCAACTACATCATGCCGACATCGATGGATTTGCCGCCCATCCGCGTGCACTTCGAAGAACGTCCGTACGCGGAGGGCCCGGGCGGCGCGAAGGGGATCGGGGAGCTGCCGATGGACGGTCCGGCGCCGGCGATCGCGAATGCCGTATCACACGCGACAGGCATCGACATCAGGCGGATCCCGATCACGCCCGAAGCGTTGATGGCGCTCATGGAGCCGTCGCTTGTCTGATGCTGCGGTTGCCATCCGCTGTCGCGTGAATGGCGACGACGTCGAGCTGAGCGGCCACCCGATGGCGCGTCTGCTGGACGCGCTGCGCCGCGAACTGCACCTGACCGGCACCAAGGAAGGGTGCGGCGAAGGGGAGTGCGGCGCGTGCGCGATCATGATTGACGGCCGCCTCGTGAACAGCTGTCTCGTGCCGCTCGTGCACGCGGATGGCGCAGCGATCACGACGATTGAAGGGGTCGCCGACGGCGATCGACTCCATGCCGTGCAGGAAGCGTTCATCGCATGCGGCGCGGCGCAGTGCGGCATCTGCACGCCAGGGATGGTGCTCGCCGCGGTCGATCTTCTCGAGCGGACCCCGAATCCAACTGACGCGGACATCCGCACGGGTCTGGCGGGGAACCTCTGCCGCTGCACGGGTTACATGCGCATTTTCGAGGCCGTCGTGGCGGCGTGTGGGCGTCCGCCCGCATCCGCCAACGCCGGTACGCGGTCATGAGGGCCTACCTGCCGCATTACGAGCTGCGCGCGCCGAACGACCTGCCTGCAGTCCTCGCCCTGCTCGCCGACGCGCCGGGGGAATGGCGGCCGTTTGCCGGTGGCACCGATCTGATGGTGCTCTTCGAGAGCGGCAAGCTTCCGCGCGGCAAGTACGTCAGCTTGTGGGGACTGACCGAGCTCTCGGGGATCGAGACGGACGCCGGTGTCGTGACGCTCGGCGCGTTGACCACCTACACCGACATCCGCGCCCATCCGGTGCTCCGCTCGGAGTTTCCGCTGCTGTGCCGGGCAGCGGCGGAGACCGGCGGCATCGCGACGCAGAACCGCGGCACGATCGGCGGCAACATCGCGAACGCGTCGCCGGCAGCGGATTCACCACCGGCGCTGCTGGTGTATGACGCGGAACTGGAGCTGATCTCGGCAGGCGGTACGCGCCGCGTCCCGTACCACCTGTTCCACACCGGCTACAAGCGAATGGACCTGCGCCCCGACGAGATCATCAGTCGCATCCATCTGCCGCGAGGACGCGCGTCCTGGCGTCAGACGTACCGCAAGGTCGGCACCCGCAAAGCGCAGGCGATCTCCAAAGTGTGCTTTGCGGCAGCGGCCGACGTCGAAGGCGAGCTCGTCCGCGACATCCGCATCGCGCTCGGCAGCGTCGCGCCGGTCGTGATCCGGTGCACGCACGCTGAGGCATCGTTACGCGGAACGCGTCGTGATGCAGCGGCGAACGACGCCGTCCGCCGCGCGCTCGCTCAGGACATTTCACCGATCGACGACCTCCGGTCGACGGCCGAATACAGAATGCGCGTCGCGGGGAATTTATTGATACAGTTTCTGTCGGAGCTCACACCATGACCCGCGCCGCCGAAACGTTCGAAGTGACCAAGACGGAAGAAGAATGGCGCCGGCAGCTGACGCCGGAACAGTACTACGTGCTGCGTGAGCACGGCACCGAACGCGCCGGCACGTGCGCGCTGCTCCACGAAAAGCGGCCGGGCACGTTCACCTGCGCGGGATGCGGGCTGGCACTCTTCAAGTCGGATCCCAAGTTCGAGAGCGGCACCGGCTGGCCGAGCTTCTTCGAACCCATCGCGGGGGCGGTGCGCACCAGCGTGGATGGCAGTCACTTCATGGTGCGAACCGAGGTGCACTGCCGCCGCTGCGGCGGACATCTCGGCCACGTCTTCGAGGACGGCCCGCCGCCGACCGGGCTGCGTTACTGCATCAACGGCGTGGCGCTGAACTTCGAACCAGCGGCCCGATAGTCACGAGTCAAGGACATTCACTGTCACGCTGCATTCCTGACTGAAGACCAAACAGGAGGAGGGGAGAAAGAGAGAAATCTTGTTAACAAGGATCTTCTCCTTTCTCCCGTCCTCCTGTTTGATCTTCTGGGCGGCTGTCGGCCCGCTACCGGCCGCGGATCAGGTCGAAGAATTCGAGAAACTCCACTTCGAGGACGGCCCGCCGCCGACCGGGCTGCGTTACTGCATCAACGGCGTGGCGCTAAACTTCGAGCCGGAAGCGAAGTAACGCGCTAGCGATCGAGGATCGTCCGCAGCAGCTTGCCGAGCCCGGAAGAATCCCAGTTCAGCGGCACGGAACTGTTGTCGCCCGCATGCGCCTGCAAGCGCTGCAGCTCCTCCAGCCGGTGCTGCTCGTCTTTCAAGTCCTGGATCTCCCGCTCCCGCATCCGGTCGAGGCCACCGGCCTCGATGAATGAGGCAATCGCGTGCAGTTCCCCGGCGTCGAGGAAGGTGCCATGGCCGCGGCAGACGTCCACGACGGTGCCGGACAGCCGTCCGAAGTTCACGCGGTTCATCATCTTGTGGCATCGCACGCACGGACGGTAGCGCACGTGCCGTGCGCTCACAGCGGCCGGCGGCGTCGTCCAGCGGTGCAGCACCGCGGCACGGGATTCACGGTCGGCGCAGATCCGTTCGAAATCCGCCGCATCGAGCCACACGCCATCGCATCGGCCGCATTCCAGGACCGACGCCGTGCCGATTGCCACGCGGTGCATCGTGTTCGGGCATGCCGGGCACCGCACATCGGCGGCCTCCTGTTCCACCCGCGCCGCTGGTGTGCCGCACTGCGGGCAGAAGCTCGTCCCCTGGAACATCAGGGCGAAGCACTTCGGGCAGCTCATGGTCGCCAGCCGCGCCTTGCAGTAGGGACAGCGCGTCGCTTGCGGATCCGCGGCCGCGCCGCAGTTCGGGCAGTGCAGGGATTGGGCGTCCGTCATGAGTCCTCAGAGTAATACCGAATCCCTAATCCCTCATCACGAATCCCTAATCGGTGAATCCGCGAATCCGCGAATCCGCGAATCAAGAATCCGCGAATCCGCGAATGAAAGAATTCTCGAATTCTGACGAGGGAGTTCCAGACCGATTCGCGGATACAGGGATTTCCAGATTGTCGGATTAGGGATTGTCGGATTAAGGATTGTTGGATTAGGGATTGTTGGATTAGGGATTAGGGATTCAGAATGCGAATAAGCGTTAGTATGCTGAGACTGGAGCTGATATGGGCCTGATGGATTTCATAAAGGGCGAGCTGATCGAGGTCATCGAGTGGACCGACGACTCGAGGGACACGCTCTCCTACCGGTTCCCCGACGAGGACAAGGCGATCAAGAACGGCGCGCAGCTGATCGTGCGCGAATCGCAACAGGTGCAGTTCGTCTACCTCGGCGAGTTCGGCGACACGTTCGGTCCCGGCAAACACTCGCTGACCACCGACAACATCCCGATCCTGACGAAGCTGAAGTCGTGGAAATACGGCTTCAACTCGCCGTTCAAGGCGGACGTGTATTTCGTCACCACGCGCCTGTTCACGGGCAACAAGTGGGGCACCGCCAATCCGATCATGATGCGCGACGACGATCTGGGAATCGTCCGCGCCCGCGCGTTCGGGACCTTCGACTTCAAGATCGTCGATCCCAAGCTGTTCCTGAAGGAAGTCGCCGGATCCGACCAGAATTTCCGGCTCGACGAGTTCGCCGACACGATGCGCTCGCGAATCGTCAGCATCTTCGCCGACGCGCTCGCGTCGGCCAAGATCCCGGTATTCGACGTGGCGAGCCGCTACAGCGAGCTCGGGGAAGCGTTACTCCCGCTCATCAACCCTGTCGTGGCGGCGAAGTACGGCCTCCAGATCGCCAGCTTCATCGTCGAGAACGTGTCGGTGCCGCCGGAGGTCGAGCAGGCGATCGACAAGCGGTCGAGCATGGCCGCGGTCGGGAACTTGAACGACTACGTGAAATTCCAGATGGCGCAGGGGATGGAGAAGGGCGGGAGCTCGGGCGGGATGGCGACCGAGCTCGCCGTGGGCCTGTCGATCGCGCAGCAGATCATGCAGCAACAGGGCGGAGTCGTCACCGGCGCGCCGGCCCGGGCGGCCACCGTCGCCGGCGGTTCGGGCACGCCGGAACTGCTGTCGCCGGGCGAGGTGGCGCAGGCGCTGGGCGTCTCGGAAGGCGACGTGCTGTCGATCATCGAATCGGGGGAGCTTTCGGCGAAGAAGATCGGATCCACGTACCGAATCAAGCGCAGCGCGCTCGACGAATACCTGGCGAAGTAGGCGCGTCGAGCCGATCCGATGCCGGATATCGCCGCGCTCGAGAAGCATCCATGCGCAGCCTGCGGCGCACAGGCGGAGTGGAATCCTTCGAAGCAGGCGCTGGTCTGCCCGTTCTGCGGGACGGTCACTCCCTTCGTCGTCGACGCGACGACCGGAGCACTCGTCGAAAACGATCTCGCGCGTGCGCTGCGCGAGCTTCCCGACGAGGCGCGCGGATGGCTGGCGGACAAGCGGACCGTACAGTGCCAGAGCTGCAAGGCGGTCTCGGTCTTCGATCCCGAGCGCGTCGGCCAGAACTGCGACTTTTGCGGCTCTCCCGCGCTCATCGATTACACGGAAATCAAGGCGCCGATCCGGCCGCAGGCGCTCCTCGCGTTCAAGATCAGCGAGCCGCAAGTGCGCGAGCAGATTCGCCGGTGGTATGCGAGCAAGTGGCTCGCGCCGGGGAAGCTGAAGAGCCGTGCACTCGTCGATCGCGTCCGCGGTGTCTACATTCCGTACTGGACCTTCGATGCGCAGGCGGTGTGCCCGTGGGAGGCTGACGCCGGTTACTACTACTACACGACGGAGTCGTATCGCGACAACCAGGGGCGCAGTCAGACGCGGCAGGTGCGTCACGTCCGGTGGGAACCAGCGTCGGGCATCGTGCGTCATTTCTTCGACGACGAGCCTGTTCCCGGGACGCACGGCGTGTCGCATGCCCTGCTGGGGCAGGTCGAGCCGTTTCGCACGTCCGAGCTCGTGCCCTACGACACGGCATTCCTCTCGGGTTTCGTCGTCGAGCACTATCAGATCGTGCTGCTCGATGCGGCGCAGGCGTCGCAGGAGCAGATGAAGCGCAAGCTGTTCGAGATGTGCTCCGCCGAGGTGCCGGGCGACACGCAGCGTAATCTGCAGATTCATCCGACATTTTCCGCCCAGACGTTCAAGCACATACTTGTACCGATCTGGCTGTTGTCGTATCTCTACGGCGCGAAGACGTACCAGGTCGTGGTCAATGGCTACGATGGCCGGATGGCGGGGCAGTATCCGAAAAGCCCATGGAAGATCGCGTTCCTGGTGCTGCTGGCGATCATCGTCTTTATCATTTTCGTGCTGGCGAATCAGCAGTAGAGGGAGGCGGTAACCGAACCGCGAACCGCGAATCGCGAACCGCGAATCGCGACAGAGAGCGAGGACCAATGTTCGAAACGAAGCTCAAAATACCGGCGAAGGATCAGGCGCTGCCGGGGCGGGCGGAAAGAATGCCCGTTCCGGCAACACATCACGTCAACGGCGCGCCGCTCGCGGGTCCGTTTCCGCCCGGCACGGAGCAGGCGATGTTCGCGCTGGGATGCTTCTGGGGCGCAGAGAAGAAGTTCTGGCAGACGTCAGGCGTCTACACCACTGCGGTCGGCTACGCAGCCGGGCTCACGCCGAACCCTACCTACCGCGAAGTATGCAGCGGGGCGACCGGCCACGCCGAAGCTGTGCTCGTGGTTTTCGATCCCCGGAAGGTTTCGTATGCCGATCTGGTGAAGGTTTTCTGGGAGAGCCACGACCCGACGCAGGGCATGCGGCAGGGCAACGATATCGGGACGCAGTATCGTTCCGGGATTTACTACTTCAACGAAGCCCAGCGAGTGATCGCGGAGCGTTCGAAGGAGGCGTATCAGGAGCAGTTGCGCCAGGCGGGATACGGGACGATTACGACCGAGATCAAGCCAGCGCCGGAGTTCTACTACGCCGAAGACTACCACCAGCAGTACCTGTCGAAGAATCCGGCAGGGTACTGTGGCCTCGGCGGCACCGGCGTGTCATGTCCGATCGGCACTGAAGTCAAAGCGAACATGTGACCAGTGCGGGCGATCGGATCTTGATCGGCACTCATACGTTCGCCGCGCGAGGTGACGGCGCGCGGCGCCAGGCCGCGTGCATCAGCTCGCTCGAGGCACTCGACGGCGTCCGGATCGTCAACGTTCAGTTCGCGGGAACCCCTCATCACATGGAGGGGATCGAGACGCACGCGGTGCTGCGCCACACCTCCAACGCCCTGGCCGGCCGCCCGGGTCCGATGAAGCCCGACGTCTCCGAGATCTTCGCGGCGCTCGCCGGCGAGGCCGACTCCCGCCGCATCCCGCTCTTCTGTTTCACGAATGGCGACATCATCTTCACCCAGCAGGCGATCGATTGGATGCTGTCCACCGCGAAGGAGACCTTCGTTCTCTCGCGCGAGAACTTCGACGGCGCGACCGGTGCCAGCCGCGGAATGGAGCTGTCGGGAACCGATGTGTTCGCGATGACGACGCGCTGGTGGCGGGCGAACGCTCACCGGTTTCGCCGCTACCTGCTCGGCGAAGGCGGGTTCGACAACGTCTACACAGCGATCATGATGGGCCATGCCGACGGCGCGATCGAGAACCGCCGCCCGCTCGTCCGGCACGAGGCTCATCCGGCCGGTCCGATGCCGTCGCCCGACTTCGGCGAGTACATCCGGCTGCTGTGCGCGCTCGACGCGCAGTACTTCAGCCGGTGGTGCATCTACTGGGACGGGCTCGTCCGCCTGCGGCGGCAGGGCGCGAGTGACGAGGAGGAGCACGCGTGGGCCCGCAAAGCGTTCACGTGGAACCCGACGGTTCGCGAGCAGCTGGTCCAGCGCGCGCGGAACATCAAGGCGCAGGTGCGGTACCGCATGAATACTTTTCGGCGAAGGAGCTCGTCCGCGTGAACCGAACGCTCGTTCTGCTGCTCTGCCTCGCCCTGCCCGTCGCTCCCGCAGCACAGTCGAAGTCGACCGTGCCGAAGCCTGAAGCGACGTTCGGCTTCGAGCCGGGAGCGGACTACAAGCTGGCGACCTACGACCAATCGATCGAGTACTTCAAGAGGCTCGACGCGGCGAGCCGATACGTCACGCTCGTCGAGGCGGGCCGCACGACCCAGGGACGGCCGATGTATTTCGCGCTGATTTCCAGCCCCGACAACCTGGCGCATATCGAGCGATACCGGGAAGTCGCGCAGCGGCTTGCGCATCCATCAGGGCTCTCTGAAGCCGACGCCCGACGACTCGCGGCGGAAGGGAAGGCGTTCGTCCACATCGACGGGGGACTGCACGCAACCGAAGTCGCAGGCCCGCAGCATGCGCCACTCCTCGCCTACGACCTCGTCAGCCGCGCCTCGGAGCCAGAGACCAAAGCCATCCTCGACAACGTCGTGCTGATGCTGTGGCCGACGATCAATCCGGACGGCCAGCAGATCGTGGCCGACTGGTACATGAAGAACGTCGGCACGCCGTACGAGCTGTCCGAGGTGCCGACGCTCTATCAGGAGTACGTCGGGCACGACAACAACCGCGACGCCTACATGCTCAACATGATCGAGTCGCGCGTCATCGAGCACGCGTGGCGGCAGTGGGAGCCGCAGATCGTTTACGTCCATCACCAGTCCGGCCCGTTCCCGACGCGGATCTGGCTGCCGCCGTTTTCGGAACCGGTGGGTATCGAAGCGCCGTACCTCATGTCCCGCGAGGTCAACATGATTGGGATGGCGATCGCGAAGGGGCTCGAGGAGCGCGGCCAGGTCGGCGCGACGCACATGGGAACGGCGTTCGACGCGTGGTATCCCGGCTACATCGATTACGCGCCGAACTTCAAGAACATCGCCGCCTTCTGGACCGAGACGGCGCTTTACCAGTACGCGACGCCGCACGACTACACGCTGCCAGATTTTCCCGCGAATATGCGCGACCTGCGGCCGCGGAGCCTGTATTCGAGCCCGTGGCCGCCCGGGCGCTGGCGTCTGCGCGACGCGATCGACTACATGGAGACCGCGTCCTACTCGGTGCTGGAGTACGCCGCGAAGTACAAGGAGTCGCTGCTGCTGAATCGCTACAAGTCAGGACGCGATCAGATTGCCCGCGGCACCTCGAAGCCGCCGTTCGCATATATGGTTGCGCAGGCGCAGCGCGATCCCGTCGCGGCAGTCGAACTGCTTCGTCGTCTTGCGTTCGGTGGTGTCCGCGTGGCCCAGTTGACGGCATCGGCCGAGATCGATGGCACGACGTATCCTGCGGGAACGTGGGTTGTTCCAACGGACCAGGAGTTCGCGGCGATGGCGCGCGAGGTTCTCGACGTGCAGCGCTATCCGGATCTGCGGCAATATCCAGGCGGGCCGCCCGAACGTCCGTACGACGCGGCCGGCTGGTCGCTGCCGCTGCAAATGGGCGTGCGCGTCGTCGCGGTCCAGAGCGCGATTGATCCAGACACGCGTGCGTTGCTGAAAGTACTGGGCACGTCGAGCGACCGCCGGGCGGCGCCGGCCGAGTACCCCGGCACCAAGAGTGATGCGGCAGCGTTCGACAGCGTGCCCGGCATCGGCTTCGACACGAATCCTGCCGCCGCGGCGATCGTTCCTCCAGCTGGACGGATTACGGGCAGCGGTGAGGCGATCTCGGTCGATCCCGCCCAGAACAATGCGTATCGAGCTATCAACCTGGCCTGGAAGCGAGGCGCGCCGGTGCACTTCGTCCGCGGATCGTCATCGTCTGCCGCGCGCTACGTGATCGGAGACCTTGGCGAAACCACGCAGTCGATCGTCTCCTCGCTGGCGCTGGCGGCGGAGCGCACCGACGCAACCGGCGCGCTGGCCGCGAAGCCACGAATCGGTGTCTACGAGCCGTGGGGCGGCAGTATGGACGCGGGCTGGACGCGCTGGGTGCTCGAGCAGTACGGCTTCGATTTCGTGACCTTGCGCCCCGCGGACTTTCATTCGCCGCTCGCCACCAAGGTCGACGTGGTCGTCTTGCCGGACCAGGCACGTCTTCCGGTGGCGGGAGCTCCCCCTCGCGGTCCGCTGCGGCAGCTGCGCCCCGAGTACGCGGACGTGCTCACGCCGCAGGATCTCGCGGGCTTCGAGGAGTTCGTGCGTGCCGGCGGCACGGTCGTGTGTCTCAACACCGCGTCGACATTTGCCATTCAGCAGTTCAAGCTGCCAGTGAAGAACGTCGTCAGCGGACTTCGTCCCGAGGAATTCTTCCTCCACGCCTCGATCGTCGAGGCCTCTATCGATACGTCGCATCCCGTCATGGCCGGCATGCCCGAGAAGGCGGCGCTGTTTGCTGACAACAGTCCGGCGTTCGAGACGCTCGACGGCTTTGCCGGGACGGTGCTCGCGCGGTATGCCGATACCGGATCCCCGCTGCTGTCCGGATATCTCGTGGGCGAGAAGTATCTGCAGGGCAAAGCGGCCGCGGTCGACGTGCAGCTTGGCTCCGGGCACGTGATCCTGCTCGGTTTTCGCCCGCAGTGGCGTGGACAGTCGTTCGGGACGTTTCGCGTGCTGTTCAACGCGGTGATGAGAGCATTGCCAGAATTGCCAAAATTGCCAGAATCGCCGTAATTGCCAGAATCGCCAGAAGCGGACTTGGAGCGGTTGTGAAGAAGTGCCCGTACTGCGCGGAGCTGATCCAGGACGAGGCGATCAAGTGCCGCTACTGCGGCAGCATGTTGACGGGCGCTCCTGCGCCCCCGACGAGCGCTCCGGATCCCGTTGCCGACGAAGCGCGGCAGCGCCTGCTCGTCGAGAGCAAAATCGACGTCATCAAGTTCGTACGCGAACGGACAGGCATAGGACTCGCGGAAGCGAAGGCGTACGTCGAGGCGCTGCAGGCGGGGCAGGCGCCGAACACCGCGGCAGCCGCGGCGTCAAGAACGAAGAGCAACGGCTGCACGCCGATCCTGGTGTTCTTCTTTGCGCTGATCGTCGGCTTGGCGGTGTTCATATTTCTGCGGAGCCGATAGCGACCCGGGCAGCGCGCTGGAGTCCCCGCGGAGTGCACTTCCGGGAACGAGTCGTATGTTTCTCGCGCGGCGGAGCGGACAGGATTATTCGAAGATGGATCTGCGGTAACGCCAGCGCAAAACGGAGCGTCCCGTGACAACCAGAGTGGATCGTCGGACGGTGGATCTCAGCGGCTATCCGGATCTCGTCGTGATTTATCTCGGGATGCGTGTCAACACGATCTACGGCCTCAAGACGCTGCTCGGGTTCGGCCCCCGCATCGCGAGTTCAGTGCAGGCGGCACCCGACGGCCTGTTGCTGCACGAGAATCTGATGTTCTCCTTGTTCCCGCCTCACGCCGGCATGCGCCAGTACTGGCGCGATTTCGATTCCCTGGAACGCTGGGCTCGATCGAACCCGCACCGTGAATGGTGGCAACGGTTTCTGCGGGACTCGGGAGGGACCGGGTTCTGGCACGAAACATATTTCATGCGCGGCGGGATGGAAGCAGTCTACGACGACATGGTGCGACCGACGGGGTTGCTCAGCTTTGCGCCTGTGAAGGCCGCACGAGGCACGATGTTCGCGGCGCGCGATCGCGCTGGGCGCGCCGCTCACCCGGCAGGTCTCGATGCGCCGCTTGCCGAGCGCGATCTGTATGACGGCGATGCCGCGAAACACCGGCATCAATAATCGCCGAGGTTACTCGTACCCGAGCGCCTGCATCGGTGGACCTGCGATGCGCGGTACGCAGGGATGTAACCTGTTGCGAGGACGATGCCGTCACCACATAGCGAGCGCGACGCGCACGCGAGTCACGCCTTCAGCCACTGTGCGAGCCAGCCAAACGCTTCGTCCTGCATCTGATGATTGAACTGGTGGGGCGCGTCGTAGAGCCGGCAATGCTGGCGCTCGGCGGCCCCCGCCTTTTCAAAGCAGGCGCCGATCTTCTCGAAGGCGGTGCGCACTCCGTCGGGTGAAAACAGTGCGTCCCTCGACCCGTTGATGACCAGGAGCGCGCGCGGAGCGATCAGCGCGGCCAGATCGGGAAGATCCAGATAGCGGTAGAGTCCGCCGATATGGAAGGTCAGGCCGACCGTGTTCACGATATGCGTTCTGATTTGCGAACCAAACGACGTCATCCATCCGACATCCACCGCGACCTTAATCCGCGGATCGAGGGCTGCCAGCAGAAAACTGCGATAGCCGCCGAGTGACAGCCCCACGCAACCGAGTCGCTGCGGATCGACCTCGGGTCGTGACGCCAGATAGTCGACGGTCCGAAGGTCATCCCACAGCAGCACGCCTGGCCAGGTGATCCCGGCTGCGAACAGACTTCGCGCCACGAGCTGCTCCCCCGCTTGTGACCGCCGGTTGAACGCGGCGACGTCATCCTTCGTCATCGTTGGAGCGTCGCGGTACGAAGGCGGATCCTCATCGAGCAGCATACGCCGCTCTCCCCAATAGAACGCGTCGATGACGACGACGACGTACCCCCGCCGGGCCAACTGGCTCGCGATGCTCGTGCCTTGATAAAGCTGCTGCTTGTATTCAGTCAGCGCAGGATGCTCGTGATCGAGCTCCACCAGCTTTTCCTTCCCCCACACATAGAAGCCGCCGTGACAGTGCAGTGCCACGATGCCGGGGGCGGGGAGCTTCGTCTTCTTGGGAATGAGCACGTACGCCGGCACGCGGAGGTCGGGCGTAGTTTGAAACGTGAGGTATTCCTGCACGTAATCGTCGTGGTCCTCGCGTCGGATTACCTGAACGTCGGGGCGAGCTGCCGGCGGCGCATAGAACAGTCGCTCCAGCACAGTGGCGCGAGCTCTGGCCTGCCATGCCGCGAGGTCGCGGAACTCGGGGCGCAGAAAGGACAGCTCGAGCGTCGACCGATCGGCCTGCCGCTGAACGAAGGGGTAGAGGCTGCCGATGTGGGATCCCGCCGCTGCCGGCGGCGCAGGCGGCTGCTGGGGGAGAGGGACGCCGATCGCCGAGCGCGATGCGGCTTCCGCCAGGAGGCCGCTGCCTCCGAGCCACTGACAGAACTGCCGGCGTGACAGGGTCATGGCGACCCTGGAATTATGGCAATTCCGGCGATTTTGGCAATTCTGGCAATTCTGGCAATTCTCTACTCGTACCTCAGCGCCTGCATCGGGTGCACGCGTGACGCGCGGTATGCAGGGATGTACCCCGCCGCGAGCGCCACGACCGTCAGCAGCACAGCGGTGACGCTCAGAACGGCTGGATCATATCCCTTCAATTGATACAGCAGCGATTCCGCGAAGTGTCCGAGCAGCACCGCGACGCCGATTCCGATCACGCCACCAATCGCAATCAGGACTGCGACCTGCTTGAGAACCATGCGGCGGACCCGCGCCGCGTCCGCGCCGAGCGCCATGCGCAGCCCGATCTCGCGCGTGCGCTGCGAGACCGTGTAGGCGAGCACGCCGTATAAGCCGATTGCCGCGAGTACCGTCGCCACGAGCGCGAATGCAGCGGAGAGCGTGCTGATCATCCGATCGAGGAACACGTTCTCCCGCACCTGCTGCGGCATCGTCTTCAGATCCTCGACCGGAAGGTTCGGATCCAGGCGCGCGACGACGGTGGGAATCGCCCGCAGTATCTGCGCCGGGTCCGATGCCGACCGCACGTAGAAGGTGTTCGACCCGACGCGCTCGCTCTGCCGATAGGGTCTGAAGAAGAGCGGCGGCACTTCCTGCTTCACCTGGCTGTACTTCGCGTTCTGCACGAGGCCGACGATCTCGATGTCCAGCTTGCCGTCCCCCTGCGCCATGTGCTTTCCGACCGCGTCGCGTCCGAGGTTGAACTTCTTCGCGAAGGCTTCGTTGACGATCACGACCTTGGCCGCCCCCGCGACATCCCCGTCCGTGAATTCCCGCCCCGACATCAACGGGACGCCCAGCGTGCGGAAATACCCCGGGTTGATCTCGTTGTAGCGCGCGTTGGCGTCGGTGTCGGGTCCCTTCTGGAACCCTTCGACCGAGACATCGTTGCCCCAGTTGTTGCCGGCGAGCAGCGGAACGCGGGCGGTTGCGATACCGGTGACACCGGGCAGCGTCGCCAGCTCCTGCTCGAGCCGCTGATACAGCGTGAGCGAGCGGCCCGGCTCGTAGCCGTTCAGCGCCGGCGAGATCGCGAACGTGACGACGTTGTCGATCTTCAGCCCGAGATCGACCTTACTGACGTTCATCAGGCTCTTGACGAAAAGGCCCGCGCACGCGAGCAGCGTCATCGCGAGGGCAACCTGCGCGCCGACGAGCACGTTTCGGAAGATTCCCGCGGCGCGCGCGCCGGACGGCTGTCCGGCCTGCGCCTTGATAGCCGAGACGAGGTCGGGCTTCGTGCTGTGCAGAGCGGGAAACAGCCCGAAGATGAGCCCTGTTGCGATCGACAGCGCCGCAGCAAAGATGACGACGCGCGGCTGCAGCGTGAACTCGAGCGTGGCGACCGCTTCGGGCGGGAGCAGCGACGAGATGAGCGCCAGCGTCCAGCGGGCGCACAACAGACCGGCGATGCCGCCGAGCACTGCGAGCACGCACGACTCGGTCAGGAGCTGCGCGAGGAGCTGGCGGCGGCTGGCGCCGAGCGAGAGCCGGACCGCCATTTCGGTCGAGCGGGCGGCGCCGCGCGCAAGCAGCAGGTTCGCGATGTTCGCGCACGCAATCAGCAGCACGATGCCGGTGACCGACATCAGGAACAGCAGCGGCGTCTTCGCTTCACGATGGACCGAGCTCTGGCCGCGATATCCGGGCTCGACGACGATCTCCTTGGCTTTGAATCGCGCGAGAGTCTGATCGCTCATGCCCTTCTGCAGCGGCGCCTCGACGTCGTTGATGATCGGCTTGTAGACCGCGTTCAGTCCGGCGCGCGCCTGATCGATCGACACGCCGGGTTTCAGCCTGCCGAAGAGATAGGCCCAGTAGCTCTTTCGGTTGTCGAAGTCCTTCCAGCCGGGACTCATCTGGGCGCGCATCGTGATCGGCACGAACACCTTTGGCTCGTTGCCCAGTGTCGTGCCGGCAAAGCCCTTCTGCGCGACCCCGACGATCGTCATCGACTGGCCGTTCACCACGATCGACTGGTTCAGCACTGCCGGATTTGCGCCGAGACGCGTCGCCCAGTAGTCGTAGCTGAGGACGGTGACGAAATGGCCGCCGATGTTGCGGTCGTCGTCCCAGGTCAGCACGCGGCCCAGAGCGGGCTGGACGCCGAGGATCGGAAAGTACGAGCCCGAGACCAGCTCTCCCTGACCGTTCACCGTCTGGCCCTGGAACGCGAGGTTGGCGCCAAACGAGACGTGCGCGGCGAGACCGGTGAGCACCTTCTGTTCGCGCTCGAGGTCCTTGAACATCTGATAGCTGAAGACCTCGTCGCAGCCGCCTGCCTGGCCGCAGGACTGGGAGCCTGGTTTCGGACCGGGCGCGCCGAGGTTGACGAGCTCCGGCGGCTTCTGCACCGGCAACGCGCGCAGCAGCGTTTGGTCGTAGAGCGAGAAGATCGCTGCATTGGCGCCGATTCCGAGCGCCAGGGAGATGATGGCCGCCAGACTCACAAACGGAGTCTTCAAGAGCCGGCGGAAGGCGAGCTTGAGATTCATGCCTCGTTGTCAGACGTAAATCCGGCGGGAATAGTTTACTTCTTGCGGTGGTGGTCTGGGGCCGCGTATCTACTGCCGATTGGCGACTGCCGATTGCCGGTTTTTCGATTGTCGATTGGAGATGGAGATTGTCGATTGGAGATTGCGATCGTCGATTGCCGATTGAAGTTTTGATCGCTGATTGCAGACTGGGTCGCGGCTCGCAGTTAATCGCAAATCGTAAATCTCAATCGGCAATCTGCAATCGAAAGATCGGCAATCGGCAATCGGGCCCTCGGCAGTGGATCATTCGTGCCGCAAGGCGACGAGCGGATCGACGCGCGTGGCGCGAAGTGCCGGTAGCGCGCCGGCGAGCAGCGCGACCGAGACGATGACCCCCGCGACCCCCGCGAACGTCGCCGGATCGGTCGCACGAATCTGGAACAGGAACGATTCCAAGACGCGTGTGGTCGCCAGCGCAGCGGCGGTTCCGACGATCACACCAACGAGGCTGAGCGCCAGCGTCTCTCTCAGCACCATCCAGACGACCGTTGCGCGCCGCGCGCCGAGCGCAATGCGGATTCCAATCTCGGGCGTCCGCTGCACGACGGCGTACGCGAGCACGCCGTACGTGCCAATCGCCGCAAGCAGCAGCGCGATGGCGGCAAACGTGCCGAGCAGGCGCGCGCGAAAACGCGGATCGGCGGTCGATTGATACAGCACCTCCGACATGGACACGATCGCGCCCGGCGCCTGATTGCGATCGATCTCCCGCAGCGCGCCGCGCATCGCGGCGGCCACGGGGATCGCATTCGATTCGCTCCGCACGACGTACGCCATGTGCCCGAGGAAGAACGGGTGCGATACCTGGCGATAGGGCCGGTAAATCGCGGCATGGGCCGGTTGCGCCAAGCCAACCTGTCTCACGTCCTCGACGATGCCGACAACCGTCAGCCAGTCGTCCGGCTTCGGCTCGCTCTGTAGCGTGACCCGCCGTCCGATCGCGTCCTCCGACGGAAACAGCCGGGCGATGCTGCGGCTCACGATGGCCACCGGCGTGCCATTGTCGTCGTCGCGGTCGGTGAACTCGCGCCCGCGCAGCAGCGGCACGCCCATTGTCGCGAAGTAACCCGGGCTGACCGCCGGCTTGTCGACGACGTCGTTCGGAGGATCGGGCTGTCCTTCGATATGAAAGTCTCCATAAATCAGCGCGTTGCCGAGCGGCCGCCAATTGACGGCGCCGGCGGAGACGACGCCGGGGATCGAGGACAGCCGTTCGAGCACCTGCGTATGAAACGCGCGGCGTGCGGCAGGTGTGGCGTACGAGACGTCGTCCAACTCGATGCTCATCGTCATGACGGAGTCGGAACGAAAGCCTGGATCGATCGCCGTCAGATGAAGGAAGCTGCGAAGCAGGAGCGCGGCGCCCGCCAGAAGCACCAGCGCGAGTGCGATCTCGCCGACCGCCAGTGAGGCGCGCGTCCAGTCGTGACGCGGGCGGAACGCGCGTCCGGTCGGCAGCAATGACTCGCGCGTGCGCGTTCGCGTCAATCGCAGCGCCGGGACCAGACCAAAGAGCAGGCCCGTGAGGAGCGAGACACCCGTCGCGAAGGCCACCACGTTCGTATCGATGCGGATCATCTCGATGCGTGGAATGCGGCCGGCGGGCGCGAGCGCCAGCAGCGCGGGTACCAGCCAGCGCGCCAGCAGAACGCCCCCCGCACCGCCGGTTATCCCGAGCAGCAGGCTTTCGGTGAGGAGTTGCCGGACAATGCGGCCGCGGCGAGCGCCGATCGCGAGGCGGATCGCAATCTCGTGCCGCCGAACCGATGCGCGCGCGAGCAACAAGTTCGCGACGTTCGCACACGCGATGATCAACACGAACCAGATCGCGCCGGCAAAGATCTGCAGCGGCTTGCGCACGTCGCCGACGACGAATTCCTTGAGGGGAAGAAATCCGCTCGTCCACTCCTGCTGCGCGTCCGCCGCGCGCTCCGAGAGGTGTGGCGCGATCACGTCGAACTCCGCGCGAGCCTGGGCCGCGCTGACATCGTTCCTCAGCCTTGCGATAACCGGCATCAGGAACGCTTGGTGCGGATCGAATGCGACGTGGCGGGGAGTCCACAGATCCGCATCGCCGGGAAACGCGAAACCTGATGGCATCACGCCGACGACGATGCGTCGAATACCGTCCACCGTGAGCGTGCGGCCGAGCACCGCGGGATCCGATCCGAGCTGGTAGCGCCACAGCCTGTCGCCGATGACGACCAGGCGATCGCGGCCGGCCTGATCGTCTCCGGATCTGAACGTGCGTCCGGCGGCAGCCGGCACGCCGAGCACGTCGAAGAACTCGCTGGTGACGCTCGCCGCGCTCACGATGGCCGGTTCGCCGGCGCCCGTCAGCTTGGCGCGAAAGCTGGAGAACGTCGCCACGTTGGCGAACGCCTTCGTGCGGGCGCGGAACTCGAGGTAGTCGTGATCCGACATGGTCGGACCTGGCGCGAAGATGGTGCGCGGCGCATGGCTGACGAGAAACAGGCGGTCCGGGTGGGGAAACGGGAGCGGCTGGAGCAGCACGCCGTTGACGACGGTGAACACGGCGACCGTCGCGCCGATGCCGAGCGCCAGCGTGGCGATCGCCGCCGCGGCGAACCCGCGGCTGCGCCGCAGCGTCCGCACCGCGTAGCGGATGTCCATCACGAAGTCTTCGACGACGCCGACGCGGCGCGCGTCGCGGCACTCTTCCTTCCGTTGTTCGATGCCGTGCAGGGCGCGCAGCGCCGCAAGCCGGGCCGCGTCCGGGGTCAGACCCCGCGCGATGTGCTCGTCGGTCAGCCGGTCGAGGTGGAACTGCACCTCGTCTCGCAGGTCGTCCTCGACGCGGCTGCGCCGGAGGAGCGACCGCAGTCTGAGCGGCACGATATACAGCCACCGATCGATACGCATGATGTACCCCGCTAAACCTCTCGCAACTTCATCACCTGCGCGATCGCGCCCGAAAGCCGATCCCATTTCGCCGCCTCGCGCTCGAGATGCCGCCGGCCGGGACGAGTCAGCGCGTAGAATTTCGCGCGACGATTGTTCTCGCTGGGTTTCCACTCAGCCGTGATCCAGCCTTCCTGTTCCAGCTTGTGCAGCGCGGGGTAGAGCGAGCCGTCGCTCACCTGCAGGACGTCCCCCGAGATCTGCTTTAATCGCTGCGCGATCGCCCAGGCGTGGAGCGGTTCGAGCGCCAGGATCTTCAATAACAGCAGGTCCAGCGTGCCTTGCACCAGGTCGGGCGGTTTGCTCATGTCGCTACTTTTTACCTTCTACCTTTTACCTTTTACCTTTTACCTTCAACTTAACTCGCTTACCGAGTGGAGCGTATCGCGTTTCCACTCGGTAAGCAAGTGGACGGTTGCCTTCGCTGCCGCCGCGTTGTATATCCTCCGCCCATGGAGCAGTTCCTGAGCGATGTCACCTACGCCGTCCGTTCCTTCGGCAAGAAACCGGGATTTGCGGTCATCGCGGTCGCAACGCTCGCGCTCGGTATCGGTGCCACGGCCGCGATTTTCAGCGTCGTCGACGCCGTACTGCTCCGGCCACTGCCGTACCGAGAGCCGGAGAGGCTCGTCCAGGTCTGCAATGACATGCGAAACCGCAACGTGTCCGACTTCCCATGGCCGCCCGCCGATTTTTACGATCTGCGGACTCAGTCGACGTCGTTCGATTCACTTGCGGCGTTGACCACGGGGCGGCAGGTGATCGTGACGGAGGGAGGCCTGGGTGAGCCGGAGGTGATTCGGACCGGCGCCGCGACGCCGAATCTGTTCCGCCTGCTTGGCACGAAGGTCGTCATCGGGTCGGACTTCACCGAAGCCGATGGGATTCCGCTGCCGCCGCCGCCGGCCGCGCCTGCCGGCGCGTCCGCCGTGCAGGTGCCGCGCACGCCCCCGCCGCCGCCACGCACGATTCTCAGCTATGAGTTCTGGCGACGCCGATTCGCCGCCAATCCATCCATCGTGGGCACGGTGGTCCGGCTCGGCGACCAGCCGTTCGAAGTCGTCGGCGTCCTCGAGCCTCGTTTCGAGCTGCTGTTTCCTCCAGGGTTGAATGTCGAGCGCGTTCCGGATCTCTGGACGCCTCTCCGTATCGACTTTGCCGCGGGTTCGCGCCTCAATGTGTTTCTTCGCGTGTTGGGACGGCTGAAGCCGGGCGTGTCGAACGCGCAGGCGCAGGATGAGGTCGAGACGATTGCCGCCACGCTGCGCAAGCAGTTCCCGATCAAGGAGACCGCCGGCCTGCACTTCCGCATCGAGTCGATGCAGGAGGATCTCGTCGCGGACGTGCGTCCCTCGATTCTCGCGCTCATGGGGGCAGTGACCTTCGTGCTGCTGATTGCCTGCGCCAACGTCGCAAACCTGTTGCTCATCCGTGCGGCGGCGCGCGAACGGGAACTGGCGGTGCGCACGGCGCTCGGCAGCACACGATGGCGGCTCGTGCAGCAGCTGCTTGCCGAGAGTCTGGTGCTGGCGATCGCGGCATCGGTTGCCGGCATCGGGCTCGCCTGGCTGGGAGTCCGGGTGCTGCTCGCGCTGAGTCCGGAGAACCTGCCGCGCATCCAGCACGTCGCGATCAATCCCACGGTTGTGACGTGTGCGGTGCTCGCCGGTCTTGCGTCGGCGGTCCTGTTCGGCCTCGTTCCGGCGCTGCGCGCATCGCGACCGGATGTCATGGATCTCCTGCGCCGGGCCGGACGTACCGCGAGTCTGTCATCAGGGGGCTGGCTCAGAAGCAGCGTGGTCACCATCGAAGTGGCGTTGTCGTTCGTCCTGCTCGTCGGATCCGGTCTGATGATCAGGAGTTTCGTTGCACTCCATCGCACGCAGCCCGGATTCGACTCCCGCGGCGTCCTCACCTTCCTGATTCAGAATCTCCGCATTCCGGATCCCCAGGCACGCAAGGCGTTCATCCGGGATCTGCACACGCGGCTCGACGCCCTGCCCGGGGTGCAGAGTGTGACCGCCGCCACGCCGCTCCCGCTCGACGGGCGGACGCAGAACGCGCGCTGGGGTCCCGAGGAAGCATTCACGGATCCCACGAAGTTCCAGCAGGCGACCACCTACTTCGTGCTGCCGGGGTTCTTCCAGGCGATGCACACGCGAGTGATCGAAGGGCGCGAGTTCGCGGAGAGCGATAACGTCCCCGGGGCCAAGGTCATCGTCATCGACGACATGCTGGCGGCGAAAGCGTTTCGAGGCCAGCCGGCGGTCGGCAAGACGCTCCTCGCGCGCGTGATCACCAACGAGCCGGAAAAGTTCCAGGTGATTGGCGTCGTCGAACACCAGCGCCACGATTCGCTGGCGCGGGCCGGGCGCGAAGGGATGTATTTCGCCGACGGCTACGCCGGTTACGGTGCAGCGAGCCGCTGGGCGGTGCGGACCAGCGGCGATCCGGCGGCGCTGGCGCAACAGGTCCGCGAGGCGGTCACCGTGACGAACCCGCGCGTTGCTGCCATTGAGGTCCAGCCGATGGATGTCTTCGTCGAGCAGGCGCGCGCCGACACGAAATTCGCGCTGACCTTGATTGGCATCTTCGCAGGCATCGCGCTGCTGCTCGCGGCGGTGGGCCTCTACAGCGTGCTGTCGACGGCCGTTCGCCAACGCACCGCAGAAATTGGCGTGCGCATGGCATTCGGGGCGGGGCACGGCGAGATCTTCCGGATGATGGTCGCCCAGGGTGTGCGGCTCAGCGCAATCGGGATCGCCGCGGGCATCGCCGCGGCGCTCGCGCTCACCGGCGTCATGCGCACGATGCTGGTCGGCGTACAACCGACGGACCCCGCGACGTTTGCGGCGATGGCGATCGGGTTCTTTCTGATCGGGATCGCAGCGTGCGGCCTGCCGGCGTTACGCGCGGCGCGGCTGGATCCGATGGTGGCGTTGCGGGACGAATAGTGCCGGGATCCGGGATCCGGGATCCGGATCCGGGATGCGGGATCCGGGATCCGAATGGCTGCCGCGCCTCGGCCGCCGACTGGTAGCTGGCGGCCGGCAGCTGGGTCTGGCGGCTGGCAGCTAGCGAGGTACGCCCCGGCCGGCGCTCGGGTCGCCGGTCGGCGGAGGCGCGTGATCGGTGTTCGCGGGCGGTCCGAGCAGCTCACGCAGCATCGGCTTCAGATGGTCGGCCCAGACCTGATATCCCTTCAGCGTGGGGTGCAGCTTGTCGCGCGCGTTCATCATCCCATCGAACAGCCGGCCGTCCTTGTCGGCGAGCTGGTCGTTCACGCTCAGATACCGGACCGTGGCCCCATCCGCGAGACGCGCGAGGTTGGCGTTGATCGCGTCGATCTCCGGCATCACCGCCATGGTGTCGTTGCGAGGAAAGATCGCAGTGAGGATGATAATGGCCGCCGGCGCCTTCCGGCGGCACACGTGCACGATGCCGCCAATTCCGCGGGTAATCTCCGCCACCTTCGCGGGACCGCCAGGGACGGCGCCGACGTTGTTCGTGCCGCCGAGAATCACGATCACTTTTGGATTGACGCCGTCCAGCTCGCCGTTCTCGAGACGCCACAGGATGTTCTCGACGCGATCGGCTCCCCACCCGAAGTCGGCGGCGTTCCAGCCGAAGAAGTTCTCTTTCCAGTTCGCGAGCAGCTCCGGGTAGTCGATCGCGCCCCACCGCCGCGTGATCGAATCGCCGACGAAATAGACGTCGATGCCCCCCTTCGCTGCTTTCTCGAGCAGCTGCTGATGCGCGATCCTGGAGTTCTCGTCCGTGCGCGGCGCGGGCAGATCGGCGGGCACGCGATTCTGTGCCTGGAGCAGCGTGCCGACGACGAGTAGCGTCGTACAGACGAGCGCTTGCAGACGCCATAGGCGGGTGGCCGTGGCGGGGCTGCCCCGCTTCGTGTCGAGCGCCGTCACCCGTGACAAGTGTCTTTCGGCGCGAGCACGAAGTGGGGCTGCCACGGACAGGACCCGCGCAGCAGGCGTTGATCCCGTGCTCACCGATTCACCAATTCGACGACCCGTGGATCAGGGATTCGCGATCAGGGATTAGGGATTGGGTTTCGTGCTTGAGGAGTTTGTCCGCCCATGGAATGAAGTGCTTCCAGTTCTGTAGATCCGTATGCCCGCCGTCGTGCTGGCGCCAGGCCAGATGGCCGTCGAGTAGTGCGACGTTGACCGGCGGCATCTTCTCCGTCTTGTAGTCGTCCGACCGCCCGAGATCCTTCGCGCCGAGCAGGCGGAATACAGGCTGCGCGGCGATCGCCGCCATGAAACTGCCCTGGTGATCGAGCCACTTTGCGTCCCCCTTCTCGGGCACGCCGTAGCTGATGAACGTGAGCCGCGGCGCGCAGAGCGCAATCAGTTCATGCGCGTCCACGGGAATGTCGCCGGCGTTCTTGCTGCCGAAGGTTGCCGCCGATGCGCCGTACTTCAAGAAGTTGCCCGCCATCCAGTGGTACTCGCCGCTGCCGGTGAGATTCTCGACCGCTTCACCCCAGTTGCGGCGGTGCAGCTTTGCGCCGCCTTCACCCGAAGACCCCACGAGCACAACCGCAAACCGCCTGTCGTAGGCCATCGTGACGAGCGCAGCTTTGCCGTAACGCGACACGCCTTCGATCCCGACATTCTTCGCGTCGACGGCCTTGTCGGTTTCGAGGTAGTCGAGCCCGCGCGACGCGCCCCATGCCCACGCGCGCAGCGCACCCCAATCGTCCGGTTTCCGACGCTGTGCTTTGTTCACGAGCCCGATGATCCCGCGCGTCAGTCCGGCGCCGTTGTCCGCCTGGATGCTCGCGGGGCTGATTGACGCGTAACCCCAGCCGGCTGCGATCAATTGCTCGGTCGCCGGAGGATCGCTGCCGGCGGGAGGCGTGAATCCGGGCGGTGGTCCGCCGGCGCGCCCCTGAGGAGGTGGATCGCCGGGCAGCCCGCGCATGCCGAACATGATCATCACGGGCACTGGCCCCTTCGCATCGGCCGGGGTGACGAGGGACATCTGGATGTCGACGTCGATTGCCGGGTACGCGGAATTGTCGACGTGTCCGACCAGCTGCTTACCGACGACGGGGTGATTCGCGACCGTCTGCTGGACCGTCCTGGTCACGCTCCACGTGACCTTCGGAGCGTTCTTCGGCACGCGGCCGAGAACTTCGCGATCGAACTCCTCGACGATCTCGGCGCGGCGCTGACGCCACCAGACCGTGGCGGAGGTCACTTTTTTCCCATTCTTCAACGTGAGCACGTCGGGCAGATCGGGAAATGGATTCGCCAGGGACTCGTCGTAGTTCGCGTGATTCGGTGCCTGCTCGTTGCCGCTCGGCCCGGGCCGCAATGCCTTGATGCCGAGTTGCTCCATCATGTTCTGATGGTCTTCCGCCGCCGTCCACGTTTTCGGCTCGGGAGAACCTGGCGGCACCTTCGACATGTCCAACGGTACAGGTGGCGGGGGCGTGAACTGCGCGAGCAGCGCTCCCGCAGAAACGATCAGTGCTGCACCGATCGACAGGACACGTTTCATTTCTCGTCTCCGATTTCCACGTTACGTGAACGCGTACGAAGGCCGCTATTCTAAGTCGAAGTGACCGGTTGAGTTTCAACCGCAGTAAGGCTTTTCGCCGCTCGTAACCTCGTCAGCAGACCCGATTCACCGTTTCTCTCAATCCTCGTTTCGATGCCGCAGGGCAATGAAGTTGCTCATGCCGCTGCGGCTTGCGAACGTCATCAACTCAGACGAGGAGAACTCATGCACACATCGCCAACGCGCGGCCACACCGGCCGCTTCGTTCTGGGTGCCTTGCTTGCGGCATCAGCGCTCGCGTACGTCGCGCGTCCGCTCGAGGCCCAACCGCCCGCTCCCACCCTGACCGATCCCAATCTCGACGTGAGGGTCGCCGCAGCCGGCTTCGTCCAGCCGACCAGCATCGCGTTCCTCAGCGCGAACGAGATGCTCGTGCTCGAGAAGACCACCGGACGCGTCAAGGACGTGGTCAACGGCGTCGTCGTGGGCACAGCAATCGATCTCGCGGTGAACAATGCGTCCGAGCGCGGTCTGCTCGGCATTGCGCTGCACCCGAATTTTCCGACATCGCCGTACGTGTACTTGTACTGGACGTGTCGGACGCCAACCGATCCCGTCGATCCGTTCACGCCCGACCTGGAACACTGCGATGACAACATGATGCTCGGCGCCGACACGAATGCGATTCTACAGGTTCCGCTCCGTGGCAACCGCGTCGACCGCTTCGTGTGGAACGGATCGACCCTCACCTACGATCGCAACTTGATCATGTTGCGCGCCTTCCAGGCGGACGGCGCGCCGACCCCCGCGGGTCAGGGTGACTCCGCGCAACCTCCGGCTGGAAACCATGACGGGGGCGTCATCCGTTTCGGGCCAGATGGCAAGCTGTACATAGTCATTGGCGACAACGGGCGGCGCGGGTGGCTGCAGAACCTCGTCAACGGTCCGACCCCGCCGACAGCTGATGATCAGTTCGGCGGGCCGCAGCCGGACAACGCGCACCTCACGGGTGCCATCTTCAGGCTGAACGACGACGGCTCGACTCCGTCGAATAATCCCTTCTCAGCGGCGGGCGCCGCCATTGGCGGCGAGGTCGGCGCGAACATCCGGAAGGTGTTTGCCTACGGCATCCGCAACAGCTTCGGGATGGCATTCGATCCCATCTCTGGCGGTTTGTGGATTCAGGTCAACGGCGACGACAGCTTCGACGAGATCGAGCGCGTCGAAGCCGGGGAGAACTCCGGCTGGATCCAGATCATCGGGCCCTCTGATCGCATCGCGGAGTTCAAAGGGATCGAGACAACCTTCGGCCCGCGCACATTGCAGCAGTTCCGCTGGCCACCCACCAATATCGCCGACACGCCTGAGCAGGCGCTGTCGCGTCTGTTCATGCTGCCAGGTGCGCATTACAGCGAGCCGGAGTTCAGCTGGCGCTGGGCGGTGGCTCCCGCAGGCATCGGATTCATGCAGGGGAGGGCGCTTGGCCCGCAGTACGACGGCGATTTGTTCGTCGGCGCGTCCCGCACGACGCTCGAAGGCGGATACCTGTTTCGGTTCAACCTGACCGGCAATCGACAGAAAATCGGCGTCGACGATCCCCGCCTCGAGGATCGCGTCGCCGACAACACCGCGAAATTCGACATCACGGAAAGCGAGAGCCTGTTGATTGGCCGGAACTTCGGTGTGGGCACCGATGTCCAGACAGGGCCGAACGGCAATCTGTTCGTCGTCTCGCTCGATCGCGGCGTGGTTTACGAAATCTTCCGGAAGCGCTGACGTGGCGGGGCCTAAAGCCCCGCCCTACGTAGGCCGGCCCTTTATGGGCCGGCATGCACCGCTCACCTCGCGGAGAGCGAGTGGATGTCGTTGAGGATGCCGGCGGCGGTTACCTCGGGACCAGCACCCGGGCCGCTCACGACGAGCGGCTCGGTGCGATAGCGGCGTGTCGTGAACGCGATGAGGTTCCGGGTGCCTTCGAGCGCGCCCATCGCGCTCGACGCCGGCACCGCGGCGAGCCGCGCCGAAACGGACCGGGGCGTCGCCGTGACCACATATCGCAGCACGCGGCCTCGTGCGGCTTCGCGGGCGACGCGCCTCGTCCACTCGTCGTCGAGTGAGGGGAGGCGTTTCATGAAATCGCGCAGCTTCAGGCGGGCGAGCGGCCGCGGCACGAGGTCGTCGGGTGTCGGGGCCGGCCCTTCGTAACCGAGCAGCCGCGCCAGAATCACCGCCTTTCGCGCGGCATCGCGGCCCGATAAGTCCTCGCGCGGATCGGGTTCCGCATAACCGCGCTCGACGGCTTCGCGCACCGCGGCCGAAAACGCCACACCCGACGAGATTGCCGAGAGCACGTACATCAACGTTCCGCTGACGCAGCCCTCGACGCGCAGCACGCGATCGCCGGTATCTACGAGCTTGTGGTAGGTATCGATGATCGGAAGTCCCGCGCCGACGGTAGCTTCGTAGCGGACCTCGCGGCGTGCCGCCGCGGCGGCCGCCATCAACTGATGGCAGCTGTCCGCCGATCCGGCCAGCGGCTTCTTGTTTGCGAGCACGAGGTTGAATCCATGACCCAACGCGGCACGGAGCAGGTCGCCGCTTTCCTCGCTCGTGACGTCGACGAGGACCGGACCCGTGACCGCGTGGCTGGCCATCGTCGTCAGCGCCTCCACGGCCGAGGCATGCCGCCCGCCGATGGCGGCGAGCGCCGCGCCCTCGTCCTTTGCGCGCGCGAGATCGAGCAGCCGGCGCCGCGACAGGCCACGCGGCTCGAATACGTAGCCGGAACGATCGAGCAGGCCGACGACGCGGACATCCGACTCGCCGTTCGCCGCGGCGATCTGGTCGGCGAGCGCACGACCGACCCGCCCGAATCCAAACAGCACGACGTCGGTGCGCGGCGACATCGGCCGTCCGCCGCCAATCTTCGACAGCTGAAACGCGGCGTGGATCTGGCGCACGGCGGCGCCGGCGTCCGTCTCGGTGACCACGAACGAAATGTTCCGCTCGGACGACCCTTGCGCGATCGCGACCACGTTGACTCCGCCGGTCGCAAGCGCCGCGAAAACGCGTGCGGCAATGCCGGGCGTGCCCGCCATGCCGTCGCCGACGACGGCCACGACCGCCATACCCGGTCTGGCGTTGACGCTGTCGATCAGCCCGCTCGCGAGTTCCTCGCGAAAGGCCGCGCGCACGGCGCGTACGCCGCGCTCCGCTTCCGCTGCCGGCAAGGTGAAGCCGATGGAGCTCTCTGACGAAGCCTGAAAGATCGTGGACACGGACAGCCGCTCGGTGTCCACCGCGGCGAAGGTGCGCGCAGCGATCCCGTGCACGCCGATCATGCCCTTGCCCGACACGGTCAGCACCGCCTGACGCTGCACGATGGCGAGCGCCTTCACCGGATATTCCGTCGACGTCCGGCGCGCGGACACTTCCGTCCCCGGACGATCCGTGTCGATGAACGATCGCACGTGGAGGACGATGCGCGTACCGGCGATCGGGATCAGCGCGCGCGGGTGCAGGACCTTCGCGCCGTAATGGGCCACCTCGGCGGCCTCGCGGTGGTGCAGCTGCGGAATCAGGCGTGCGTCGGGGACCAGACGGGGATCGGCGGTCAGGATTCCGGGCACGTCCTTCCAGAGGACGACGCGGCGCGCGCCGAGCGCGCGGGCCAGGAGCGTCGCCGTCAGGTCCGAGCCGCCGCGCCCGAGCGTGGTAATGCTGCCGTCGGGTGCGCGCCCGATGAACCCGGGTACGACGGGAATGATTCCGGCGCCAATCAGCGGCGCGAGAATCCGCCGCGCGCGGCGGGTCGTCTCCGTCAGGTTCGGCGCCGCAGCGCCATGCTGACCGTCCGTGGCAACGATCTCGATGGCGTCCGAGTACACGGCGCGGCGCCGCGACGTTTTGACGGCAGCCGCGAGGACGGCCGCGGCGACCCGTTCGCCACGCGACACGAGCACGTCACTGGCGCGGGACTCGACGTGCCCGAGCACTCCGACTGCGGCGCTCAGCTCGCGATATTCGCGTGCGCTGGCGTCGACCGTGACGAGGAGTGCGCGGCGCCGGGGGCTGCGTGGCACGAGGGCGTGGACGACGTCGCGATGACGCCGCAGGAATGTCGCCGCCGCCCGCGTGGCCTCGTGATGGCTGCCGGCGATTGCGGCGCGTGCGCCGTCGAGCAGGAGGTCGGTCACGCCGCCGAACGCGGATGCGACAATGACGAGCGGTCCGCGATGGCGGGCGATCAGCGTGGCCGCGCGCTCGACGGCGCGCGCGTCCGCCAACGAGGCGCCGCCGAATTTCCAGATCTCGAGAGGCAACGGTTGGCGCAAGCGCCTATTCTAGCCGGGACGCGGGATCCGGGATGCGGATCCGGGATTCACCGATTCTGAGATTCAGCGATTCGACGATTAGGGATTCGACGATTAGGGATTCGCGATTAGGGATTAGGGATTGAGATTGACCGCTCGTCCCGGGGCCCACTCGGCTCTGACGGTTGGACCGACGGCCCAGAGGATTCCGTTGCGTACGAGCCGATGGAACATCGGGTGGCCCCAGACCCGCTCGTCGTGGCCGTACGCGGTGTAGAAAACCCGCCCTTTGCCGTGATCGCGGACCCAGGTCCACGGTTCCGCGCCGCTCTCATCGACACGCTCCATCAGGACCGTTCGATCCGGATTGTGCTTCGTGTGGACGTAGGTCTCGTCCCAGACCTGAAACGGCTGGATGCCGTCGAGCACCGGATGGTTCGGTGTGACCAGCCGCGTCGTGAATTCCCCGGTGCCGTGCTTGAGGAACTGCGCGCCCACCAGCGCAATGTACTGCGGGGAGTTCTGGAAGCAGAACGACGCGCAGTGAACCGGCAGAAATCCTTTACCGCTGGCGACGAAGTCGAGGAGCGCCTTCTCCTGGTCCGGCGTGATGGCCGTGTGGTTCGCATAGATCATCAGCGCGTCGTACTTCGACAGGTTCGGCGCGTTCAGTTCAGCGGGATCCGGCGTATAGGTGAAGTGAAAGCCCTCGGCCTCGATCGCCGACGCGAGCATCGGCTCGAAGCGCGCGGAGTCGTGGTGCGTGCTCTTGTGTCCCAGGAAGAGGACCTCGATCGAGCGTCCCTTCCTGTCCGTCTGCCCGTGGATGCGCGGAGCAATTACCGACACACCAGCGATGAGCGCAACGATCAGCGCGAGCCTTCGTCGAGTCATGAGCAGCCTCCGGTCATCCGCGGATTCAGAAAGTCGGGATGACGACCTTTTCGCCTCCCTTGAGCGCCGACTGGTGCGCGCAGATGCCGACCAGCGTCCAGTTGACGGACGTCTCGGCGTCCGGCATCGGCGGTTTCTCGCCGAGGCATGCCATCAGGAAATTATGCGCGAGGTGCGGGTGCGAGCCGCCATGGCCGCCGCCCTGCAGGAACGACAGGTGCTCGGCGTCCTGGATCGCCGCCGGCTGCGTGAATCGCCGGATGGGGTCCGGCAGCAGATGCGCGTAGTCCGGCACCTTCACGCGCTTCGGGATTTCCTGCTCGGTCAGCGGAAACTCGGTGCTGCTTTTCGTGTGTACGACCGGATCCTCGTTCTCGACCTGCTGCCATTCGAACGACTTCTTCGATCCATATGCGTCGAAGCTCTCGCGATACTGTCGCGCGGTGTTGAACAGGCTGCGCGTCACCTCGGCGCAGACGTCCGAGTCCTTCAGCTTGAACGTCGCGGTCTCGATCGCGAAGGGGCTGCCGTATTTCGGGATGAGCGACTCGTCGATGCGCCCTGACCCGTGGCAGACGACGTGTTCCGCGTGCTTACCGAGCAGCGCCAGGCATGGGCTGACGCAGTGCGTCGCGTAATGCATCGGCGGGAACCCTTCCCAGTATCCCGGCCAGCCTTCCATATCCTGCTGATGGCTGCCGCGGAGGAACTGAATCCGCCCCAGCTCGCCGCGATCGTAGAGCTCCTTCACGAAGAGATATTCGCGGCTGTAGACGACGGTCTCCATCATCATGTAGACCTTGCCGCTCTTGCGCTGCGACTCGACGATCTGGCGGCACTCGTCCACGGTCGTCGCGGCCGGCACCGTGCTGGCGACGTGCTTGCCGGCTTTCAACGCGGCAATGGCCTGCGGCGCGTGATCGGCAATCGGCGAGTTGATGTGGACCGCGTCGACGTCCGGATCCCTGAGTAGCGCGGCGTAGTCGGTGTAACGCGCCTTCACGCCGAAGCGATCGCCGCAGTCGTCGAGCTCTTTCCTGTCGCGCCGGCAGATCGCGTACATCTCGGCGTTCGGGTGGCGCTGGTAAATAGGAATGAACTCCGCCCCGAAGCCCAGCCCGACAATCGCGACGCGTACCTTTCCGTCCTTCATCGAATGCTGTTCCTTCCCGATTATCTCGCGCAGAGGCCGCAGAGCACGCAGACGACCCAACCGTGACGGCCGCCGCAAGCCGGGTGTGCACAGACTGGAGATCAGACTCGCCACCCGCGCTGCGCGCGGGTTAGAGCGACCCGCGAGATCGAAAACACAAACCGCACCTGGCCGATGAGCCGTTTGTGTTTTCGATCTCGCCGGTCGCTATGAACTCCGGCCGTAGGCCGGCGTTGGCGAGTCCACGACGCCAGCCTGTCCGGAGCGTTGGGCCAGACTCCGCGACCTCTGCGTTCTCCGCGCGAGATCCGTCGTCTCGGCGCGAGATCACTGCCGCGGCGGTTTGTAACACGGTTCCGCGAAGAGCGTCAACGAATCGAAGTATCATCTTTCCCCTTGAAAGGTGCTTTGCCGATGACTTCGATCACGCGCCGATTCGCCGTTGCCGCGACCGTCCTCGTGGCGGCGAGCTTGTCTCTCGTGGCACAGGCCCCTCGTCCTGAAGCACAGCGGCCCGCGCGGGCAGCGGCGGCGCCGGCCGGGCGCCCGATCCGGGTGCTCTTTCTCGGGCCCGACGAAGCGACGCCGCACGATCCGGTCAAGATGCTGACCGCGATCGCGCCGGTGCTCGCGCGGCGCGGCATTCAGCTCACGTATGCGACGAAATCGCTCGACGTCATCGAGCCGGCGCGCCTCGCGTATTACGACGCGGTCCTGGTATATGGCGACCGTCCGCCGCTCGCGCCCGCGCAGGAACAGGCGATCAACGACTTCGTGAACGCGGGGCACGGCCTCGTCGTGGTGCACGCGGGCGGTGACTTCATGGCCAAACGAGCGCAGGCGCAGCCCACCGAGTTCACCGCCGAGATCGTTCAGCCCGCAAATCCGATCCTGCAGGGCATCCAGCCGTTTCCCGCGTTCGAAGAGCCGATGACCGCTGCGCCGGCCGCTGGACTCACCGTGCTGATGGAGCGCGTCGACGCGCAAGGCCGCCAGCCCTGGACGTTCACCCGCACGCAGCAGAAGGGACGGGTCTTCTTCACCGGCTACGGCCACGACGAGCGCACGTGGAGCAACGCGGCGTTCCAGAACCTGGTCGAGAAAGGGATCGTGTGGGCGGTCGACGAGCAGACGCGCGGCAGCTGGCAGCGGCTCGAGATGCCGGGTGTCACGTACGTCGAGGGCTTCAACGTGCCGAACTACGAGCAGCGCCCGGTGCCGCCGCAGTTCCAGCTGCCGTTCACGGCGGAAGAGTCGCAGAAATTCATGCAGACGCCGGCCGAGTTCCGGGTCGAGCTCTTCGCCGCGGAGCCGGACATCATCAAGCCGATCAGTTTCTCGATCGATGAGCGCGGCCGCGTCTGGGTCATCGAGACACAGGATTATCCAAACGAAGTGCTGAATGGCAATCCGGGCGACGACAAGATCAAAATCCTCGAAGACACGAATGGCGACGGCAAAGCCGACAAGGTCACCGTCTTCGCCGATCATCTGAACATTCCCACCAGCCTCACCTTCGCAAACGGCGGCGTCATCGTCTCCGGGGCGCCGAGCTTCCTCTTCCTCAAGGACACGAACGGCGACGACAAGGCGGATGTGCGGCAGGTGCTCAGCACTGGCTGGGGGATCCGCGACTCGCACGCGGGGCCGTCGAACCTGCAGTACGGCATCGACAATTACATCTGGGGAGTCGTCGGCTACTCCGGCTTCAGCGGCGAAATCAACGGCAAGCAGATGCAGTTCACGCAGGGACCCTACAGGTTCAAGCCGGACGGCACCAGCTTCGAATACCTGACGACGTCGACGAACAACACCTGGGGCCTCGGGTTCTCCGAAACGTTCGACGTGTTCGGCTCCACCGCGAACAACGATCAGAGCTGGTACATGGCGATCCCGAACCGCTACTTCGAGGGCGTCGAGGGACTGCCCGGCGTCGGCGGACGTGGAGCGGCGTCAGGCGCCGGCTACCAGAGCAATGCCTCGTTCTACTCCGTGCATCCGACGACGCCGTACATCCGGCAGGTGGACGTGTGGGGCGGCTACACGGCAGCGGCGGGCCATCATTTATATACAGCGCGCGCGTATCCGAAGGAGTACTGGAACCACGTGGCACTCGTCACCGAGCCGACGGCCCACCTCATTGGTCTGCCGGTGATCGAGAAGCAGGGGGCGGGGTTCGTCGCGCGCGACGGGTGGAACCTCATCTCCAGCGCGGAGGAATGGTTTGCACCGGTCCATGCGCAGGTGGGACCCGACGGCGCGGTGTGGTTTGCCGACTGGTACAACTTCATCGCGCAGCACAATCCCACGCCCGCCGGCTACAGCACCGGCAAGGGCGCCGCGTACGAAACCTCGATGCGCGATCACCTCCGCGGACGCATCTACCGCATCGTCTACAAGGGCGCGCCTGCGGCAAAGAAGCGGACCCTGTCGAAGACCGACCCGGCGGGGCTCATCAGCGCGCTGGGCTCCGACAACATGTTCTGGCGCACGCACGCGCAACGGCTGATCGTCGAGCGCGGTCAGAAGGACGTCGTGCCGCAGCTGATCGCGATGGTCCGCAACCAGTCGGTCGATGAGATCGGAACCAACGGCGGCGCGCTGCACGCGCTGTGGACGCTGCACGGACTTGGCGAGCTGAACGCGCCGACGACGGACGCCTATCGGACCGCCGTCGAAGCACTGAAGCATCCGGCTGCTGGAGTGCGCAAGGCGGCCGCGATGGTGCTGCCGCGTACCGCGGAGGCGGCCAGGGCGCTCCTCGCGTCAGGCGCGCTGCACGATCCCGATCTGCACACGCGTCTCGCGGTCGTGCTCGCGGTGGCTGATATGCCGAGCTCGGCCGAGATCGGACAGGCGCTCTACGCGGAAACCCAGAAGCCGGAGAACTTCAACGATCGGTGGTTGAGCCGCGCGTTCTACATTGCCGGCCATCGGCATCAGAAGACGTTCACCGCCGCCTATCACGCGGACCGCGGCGCGCTGCCATATACGGCGCTGCCGATTGCCGTTCGCCTCGGCAACACGAAGCCGGACTGGCGGACGCCGGACGCGAAGTCGATCGGGAGCGACTGGTCCGACATGCAGGTGCCGGGCAACTGGGAATCTCGTGGTCTCCCTGACTTCGACGGCGTGGTGTGGTTCACGCGTACGTTCGACTGGAATGGCAACGCGGATGCCGCGACGCTGTCGCTCGGTCCGGTCAGGAACAACGGCGAGGTGTGGATCAACGCGCAGTCGGTGACGCCGACGCCTTTCCTGCCGCCCCCGGCCGCCCCAGCGTCGCCGCAGGGCCGCGG
>JBKPLP010000075.1:0-5323 GCA_046731735.1 Acidobacteriota bacterium
GCGGCCATCGAGCAAATTCACGTGGAGCTCGAACCGCTTCCCTTCGCCCTCGACCCCATCGACAGCCTCCGGCCGGGTGGCCCCGACGCGCGCGCCGCGGGCAACGTGTTCACCGTCGGCGGCGGGATCAAGCGGGTGAAGTGGACAGCGCAGGACCTGCAGGAAGTCGCCGCCGGTCGAATTCCCTGGAATGCCGAAGCGGGCGAGGAGACAGCGGTTGGCGCCGTCGACGCTGGATTCAAGCAGGCTGACCTCATCCTGGACGAAACGTTCTTTCAGCAGTCGACGCCGCACCAGCCGCTCGAGTCGCGCTCGGCGATGGCCTATTGGCGGAATGGAAAGCTGTACCTCCACGGCTCGACGCAGAGCGTCGCCCAGACAATTCCCTTTCTGGCGAGGTGGGTCGGGATCGACCCGTCTCAGGTCGTGCTCATCTCCGAGTACTGCGGCGGCGGTTTCGGCAGCAAGGCGCTCGGCGCCAACAGCATGACCATCCCGGCGCTGCTGTCAAAAAAGACCGGCCGTCCGGTGATGATGCGGATCTCCCGCGAAGAGGAAACCTTCATCGGCCGGATGCGGCCCGGCTTCCAGGCGCGCGTGAAGATCGGCTTCCGCAAGGACGGCCGCATCACGGCAATGGACCTCTTCATCATCGAGGACAGCGGTCCGTACGAGCGTCAGGGCGATAACGAGATCGCGGCTCTGATCGCGTCGCTCCTCTATCAACCGATGGCGCTGCGGTTCCGCGGCCTTTCGGTTGCCACCAATACTCCGCCGCGCTGCGCGCAACGGGGTCCGGGCGGCATGCAGGGCGCGTCGATGCTCGAGCCGCTGATAAGCAGGGCCGCACGACAGCTCGGCGTGGACGAAGTCGTCATCCGGAAAATCAATGCCCCTTCGGACGGCTCATTGTTTGGCATCACCGACACGAAGGAGCGCCCGCGAGGCAAAGTCGCAACCGCGCGCGTGCGCGAGGCCCTGGATCGCGGCGCCGAGCTCTTCAACTGGCAGGAACGGCAGAAACACAACGGAGCGCGCCGTGGGAGCAAGGTCAGAGGGGTGTCGGCCATCGTAGGCGCGTATGTGGCCGGCACAACCGGCTTCGATGGACTGCTCGTGATCAAGCCGGACGGAAAAGTCTACGTTCATCAGGGGATCGGCAATCTTGGAACGCATTCCGTCATGGATACCGCGCGCGCCGCGGGAGAAGTGCTCGGGCCGCCGTGGGAGAACTACGAGATCGTCTGGGGCAACACCTCACACTCGCTCCCGTGGAGCTCGCAACAGGACGGCAGCCAGACGACGCACGCGCACACGAGGGCAAACTATGCAGCCGGCCTGGATGCGAAGCGCAAGCTGCAGGAGATTGCGGCGAAGGAGCTCGGCGGCACACCTGAGTCCTACGACGTCGGCAACGGGAGCGTCTACCAGCGTGGGAAGCCAGGACGCGCGCTGACGTTTGCACAAGCGGCGGCCCGGGCGATTGCTCTCGGCGGGAAGTACGACGGCCACGAGGTGTCGCCCAAGCTGAATCCGATGACTCGAACGTCGGTCGAAACGCTCGCGGGGCAAGGATTGATCGGCGTCGCGAAAGACGAGTTTCCGGCCGAGGGAAGGGTCTGGTCGTTTATCGCGGCGTTCGCCGAAGTCGAAGTGGATACCGAAACCGGAGAGCACCGGATTCTCGAGTATCTGCCCGTGGCCGACGTCGGGACAGTGCTCCATCCGCGGAGCCTTGGCGCGCAACTTCATGGAGGCGGGATACAAGGCTTCGGACACGCGCGCAGCCAGAACATCGTCTACGAGCCGACCTACGGGAAGCTGATCTCGCGGCGGTTCTATCAGAACAAGCCTCCCACAATCCTCGACGTACCGCTGGAGATGCGGTGGGAGGCGGTGAATATTCCCGATCCAAGCAATCCGGTCGGCGCGAAGGGCGTCGGCGAAGTGGCCGCTCTTGCCGGTAGCGCCGCGGTGCTGTGCGCGATTCAGAACGCAATTGGCAACCGCTGTGTGCTCCGCACGCCAATTACCCCCGACCGCGTCCTGGAAGCGCTGGCCACAAGGGGTGAAGGTCCCGTGCGGTTGACGACCTACGCCTGAGGAGAATCATGGCCGTCATACACGACGTCATGCCGGCATTCCTGCTGTTGCAGCCAGCCTCGTTGGCGAACGCACAGAAGCTCCTCGAAGAAAGAGGCCAGGACGCCTGGATTCTGGCTGGCGGACTCGACAGCTTCGACTGGCTCAAAGACCGGATGCGAAAGCCGAGGGCGGTGATCGATCTCAGTGGCATCCCGGAGCTCAAGGGAGTGCGCAGTACATCGGATGGCATCGAGATCGGGGCGATGACGACGCTGACGGAAGTGGCGAACCACCCGCTCATTCAGCAGAAATACCAGCTCCTCGCACGGGCGGCAGAAGCGGTCGCTTCGCCACAGATCCGCAACCAGGCAACCCTCGGCGGGAACGTCTCGCAGGACGCGCGCTGCTGGTATTACCGGGCCGGCTGGCCATGCTACCGCGCGCACGGGAACATCTGTTATGCGGATACACCGGACGGGCGCAACCGGGAGCACGCCATTCTCCACGCAGAGCGGTGTGTGGCGGTGAACCCGTCGGACACCGCGCCGGCGCTGATCGCGCTCGACGCGAAATTCGTGCTGCAAACGGCGAAGGGCGAACGGGTGATCAACGCCGAGGATTACTTCGTCGGCCCGGACATCGATATCACGCGACTGACTATCCTGCGGCCGGGTGACGTGCTCTCGAGCATTCGGATTCCGTCAACGTGGGCCGGCGCGCGTTTCTATTTCGAGAAGATCCGCGATCGAGCAGTCTGGGATTTTCCCCTGCTCAACGTGGCGTCGGCGATCGCGCTCTCGGGTGATCGGATCGAGCGCATCAGGATCGCTGTGAATGCGGTCGCCGCGCGTCCGCTGCGGCTGGCGTCCGTCGAACGAGCGGTCACTGGCAGGCCGAGAAGCGGCGAGACCGGAGAGATGGCGGGGAACCTTGCGGTGCAAGGCGCGGTTCCGCTGCAGTTCAACGGCTACAAGATTCCTCTCATGCGAAACCTCGTGAAGCGAGCCATCGCGGGCGGACAGGAGACAACATGAACGTCCTGCAGTGGGCCATAGATCCCTGGGGACAGAGTGTTCCCATCCACATCGCGTGGTTCTTGATCCAGGTGGCCTTCTTCTCGGCCGTGGCGTTTCTGATCGTTCACGCCGCCTACGTCAGATTCTTCGCTGGAGAGAAACAGTGGTCGGGCACGACCGCGCCTGAAATTATCGCGGCGATTCCAGCGCGAGTGCCGCGTCATTCAGGGGTCGCACGCGCTTTCCACTGGCTGATGGCGGCGTCGATGTTCACGCTGCTCTTCACGGCGTTTCTTCCCAAAGTGGGGGTGGAGTTTGCCTGGGTGACGCTCCATTGGATCGCCGGCACGGTCCTGACCGCGTCCGTGATGTTTCACATCATCCATGCGTCGTTCTGGCTGGACTTCTGGTCGATTTGGCCGGACAAAACGGACATCGTGGACGCGATCAGGCGCCTCCGGCGATTTTTTGGACAAGCGGTGCCGGCGCCCCGACGATTTGCGAAGTATCCACTCGAGAACAAAGGCTTCCACGGCGCGATCATCGCGGCCGGGCTGTCGGTCATCGTCACCGGCGTCTTGATGATGTTTCGGGTGCGAACGATTTTCTTCCCCCGCAATCCGTATCTCTTCACCGATGTGACGTGGGGATGGATGTATGTGCTTCACGGCCTCGCGGGCGTGGGATTGATCGCGCTCGTCATGATTCACGTCTACTTCGGCCTGCGTCCAGAGAAACGCCCGATCACGAAGTCGATGATCTTCGGCTGGATGAGTCGTGACTTCGTGCTGAAGGAGCACGATCCCGCGCGGTGGGTGGTGACACCCGCCGCTGTTCGCCCAACTCGAGAAGCAGAGGAGATGAGAGATGCGAGTTGAGATTCGCCGCCGGTGTCGTGCGGTTGAAGAGTGTTACGAGTTCATGCTGGCCTATGCCGCCCAGGGATTGGCGAGCGAGGACGGTAGCCGATCGGGCACTCAGATCCGCGAGTCCCTGCAACGTGCCGTGGACGCGCTGTCAGGGCTTGCCGACGCCTGTGTGACGGCGGTGACAGCCGATGCACGGGACTCGGCGGAGAAGTACCTCGCGTTCCTGGCCGTGCTCGATCGCGACGCCCGCGACGCCACGAGCGCCATCGAATTGGTGCTGGCACAACCCGCCATCAGTTCGCAGTTGATTGACAACCTGAATGCGTCGATTCATCTCCGCGCCGTGCTCACCGATCTCTTCTTGTTGAGCGACATCGCCACGACCGAGATGCGGGCTGCGAACGCACCGCAATGACCGTGGGCGCCGGAGAGCGGAGGCCTCGCGAGGAGGTCTCCGGCAGCCAGCGCCGTTGCCGGTCAGGGCCATGGATTAACCAGGGCGCACGAGTCGAAAGCAACGAAAGGACAAGGCACACATGGCAACGCAAACACCGACCAGACCGGATCAGGACCAGAGCGTCGAGAGAAAGATCCAGCAGCTGCGGGAGGCTTACCGCGACGCGCCCGAGATGGCGAAAGTGGCGCTGGAGAACGCCCTCCCATCGCTGAAGTCGCTGGCGCTGGAGGCGCAGGCATCGCAGACGGAAAGCGCCGGGCGGATCGGCATCCGACTGGGCTCGGTCTCAGAGTTGACCGTGATCGCCCCGTTCGCGCCCGGCGGAGCCCGGCGGCTGCGCACGGTGCTGCAGTTGCTGAACGGCAACTTCAGCGCGGGGAAGAAGGTTGGCACGCTCCACAACATGCGCTTCGTTTTCCTGGACAACGACACGAAGTTTCTCTTCGCCACGGCCTTCGACGGCGAGTGGGACCCCTATATCGACGACTTCGCGACGAAGATCCCCGACGAAATGGACATCATCTTCTCTGCGTTCGAAGGCTGGCCGGGGATTCACAGCCCGCAGGTGAAGGACTGGATCGTCAGGCACCAGATCCCCGCAGAAGGCTGGTTCGTCGCCCATCCGGATTTGACGGTGGCGGAGACCGAACGGGTGAAGCGCGTCGGCAAGGCGGTTGACGAGTTCCTGGACAAGATCAGCGCCTAGGTCGGCGCACACCAGTTGAACAGAACCGAAAGGAGCAGCAGCGATGGCGACGACACAATTGGCGACGGAACGTAACAGCGACGCAGTCGTCGAGCAAAAGCTTCAAAAGCTCAGGGAGCTTTACGCCGACGCGCCTGAAATAGGCAAAGCCGCGCTGAAGAACGGGCTCACCATGCTCACACAAGAGCTG
>JBKPLP010000076.1:0-25691 GCA_046731735.1 Acidobacteriota bacterium
CTTCTCCGAGGCCGATACCACCTACGACAAATCGTCGGGAGCTGGCTCGATCGCGACTGGCTTCACCGACGTCCTCGCGACCGGTCAGGTATTCGGGCAGATCCGCGTGTGGAACCCCGATCTGCGTCCACAGTTCACGCAGCAGTACAACCTCACCTTCGAATACCAGCTCACCCCGGGCAGCACTGTCACTCTGGGCTATGTTGGTCACCACGCCACACATCTCGTGGCACCAACGGACTGGAACCAGCCGCTGCCTGGAACCGGGCCACCATCGACGTGGCTGCCATTCCAGCAGCGACGGCCGTTGTACTCCGTGTATCCGCTCGTGACCCAAATCAGCGGCACCGACTCGTGGGCGGTCAGCAACTACAACGCACTTCAGGCGGGCGCCCGGCGACGTTACGCGAACGGTCTCGAGTTCCTCGCCTCGTACACCTGGAGTAAAACGATGACCGACAATCTCGGATACTACGGCAGCGGGGGCGTGGCGGCGCAGGGGGCGTACTCTGGCAACAATTACAACCGGCACGCATACAACTATGGTCCCGCGTTCTTCGACGCCACACACAACATCACGACGTCCGCGATCTACGAGCTGCCGTTCTTCAAGAACGGCAACTCACGCGCGGGTTGGAACGGCCTCGCGGACGCCGTACTCGGTGGATGGAATGTCGGCGCCATCGTCAACTGGCACACCGGATTTCCGATTACCGTGACCACAGCTGATAACTCGTTGCAGAATCCCCGCGGCAACGCCAGACCCGACCGGATCGGGGACGGCAAGCCCGCCAACCAGACGATCGATCATTGGCTCGATGAGACGGCGTTCGCCGCGCCGGCTCTAGGCACCTTCGGCAACGCCGGCGTCGGGATCGTGCGCGCGCCGAAGTACGGCAACCTGGATGTGTCTCTCGGCAAGAAGTTCCCGCTCGCGGGCAGCAAGTATGTCGACTTCCGCGCGGAGTTCTTCAACTTCTTGAACCATCCGAGCTTCAATCCGCCGGCTGTGAACTTCAGCCAGCCGAACTCGTTCGGCCGGATTACGAGCACCATCAGCCCGCCGAGGAATCTCGAGTTCGCGCTGAAGTTCTACTTCTGAAACGGCCGACGAGGGGGCGGTTCACCCCGCCCCCTCGTCGATAGTTAACAGGCGGCTGTCGTGACGTAGACCGCTCTACGCCCACGTGCTGCGCAACAACTCCCTCCGGGAACTCGTCTAATCCCCAATGATCCTCCAGGATGTCCGCTACGCCCTGCGCACCCTCTCGCGCAGCAAGGGATTCGCGACCGTCGCGATCCTCTGTCTCGGGTTCGGCATCGGCCTCAACGCCACCATCTTCAGCCTCATCGACGGCGTGCTCCTCAAGCCGTATCCCTATACCGATCCCGATCGCATTCTGGTGGTCGGCGAACAGAAGCCGAAAACAAACGACGACGCCGGCCTCTCGTACCTCGACATGCGCGACTGGAAGGAGGCCAACACGGTCTTCTCGACCATCACGGCGGTCAGCGGCAGAAGCCTGACGATTTCGGATGGCCACGGGGAGCCGCAGCGGTACCTCGGCGCGGGAATATCGTGGGACCTGTTTCCGATGCTCGGGACGCATCCGATTCGCGGCCGCGATTTCACGCCCGAGGACGATCGTGAAGGTGCCGCCGATGTCGTGCTCCTCGGCTACGACCTGTGGATGAATCGGTATGCCGGAAACGAGAACATCGTCGGGCAGCCGATCCTCGTGAACAGCAAGCCTCACCTGGTCGTCGGGATCATGCCTCAGGGATTCGCGTTCCCGAACAATCAGCGGCTGTGGGTCCCGCTCGTGCCGCTCGTCGCGAAGGATCAGCGCGACTTCCGCGGTCTTTTCGCATTCGGGCGATTGAAGCCGGGCGTCACGATGGCGCAGGCGCGTCAGGAACTCGATGCGATTGCGGGGCGGCTTGCGGCGCAGTATCCGAGTACGAATGAAGGCTGGATGTCGAGGCTGCGCACGCTGCGCGATGCGTTTCTGCCCAAGGAGGTGCCGCTCGTTCTTCTCCTCATGATGGCGGGCGTCACGCTCGTGTTGTTCATCGCCTGTTCGAACGTGGCGAACCTCCTGCTCGCCCGCGCCGCCGGCCGGCGTCGCGAGATCTCCGTGCGTGCGGCGTTGGGCGCCGGCCGCAGCAGAATCGTCCGGCAGCTCGTGACCGAAAGCCTCGTGCTCGGACTGCTGAGCGTTCCGCTGGGAATATTGCTGGCTGTCGCCGGCACCCGTCTGATTGCCTCGGCGATGCCGCCCGACCAGGTTCCGTATTACGTGCATTGGGAGATCGACTGGCGATCGGTGCTCTACACCGTGACCGTTGCCGCCGGTACCGCGATTGTCTTCGGTCTCTTTCCCGCGCTGCAGATATCCCGCGGCAATCTGCACGACACGCTGAAGGAGGGGACGCGCGGCAACAGCGTCGCGAAATCATTCCTCCGCAGTTCGCTGGTTGTTGCGCAAATCGCCTTTGCGCTCGTCGCGCTCGTCGGCGCGCTGCTGTTCGTCCGCACGTTCTGGAACCTCGGCGCGTTCAACGTCGGCTTCGATCCGAAGCCGCTGATGACGATGCGCTTCTACATGCCGGGTGCGATCTACGAGGAGCCGGATGCGAAGCTGAGACGCGTCGAGGACATCGTGCGGCGCGTCGAAGCCCTGCCCGCGGTGCGCGCGACGTTCGCATCGAACTACGTGCCGTTCAGCGGCGGAGGTGGCGGGGGGACCGTCATCGTCGAGGGACGCGCCGCGGAGAAGGGCGAGCAGAGAGGCATTTCGCTGATCGCAGTTACCCCGCATTTCAACTCGACGCTCGGCCTGCCCGTCGTCGAGGGGCGTGATTTCACCGACGCCGAGGGGTGGTCCCATTCGCCGGTGGCGGTCATCAACAAGCAGATGAAGAGTCGGTTCTGGCCTTCGGGCGACGTGATCGGCCGCCGCTTCAGACTCGAGGGACCCAAAGAGGACTGGTTCACCATCATCGGCGTGGCGCCAGACTTCACGATGTACGGCGTCGATCCTGGAAACGATCAGCCGCCGGCGGCTGCATACGTCCCGTTCGCGTACCAGCAATTCCTGAACACCGGGCTGACGATTCGCGTCGAGGGGGATCCCGCGTCGGTGACGTCAGCAGTCCGCGAGGCGATTCGAGCGTCAGATTCGAATCTGCCGATGGCGCAGGTTCGGACGATGTCCGAATTGAAGCGGCTGCAATTCTGGCAGTACGGACTCTATGGCTGGATCTTCGGGACGACGGGAGTCATCGGCCTGCTCCTCGCGGCCCTCGGCGTATATGGCGTGCTTTCGTATTCGGTTTCGCAGCGCGCGCAGGAAATCGGAGTCCGCCTTGCGCTCGGCGCGGGCCGCCGGGAGATCCTGCGACTGATCGTCGGGCAGGGTATCGTGCTCGCCGCCATCGGCATCGTCATCGGTTGCGTGCTGGCCGCCGCGGCCATGCCGGCGGCGCGATCGCTTCTCTACAAAGTCAGTCCATTCGATCCGATCACGTTCTCAGGCGTCGCCGTCTTCCTTGGCGCCGTAGCCTTTGTCGCGAGTTTCCTGCCGGCGCGCCGGGCGACGCGCGTGGACCCGGTGATCGCGTTGAGAGGGGAATGATCAATCCCTAATCCCTAATCCCTGATCTTTGAATCCCTAATCTTTGAATCGGCGAATCCTCGAATCGGAATCGTCGAATCTGGAATCGTTGAATCCGGATTGACCGTCAGATTCAGCGCGATCGCAGCGACACCATGAGCGGCAGAACCCAAGCGAGGAACGCCAGCGTGACAGCAACATAGAGCCACTGGCGTCGAGTGCGCGGATTCACGCCAACGACATACTGCGTGGCTACCGCGAGAACGGCTATGACGAGAAACCAGCGTTCGGCCGCTGTCATGGACGTCGCCGGCTCGTTCCTACCGAATCCAGGAGATTCTGATTTTGAAGGACTCTGAGCCCGTATCCGATTGCCAGGACAAAGAACCTGGTTCATCCCTGCTGATCACGAGGCGCGGTTGCAACCGCTTGCCTCCCACCCGGATGTCGAACGCAACCGCGACGCTTTCTGAGCCGCGCAGAGTCGGCGTGAACGCGATCCTTCCCAGACGGTCGAGTTCAATCGTGCCAGTTGAACCCGAGGTCACCGAGACTGCTGGTGTCGCCACGGTGGAACCGTCCTTCACGGTCTCCAATTGCAGCCGAACGGAGTCCTGCGCATTCGCGACGGACGTGCCGCCGATGAGAAACGCGATGACGAACAATTGGTGCAACTTCATTGACCCCTCCTGCGGTATCTGACCTCGTGCGGCGCCAACCGGTTGGGAAAGTGGTTCGACGTCGCGTCGCTTCACCGCAGATCGATGACCGCATAGGTCGTCAGGCGGGGAAGCGAGAACTCAGTCGCCCCTTCGGCGATGACGCGATCGTCAAGCGAAACGCGCCCTACTCCGGAGACGGCCGCGTCCCCGGCTTGAAACGCGCCTCGCACCCGAATACGCAAACCTTCGAGTTCGCGGCCGCCGTAATTGATCAGATGAAGCCGGGCCCGCTCGGCGTTCGCCGTCAGCCGCCCGATCACGACCTCGCTTCCATAAATCCGCAGACTTCGGCGGTCGTCGGTCAGGTCGCGGCGAACCTTCAGCGCGAATGCACTGGGATCGGCTGCCGCCGCGCGCGGGTACGCAGCGCTGCCGATGACAATGTTCAGCGGGAGCGCGGTTGAGGGTGAAGGAACAATCTTGTACAGAAGGTTGCGTCGCGCGAGCAGATTCATGATCTCGCCGGTCACGGCAGACCCGTCGTCCACGATGCCGATGTCGGCGACCGTCGGCAGATCGAGGGACGGCACGCTCCCGAGAAACGTCAGCATGTCGCCCGCGCGCTTCAGGTCGGCAGGATCGATCTTCAGAATCGCGTCCGCGCCATACGCGTAGGCCTCCGCGGCGGCGAGCGCGGCGGCGCCTGCACTCGGGCTGTAAGAGTATTTCTTCGCAGGCTGGCGGGCGAACCGCCAGCCATTGGCGTTGATCCACGGGGCCCGCGTCGGCGACGCGACGCCCGCGCGGGCCGTCACGCCGGGCGACGGCAGCGCCTCGCGTGCCGAGAATTCCGCTTCGCTGATCGGGGTGACGCGGACACCTGCCGCCCGCCAGAGATCGGCCTGATCGGCGGGAACGCAGAACGTCTTCAAGCCCGCGTCTTCGACCGCCGGACGGCTCGTCACGCCCTGCGTCCAGTACACGCACGGGACCGACAGCACCAGCGCGACGGTGAGCGGGACGATCGACGTCACGCCGTTTCGTCCTCGACGGTGATGCGGGCACGGTCGGACACGCCGAGACCGAGCGTCGACGCGTATTCGACATGGCCCGGTTCCCTGATGATGATGTTCACGTTCGGATCCGCATCGCGCGCGCGTGTGTCGTCCATCCGCAGCGACTCGGGAGATCGATCCCAGATCGACCGCGCGCCGTGCGCGAGACGCTCTTTCTCGATGATGTCGAGCAGCAGCCGATCGATGGCGACGGGATCGGTGCCGAACATGATCTGCCGCGGATAGAACACATAACGCGTCGTCCGCGCGAACGGGCCGCCGTGCCACACGCCGCGTAACCCGTCCATGATTTGCAGCACGGTTCTCGATCGCAGCGGTTCGATGGTGGCGAGCGTGCCGACGACCGAATAGGTGTGAGATTTCCCGCGCTGATGGGTGCGCGCGACGTTCGAGAAGCTGCCGTAGGCGATGTTCTTCAGGCAGCCGGTCGCGCCCGTGGCGCCGTGGTCCTTCATGTTCGGGATGTTGATGATCTTCGTCAGCCGCTGCGACACGAGCCGCATCATGTTCGATCGCGTATCGTCCTCGCCGAAGAAACTCGCTTCGAGGTAGGTGGCGGGATCGTAGCCGCTGTTGTCGACGTTTCTGTTCGCCCGTTCGGCCGCGACGATGCGGACGCCGTCGGGGAGGTGCGGCGTGTAGTTGCACTCGTCGAGCTGATTCTGGAACCGCTCGTAGACGAAGATCTGCGAGGCGGGCACGCCGATGTCCATCAGGCGCTGCACGGTCTCGTTGACGATTTCGTACGCGGAGATCACGTACGGGTATCCACCGCAGTTCACCTTCAGGCCGACGATGTCGGAGGGCTGAAAGAAGCGGCGCCAGGCATCGGCGGTCGTGCTCGCCCCCGTCAGCCGGCGCATGCCGCGCGCCATCATCTCGCGCACGACCTCTCCGTTTGCGGTACCGGTCGCGGTGTCGACGGATTTCTCGGACGTCACCGAGACGACGCGCCCAGGGTATGGGCCCGGCATGCCGGGGACAGCGGCAGGCGGGTAGCGCGACGCCACGCGCAGCGCGGGCAAATCTGGATGCGTCTGCTTCGCCGTTTCCACCTGGCCCGCCGGAGCCTGGGCGAAGGCGGCTTGGCCCGCTGGAGCCTTGTCCGCCTTCGCGCGAAGCGCTTCGGCGAGTGGGGCGGCGGCGAGGAGCCGCACGAACGCTCTGCGATGCATCGCAGCCTCCTGTCCTTATATAATCCAGCGCGTCTTTGCACAGGAGACATTACATGATGTCCGGCACGGTCGTCAGCACCCTGTTGATGGTGACGTTCCTCGGCGCGCTCCCGAACCGCTATGATGCCGCCGTGCAGGCACAATCGACGGGACGGCCGCAGCTGACGGTCACCATGGTGGACGACTTCGAGGTCACCGGCGCCGGCGATCACGCGAACTGGCGGCGCGCCGAGTGGACGGCGCTGCGCCGCCGCCAGCCGGAAGCCCACCCGTACGACACACGCTTCAAAGTCCTGTACTCCACGACCGGTCTGTATTTTCTGATGGAAGGGACGGATAAGAAGCTCACCGCGGCCATGAGTGAAGACTTCATGGACCTGTGGAACGAGGACGTCTTCGAGGTGTTCCTCTGGACCGACGAACGGTATCCGGTCTATTTCGAGTACGAGATCTCACCGCTCAACCACGAGCTTCCCATCCTCATTCCGAACTTCGGCGGGAAGTTCCTCGGTTGGCGTCCGTGGCATTACGAGGGTGGCAAGAAGACGCGCAAGGCGACGAGCATCATGGGCGGACCGCAGCAGTCGGGCGCGTCCATCCAGGGCTGGCGCGCGGAGTTCTTCATCCCCTACACGCTGCTCACGCCGCTGCAGAACGTGCCGCCAAAGCCCGGCACCCGCTGGCGGGCGAATTTCTATCGGATGGATCACGACGACGGTAAGCGGACTCAGTGGGACTGGGCACCCGTCGGCGACAGTTTTCACGAATTCGAGAAGTTCGGGGAGTTGGTTTTCGGAAATCGGTAGAAAACCGTCACCTACCGGCGATCGGATGCCGCATTTGTAGGGCGGGGTCGCATTTGTAGGGCGGGGTCTTTAGACCCCGCCAAGGAGCTCGCTATGGGCGATTCGACCATCACGCGCCGTGAGCTGATTCGGCGCGGCGGAGTTCTCGGCGGCCTGTTGGCCTTGCCCGGCGCCGCTCGCGCGGCCACGCAGACGCGTGGCGCGCCCGCGGCGGCCGCCGCGGCGCCGTCGACGGGACTCCGCGCCGGCACAGACGTGTACCGCTCGATTGGCGTGCGTCCGCTCATCAACGCGCGCGGCACCTACACGATCATCAGCGGCTCGACGATGCTGCCCGAGGTGCGCGCGGCGATGGACGCGGCCTCGAGACAGTACGTCCATCTCGACGAACTGGCCGATGCGGTCGGCGCGCGGCTCGCGGTCCTCACCGGCGCGGAGTGGGGCCTGGTCACGTGCGGCTGCTCGGCGGCGCTGATGCATGCCTCCGCGGCCTGCGTGGCCGGCGGCAATCCGGATCTGCACATTCGCATCCCGAATCTGAGCGGCTTCCCGAAAGACGAAGCGATCATTCCGAAGCACTCGCGCAACGTCTACGATGCGGCGCTTCGCGCGGTCGGGCTGCGCGTGATCGAAGTCGAAACCGCCGCCGAGTTCGAGGCCGCTCTCGGTCCGCGCACCGCGGTCATCTACGTTCTGGCCGGGCCGAACGCGGATAACAGTCCGCTCAGCGTCAAGGCGATCGCGCCGGCGGCGAAGGCGAAGGGGGTGCCGATCCTCGTCGATGCGGCCGCCGAGATCCTCACGATCCCGAACGTGCATCTGCAGAACGGCGCGACGCTCGTCGCCTACAGCGGCGGCAAATGTCTGCGCGGACCGCAGAGCGCCGGGTTGCTCCTCGGCCGCAAGGACCTGGTGAAAGCCGCGTGGGTCCACAGCGCGCCTCATCATGGCCCGGCGCGCGCGCTCAAAGTCGGAAAGGAAGAGGCCATCGGCATGCTGATGGCCGTCGAGATGTGGGTGCAGCGCGATCACGAGGCGGAGTGGAAGCGCTGGAATGGCTGGCTCGATCACATCGCGCAGCGCGTGTCGACGATCGCGGGCGTGACGACATCGGTCTCGCAGCCCAACGGCTTGTCGAACCGGACCCCCTCGCTCCGCATCCTCTGGGATCGGCAGCGGATCGCGATCGCGGGCGAGGCCGTGTCCCGCGCGCTGCTCGACGGCGAGCCGCGCATCACCATGGATCCCGTGCGCGGCGGCGCCCAGTCGGCGCAGACCGGCGTCTCGGTCACGCCGTACATGCTCGCGCCAGGTGACGAAAAGATCATCGCCGACAGGCTGGTGGCCATCCTGTCGAAGCCGCCTGCGCAGGCTGACCCGGGCGCGCCCGCGCCGGCGGCAGGCGACGTGAGCGGCCAATGGAGCGTGGCCATCAAATACGCCGCCGCCGCCTCGACACACACCTTCCACCTGACGCAGAGGGGGAACGATTTGGGCGGGTTCCATCAGGGAGAATTCGTCACGCGCGAGGTGACCGGCACCATCGACGGCGACCGCGTGCGTATCCGCAGCGCGTTCGGCGAGCAGCACGGCGATTCGATCGGCCTCACCTTTACCGGGACGTTATCCGGCGATCAGATGGGCGGCCCGCTCGACATGGGCGAGTATCTCGGGGCGACGTGGACAGCCACACGCCGATCCGCGCGCAGGGGTTGATCGATGAGAGCCGTGCCTCGAAGATGGGCTCTTTACCTTTTACCTTTTACCTTTTTCCTTGTCACCGTCGCAGGATCGCCGCAAGCGCCCGCACCGGCGACCCATAAATATGACCTGCTCCTTCGCGGTGGATATGTCATCGACGCGCGCAACCGCGTCAGCGGCGTGCGTGACGTCGGCATCTTCGAAGGAAAGATCGCCGCGGTCGCCGTCGGCCTGGATCCGGCGGACGCGTTGAAGACCGTCGACGTCCCCGGGCTCTACGTGACGCCGGGCCTCATCGACATCCATACGCACACGTATACCGGTACCGGCGAGCGCGGATCGTACGCGGGCGACAACAGCGTCCCGCCGGACGGATTCACGTTCCGCGTCGGCGTCACGACCGTGGCGGATGCAGGGTGTGCCGGGTGGCGGAATTTCGAAGACTTCAAGCAGCGCATCATCGATCGATCCAAGACCCGCATCCTGGCCTTCATCAACATCGTCGGCAACGGCATGCGGGGCGGCAAATTCGAGCAGGACCTCACCGACATGGAAGCGGCGCCGACTGCCGAAATGGCGAAGCGGTTTCCGGGCCTGATCATCGGCGTCAAGACCGCGCATTACCAGGGACCTGAATGGGCGCCGGTCGAGCGCGCGGTGGAAGCAGGGACCATGGCGAACATTCCAGTCATGGTGGATTTCGGCACCGGGAGGCCGGAGCGTCCGGTCGCGGAGCTCGTCACGAAGAAGCTGCGTCCCGGCGACATCTACACGCACGTCTACTCAGGCCTTCGCGGCGAACTCGATCCCTCGGGTCACGTGAATCCCGGTCTGATCGAAGGACGAAAGCGCGGAGTCATTTTCGACGTCGGACACGGCGGCGGCAGCTTCCTGTGGCGAATCGCCGTGCCGGCGATGAAGGAAGGCTTCCTTCCCGACTCGATCTCCACCGATCTGCACATCGGCAGCATGAATGCGGGGATGAAGGACATGCTCAACGTGATGGATAAGTTCCTCGCGATGGGCATGTCGATCGACGACGTGATCGCGCGGTCGACGTGGAATCCAGCGCGCGAGATCAAACAGGACGCACTGGGCCATCTGTCGGTCGGGGCGATTGCCGACGTCGCCGTGCTGCGCGTCGAGAAAGGCCGCTTCGGTCTCGTCGATATGAACGGCGCGCGCCAGGACTCGACCGAGCGGCTGATGTGCGAGCTCACCGTCAAGGACGGACGGATCGTGTATGACTTGAACGGCATTTCGCGGCCGGACTGGCGGACGTTGCCGGCCGGGTACGGACCAATTGGCGACCCGCAATGGGACGGGCTGAATCCCGCGCGGCGCGGGGGAGCGGGTTCGCAGCGCGGACGGGGTGTCGCCCCGGCCGGTCGGATGTCCATCAGGAGGTAGCATGGCGAAGTCGAATCGGAGAGCGTTCCTGAAGCAGGCACCCGCAGCGGCGGCAGCTGCGGCGGTGGCGGCGCCCGCAACCGCGTTCGCGCAGGGCACGGCGGACAAGCCGGTGAAGAAGGTATTCCGCGCCGCCGGCGCCAAGCCGCCAGATCCTGCGAACCCTCCACTCTTCAACAGCACGGTGTTGTACGGCAACTTGGTGTTCATTTCGGGCATCGGATACCACCAGGCCGGCGATATTACGGTGCACACCACGAAAGTGCTCGAGCAGATGAAGGGGCAGCTCGAAGCCTGCGGGTCGTCGATGGAAAAGGTGCTGAAGGTCAACGTCTACCTGAACGATCTGAAGGACTACGAGGCCATGAACGCCGTCTTCAGGGGGAAGTTCGGGCCAGAGCCGGGCGTGCGCACGACGATCGCGGCAGCCGGTGGAATCCCCGGCAACTCGCTCGTCGAGATCGACTGCATCGCGTATATCTGAACCCCCGACAGGTAGGGACGAGCCGTGCGTCGCCCCTGCGTCGGCCAACCGTTTAGCGAGGGAGAACACCATGCACCGTCGAGTCTTGATCGCTGCGATTCTGAGCACGCTTATCTGTGTGGTGGGCGTGTGGGTTTTACGTTTGGGATCAGGCACCGCCGCCGCTGCTCAGTCGAAATGCCACGGCCTCCCCGACGAAGGTGCGTTGCGCGATTTGCTGGCCGCGGCGCCGGCCGCCGGCGGCGAGGCCGGCGGCCTTTTCCATGGCACGAGGATGTGGGGCGCGATCGTCAATCGGAACGGCGAGATTTGTACCTACGCCACATCCACGGCGGATCCGTCGCAGGTCTGGCCCGGCAGCCAGGCGATCGCGAAGTCAAAGGCGTACACCGCCAACGCGTTCAGTCTGGATACGCTGGCCTTGTCGACGGCGCGGCTCTATACCTTCACACAGCCGGGACATTCTCTGTGGAGCCTCGGGCAATCGAACTTGTTCGAACCGAAGTATCTTGCACCGCCAACCGGTCAAGCCGGTGGCCGTGAACAGATCGCGGGCGGTCTGATCTTCTTCGGTGGTGGCGTGCCGCTTTACGACTCGGGAGGAAACATCATCGGCGGCCTCGGCATCAGCGGCGACACCTCGTGCACCGACCATGAGATCGCCAAGCGCGTGCGCACGCTTGCCGGACTCAATCCGCCTGGCGGCGCGCTGGTCGACGACATCACCTATTCGTCCGTTGATGGCGCGTCGGTGTTTACGCATCCGCTGTGCCCGAATACGTACCGCAACGGGATCTTGATCGGGAACGAAGCGCCGGCGGCCGGATATTGATGGAGCACGGCGTCACGATACGAGCCGAGTCCTGAACGGCGGGGACTAATCGCGAGGGAACGAACATGGGCCGGTCGCAGCCCGGCCCATGTTACTTCGAGCCGTCGTTATTGCTTCGTGAAGACGTACGTGTTCTTGGTTGTCTTGCCCTGCCCGTTGACGCCGCTGGAGGCGACCGTCAAAGTCTTGCCGTCGGCCGATACCGACACGCCGTTCACGAGCGTGGTCTTGTTGTTCTTCTTGAACGTGGTTCTCGTCGTAGCGGGGCTCAGGCGTTTCAGCAGCACGAAATCCGCATCAGGATTGCTGCCGGTCAGGCGATTCGGTTTGCTGTCGAAGTTGCCTGTGTACCCCCACCCGATCGGCTTGCCCTCGCCGTCGACGCCCGTCACGCTGACTTTGCGGCCCGGTCCCGCGGCCTCGATCGTGAGCGTCATCTCCTTCGGCGCGGGTCCAGGACTGAACTTGGACTTCGCGACATCCAGCTTCCAGACGCCGTGAGCCGGATCCGTGGTTTGCGCGACTCCGGCGACGGACATGATGGCCGCGATCCCGGCCGCCAGCCACACTCGGTTCCGCTGCCGCCTCCATACATTCATCGAAACCTCCACTGACGTCGAATTTGCTGCAACCAGGCCATCGGCACGGCTCAGCTGGGTAAGACCGCGTGAGCCTATACCTTCACCGCGTGCCCGGTCAAACTGCGGTCCCCGCCTCCTATTTGCCGCCGATGGCCGCCGCCCGCCCGGACATCGTCTTGTTGAACCCGGGCAGCACGTTCTTCTCCAGGTTTTCGAACGCGGAGCGCGCGGCGCCGAGATCCTTCTCGATCACCTCGAGCACCTGCAGCTGCGTGTCGGTCGGGCGGTAGTCGATGCTGCCTGCCTCGTCGCTCGCCCCCATGCCGACGCCGCCGCTCAACCAGATCAGGTTCATGTAGACCTTGTAGGCCTCGGGAAAATACTTGTCATCGCTGAGCATCTCGGAGCGGGAGACGAGTTTCCGCTCGACGTCGAGAATCGTCTGGTCGATCTCCTTGAGGGACCGCGACACGTCGGCGCGCAGCTTCGGCGCCTTCAACTGGTCTTCAATCTGCTTCCGCCATATCTCCATCCGGTTGACCATCTCCGACGCCGCCGTGATGTCATCGCGGATGCGGACCTGGGTCTGGGTGGAGAAGGTGAGGTCCTCGGTCGACGCCGCCACCGCAGGATCCTTGACGACTTCGAACGGCTGCGAATATGGCTTGCCGTCGATCGTGAGGCGCACCTGGTATTTTCCTGGCGCCGCCATCGGAATCCCCGTCTGCGGTGTGATCCCCCAGTGCGTGATCGTCCGCATGTCCTTTCCCGCGAATCGTGGTTCCTCCCAGATGTACGGGTTCTCCGCCGGCGTCGTCTTCAGCTCGACGAGCTTTGGTGGTCCGTACCGCAAATCCCAGTTCGCGCCGTTCCAGCCCTGGTGCGCGACGAGGGGTTCGGCTTTCACCAGTCTGCCGGCCGCGTCGAGGATTTCCATCTGGATCGGACCCGACGGCGCGGTCGCGATGAAGAACGCGAAGTGCGGACGTCCGGGTTGCATGAACACGCTGCGCGCCTGCCGGAAGATTGCCCCCGGCTCCAGCAGCTGGGTCGTCGTGGTCTGCGGTACGGGTTGACCAGCCTGTTCGAGCGCGGTGATGTTCGGCAGGATGAACAGCCCGCGGCCGTAGGTCGAGACGACGACGTCGCGAAACCGCGGTTCGACGACGATCCAGCTCACCGGCGCGGGCGGGAGGCCGTCTTTGAATCGCGTCCACGTGCCGCCGTCGTCGAGGGAGTAGTAGAACGCCCGACCCGTTCCTGCAAACAACATCCCTCGCTTGTTGGGGTTTCCCGAGAATGACAGGACGTAGTCGAGCGGATTGCCCGACGGAATGTTGCTTGTAATCTTCGTCCAGGTCGTGCCGTAATCCGTCGACTTGTAGATGTACGGTTTGCGATCGTCCATGAGGTGGAACGACACGGCAGTGTAGACCGTACCCGGATCGAACGTCGACGGCCAGATCTGTGTGAAGGTGCCCCAGGGAGGCAGGTCTTTGATGTTCTTCGTGACATCGATCCAGGTCGCGCCGCCGTCTTTCGTGTACCAGAGCTTTCCGTCGTTCGTGCCCGCCCAGATCAGGCCGCGCTGTATTTTCGAGAACTCGATGTCCCAGGCGACCTCTCCCGCATATTGACCGAGGTTGTCGCCGACGATGCCGCCGTTCGACGTGATCCTTGACGGATCTTTGGTCGAGAGGTCCGGGCTGAGCTCCGTCCATGACTGACCGCCGTTGATCGTCTTCAGGATCACCTGGCACCCGTAGAGCACGGTGTTGTGATCGAATGGATCGATCGCCATCGGGGCGGTCCAATGGCAGCGGTATTTCGTCTCGTTGGGCGGTGAATCGAGAGTAATCATCCACGGCTCGATGGATCGTGCCGTACCGGTTCGCGCATCCCAGCGCGTGACTTTGTTGCCGTAGCACGATGCATACACAACGTTGGCATCGGTTGGATCGGGAATCGTGAAGCCGGACTCGCAGCCGCCGATATCCGGCTGCCACGGTGACGGCGGTGGACCGCCGCGGCCGCCGCCGCCAACACCGCCGCCGCCCCGCCCGCGTCCGCCGCCGAACTGCGGCTGCGGCATCGTGCTTCCCTCGGGCAGTCGGCCGTTGCCGGTCTGTTCCGAAACCGTCATCGGGCCGCGCATCGTGCCATCGTCCTGCCGGTTGCTGTAGATCCAGTACGGCACACGGTTGTCGACGTGCACGTGATACATCTGCCCGTTCGGGAGCAAGACGCGTGCGGGCGCCTCGCCGGTGTTGATGCTCGCACCGCCGTCATCGGTCAACAGGTAGCGCGTCGGATTCTTCGGATCGATCCAGATGTCGTGACAGTCGCCGCAACTTGCCTGACCCTGGAACGGATTCGCCCCGCCGTTCCCGCTGAACGTCGCGCCGCCGTTCGTGGATCGATGAAAGCTGCTGTTCGCGATGAACACGTCGTCCGGGTTCTGCGGATTGACCTCGAGGTTGATGTAGTAGCCGGCGCGGCCGATCAGCGATCGATCCCAGCTCACCACTTTCCACGTGGCGGCTCCGTCGTCCGATCGCCACAACGATCCCTGGTCCGCCGTCTGGATCAGCGCGTACATCCGCTTCGTATTCGATTGGGCAATCGCGACGTCGATTTTTCCGACCGGCGGCTTGGGCATGCCGTTCGTGACCTTCGTCCACTTCGCACCGCCGTCGTGGGTGATGTAAACGCCGCTGCCCGTCCCGCCGCTCAGCTGGGCCCACGTGTGCTGCTCGATCTGCCAGGTGCCGGCGATGAGCGTGTTCGGATCGGATTTGTCGAGATCGAGGCCGGAACAGCTCGTGTTGCGATCCACGAACAGCACGCGCTGCCAGGTCGTGCCACCGTCGGCGGATTTGAAGATGCCGCGCTCCTCCTGCGGCCCGGTCAGATGTCCCTGCGCGCAGACGTAGACGATGTTTGGATTCGTAGGGTGGATGAGGACACGGGAGATGCGGCCCGTTTCGTCGAGTCCCATGTGCTTCCATGTCTTGCCCGCGTCCGTCGATTTGTAGACGCCGTCGCCCATGACGTCGCTGTAACGAATGACCCAGGGCTCCCCGGTGCCAATCCACACGATGTTGGGGTCGGAGTCGGCGACGGCTATCGATCCGATCGCGGCGACGTTCTGGTCGTCGAAGATGGGCACGAAAGTCTGCCCGCTGTCGGTCGACTTCCACAGCCCGCCCGACGCCGATCCGAGATAGTAGGTTGTCGGGTCGCCGGGAATTCCTGCGCCGGATGCAATGCGTCCGGATGGCGCCGGTCCCATATAGCGGAACCGCGGCGGCTCCGGCGTGCTCGTCTGCTGTGGTCCCGGCGGGCCGCCGCGCTGGGCAGCGAGGGTGGCGGGCATCAGCGCGGTAATCAACAGGGCGAAAAGCGGGCGGCAATGCATGGCTTTCCTCGGACAGCGCGAACTGTCGGGTTTTCGACGGTAACTATAGATCAAGGCCGTTGCGGCGGATGCGCGCGCGTTTGTATGATTCGCGCACACGCGGGAAGGGATTTCATGAAGCGACAACTCGCAGGTGTGATCGCGCTCACGTCGTGCGCTCTGGCGGTGATCTTCGCCCAGACGTTGCCGACGGGGGTCGAAAAGAAAGCCTCGATGGGCGGCATCACGGAATACGACTACCCGAACGGCTTGCGAGTACTCCTGTACCCCGACTCCGCTGACCCCAAAATCACGGTCAACGTGACCTACCTCGTGGGATCGCGGCACGAGGGGTACGGCGAAACGGGCATGGCGCACCTGCTCGAGCACATGAACTTCATCGAGACGACCAACGGCCGACGAGTGAAGGACGAACTCGTCGCTCGCGGGGCGAGCTGGAACGGAACCACGTCGGACGACCGCACGAACTACTACGAGACATTTACGGCGTCGGACGACAACCTGCGATGGGCGCTCGGACTCGAGACGGATCGGATGGTGAACGTGAAGTTCACCAAGGAAATTCTCGACACCGAGATGACCGTCGTGCGCAACGAGTTCGAACGCGGCGAGAACAGCCCCGCATCGATCCTGCGCGAGCGAGTCGCGTCCACCGCCTACCTCTGGCACAACTACGGCAAGTCCACGATCGGTTCGAAGGACGACCTCGAGAAGGTGCCGGTCAACCGGCTGGCCGAGTTCTACAAGAAGTTCTATCAGCCCGACAACGCCGTACTCGTGATCACCGGCCGCATCGACGACTCGAAAACCCTCGAGATGGTGGCGCAGACGATGGGGAAGCTGCCGCGCCCCGCCCGCGTGCTCGACCAGACCTATACGGTTGAACCGCCGCAGGATGGCGAGCGGTTCGTGTCACTGCGCCGTGTGGGCCAGGGGCAGAACGTAATCGTCGCCTATCACGCGGTCGCCGCCGCACACCCCGATGCCGCCGTGCTGCAGGTGCTCGCGGGCGTGATGAACGGCGGCGGCGGCGGGCGAGGGGGGCGTGGCGGTGGCGGGGCCCAGGAAGGCCGGCTGGCGAAAGCGCTCGTCGACACGCGGCTGGCGGAATCGGCGAGCATGGGATTTCAGCTGCAGCACGATCCCGGGCTCATCGTCGTCTCGGCATCGTTGAACCAGGATCAATCGCTCGACGTCGCACGCGACGCAATCTACAAAGCGCTGGATGATGTCGTCAAGAATCCGCCCACGACCGAAGAGATCAACCGCGTGGCCACGCAGCTGGCGAGAGGACTCGAGAACAGCCTGTCCAACGCGCAGTCGATTGCCACCGGCGCGTTGAACAATTCGATCGCGCAGGGTGACTGGCGGCTGATGTTCATCCAGCACGATCGCCTGCAGGACGTCAACTCTGCTGACGTGGTACGCGTCGCGCAGGCGTACCTCAAACCGTCCAACCGCACCGTCGGCTACTACAAGCCCGATCCGAATCCGGATCGCACGGTGGTGCCCGCGACCCCGAATCTGGCGGACACCTTTCGCAACTATTCCAGCAAGGTCGCGGTCGTGCGCGGCGAGTCGTTCGACCCCACGATCGAGAACATCCAGAGCCGCGTGGTGCGCTCGAAGCTGGCGAACGGCATGAAGGTCGCCGTCCTGGCGAAGAAGACCGCCAACAACATGGTGTCGGCGACTGTCGAACTGCGGTTTGGCGATGCCACCACGCTGTCCGGGCAACGGGAGGCGGCGTCACTGGCCGGAGCCCTGCTGATGGCCGGAACGAAGAGTCACACGCGCACGCAGATGCAGGAGGAACTGCGAAAGCTGAACGCGCAGGTCAGCGTGGGCGGCGGCGGAGGCGGCGGCGGACGCGGTGGTCGAGGCGCGGGCCCCGGCGGCGGTCTGTCCAGCGCGAGCGCCAGCATCTCAGCGCCCGCGGAGAACTTCTTCCCGGCGCTCCGCCTCGCCGTCGAGATGCTGAAAGAGCCGGCGTATCCGCAGGACGATTTCGACCGGTTCAAAACTCAGCGCCTCAAAGCGCTCGAGCAGACGCCGACGGAGCCGACCCAGCGTGCGAACGAGCGGCTGACCCGTCACCTCAGTCCATTCGCGAAGACCGACGCGCAGTACGTACCGACCCGCGAAGAGCAGTTGCAGGAAATGCAGTTGGCGACCCTCGCGGATGCGAGAAAGTTCCACAGCGATTTCTACGGCGCCAATCACGGGATCGTCGCCGTAGTCGGCCCCGTTGATCCGGCCGCGGTTCAGAAAGAGGCGGCCACGCTTCTTGGCGGATGGAACACGACGAAGGCGTACAAGCCGCTGGTCGCGCCGTTCAAGAAAGCGCCGCCGATCAATGAGAAGATCGAGGCCCCCGACAAGGCGAACGCCGTGTTCGTTGCCGGCCAGCGCTTTCAGCTGGCGCAGAACGATCCGGATTACCCGGCAATCGTGCTGGCCAGCTACATGTTCGGCGAGACGATCACGTCGCGCATCGCCGACCGGATCCGCAACCGGGAAGGCCTCAGCTACGGCGCCAACGCGCGCATGGTCGTGCCCGCGGAAGGGGATTCGGCGATGCTGACCGGCACCGTCAGCCTGAATCCCGCGGTCGGGCCGAAGGTCGAAGCGAGCTTCCTGGACGAGTTGAAGAAGGTCTACGAGTCGGGATTCACCGCAGCGGAAGTCGCTGCCGCAAAGAAGGCCTACCTCGATTCGCGAATGGTCGGCCGGTCGACCGACGGCGCGCTGCTCGGCCTGCTCCTCGCGCACGAGCAGCTCGATCGCCCGTTCAAATGGGATGCGGACCTCGAGGCCAGGATCCAGGCGCTCACCGTCGCGGAGATCAATGCCGCCTTCCGGAAGCACATCGACCCCGCCAGCCTGTCCATTGTCAAAGCGGGCGATTTCAAGACGGCCGGCGCGTACACGACGACGAAGAATCCTCAATGAGGCCGCTCTCACGCCGCGAGGCCGTGCGGCGACTGGCGAGCGCTGGTGCCGGGCTTGCGCTGGGAGACTCGGTACTTCACGCGCAGTCGGATCCGCTCCAGGTGGCGGGAAGGCCGGTCGAGATTGCCGTCAGCTCGGTAACCCCCGCCACCGTTCGCATCACGGCGCTGGCGCTGAACAAGGGATCGATTCCAGACGACGACACGCTCGTGAGCACAGCCGCCGGACGGATCCTCGCCAGGCGGCGCGCCGGTTCTGAGACCGCTCCGATTCGAGCGGGTAATCTGATCGTCCGGATCGCCGCGCACCCCATCGCGATCCGGATTGACACACCGGGTGGTACTCCGGTCCAGCGGCTCACGCTGGATGCGGAGTCACCGGTCACCGCATTCATGCTGGGCAAGGGACCGCTCTTCGGGCTCGGCGAAGGGGGCCCGCAATTCGACCGAAAAGGCATCGTCGATCGCGGGCGCAGCGGGCAGAGCGGTTACCAGCTGCGCACGCACGGCGGGCGCGTTCCGATTCAATGGCTGGTCAGCACCGACGGCTGGGGGATGTTCATCCGTCAGCCGCTGGGCGCGTTTGACCTGACCGGCGCGGAAGGCCGGCTGATTCCAGCTGTTGACGCCGCGCCGCTCGACGTCTTCGTCACCGCATCGTCCGATCCGAAAGTGATTCTGGCCGAGTACGCGCGAATCACCGGGCATGCAGAGCTGCCGCCCCGCTGGACGTTCGGCTACATGCAATCGCATCGTACGCTGGCCGGGCCGGACGAGGTGATGTGGGTGGCAAAAACCTTCCGCGAGAAACGCCTGCCGTGCGACGCGTTGATCTATCTGGGCACCGAATTCACGCCGTCGGGATGGAACACGCGGAATGGCGAGTTCACCTGGAAGAAGGAGAATTTCCCCAACCCCAAGCAGATGATCGACGACCTCCACACCGCGCATTTTCACGTGGTCCTGCACAGCGTGATCGAAGGGCGGCGGATGTCGGGCAGCGTGCGCGACGCGTGCACGCCGGCCGACCACGTGCCGAGCGGCCGCACCGCCGATGACAAGTGGCCTGACGATCGGGCCGTGCCGTGCTACTGGCCGTATCACAAGCCGGTCTACGACCTCGGTGTCGACGGCTGGTGGCCGGATCAGGGCGATGGTCTCGACCAGGCGTCGCGTCTCGCGCGGATCCGGATGTACTGGGAAGGGCCGCAGCTATGGCGCCCGAACGAACGGCCGTTTGCGCTGCATCGAAACGGCGCGCCCGGCATGCAGCGCTATGGGGCGTTTCTGTGGTCGGGAGACGTCTATTCGACGTGGGAGACGCTGAGGACGCATGTGCCGGTCGCCATCAACACGAGCCTGTCCGGCATTCCGTTCTGGGGCACGGACATCGGCGGGTTCGTGCCGACACCGGAGTACACCGGCGAGCTCCACGTTCGATGGTTCCAGTTCGGTGCGTTCTGCCCGCTGTTCCGCGCGCACGGCCGGACCTGGCACCTCCGCCTGCCGTGGGGTTGGAACACCGGAGAGGTCGGCCCATCGGAAACACGCGGCTACACCGGCGGCGCGGGGGAACCGGACGCGAGCGAATTGCACAACGCGGCGGTCGAGCCGATCGTGAAACAGTATCTGGAGCTCCGCTATCGTCTGCTCCCGTATACCTACTCAATCGCGCGCGAATGCTGCCAGACTGGCCTCCCGATCATGCGAGCGCTGTGGCTCCATCATCCGGACGACCCGCAAGCGGTGGCACGCGGCGATCAGTATCTGTGGGGGCGCGACCTGCTGGTGTCGCCGGTCGTCGAGAAAGGCGCCGCCTCGCGCCGCCTGTATCTGCCACGCGGCGAGTGGTTCGATTTCTGGACCGAGGAACGAGTCGTCGGGGGTGGGGAGATCGATCGCACCGTCGATCTCGCGACCATGCCGCTGCACGTACGGGCTGGCGCGATTCTGCCGTTCGGGCCGATCGTCCAGTATGCCGACGAGGCGGTGAGCGAGCCGTTGTCGCTCGTCATCTATCCCGGAGCCGACGGCGCCTTCACGCTCTATGAAGACGACGGTCGGACGTTCGATTACCGGCGCGGAGCCTGGATGGGCATCGACATCGGCTGGAACGACGCGGCGCGTCGTCTTACGCTGCGCCTCACGCCCGGCTCGCGGATGCGGCCGCCGCTCAGCCGGACGATCGAGGTGCGCGTGGCAGGAGGGAAGTCGTCGCAGCGTCTGACGTTCACCGGGCGGCCCGTGACGCTAACCGTCAGCCGATAGCCGATAGCCACGGCCACCCGCTAAGCGGGTTTTCTGAAGTCGCCTCGCCACTACGGGCGTTTTTCAAAGCCGGATCGCGGGTGGCCGTTGACGGGGCCGCCCCACTTTCCACCCCAACGCGCAACCAACGCGCGTTGGGGACCCCGGAGTCCTGCCGCGTGCCGTCTCCCGTCGACATGGTTTTTCGGACGCGGACCAAGTGGGGCTGTCAACGGCCAGGACCCGCGCGCCGGTTGAAACCACTTCTGCTCTTGCCCACCAGCGGGCCGCCAGCCGCTACTTCTTCCGCCCGATGCCGAACTGATCCCCAGTCACGGTGACGTGGCCGTTCGACATCACCACCTCGACCACCTTTTCACTCTGAACGACGCGCTTCTCTTCGTCGGTCAGCGCCGCGACGATCTGCCGAGTCTTGGTATCGATCACCTCGCCGGTTGACGGATAGGCGTACCGGCCGTCCATGCTGAATGTGACCCAGCCCGGCTGATCGCGAAGCTTGATCGTGGCGACCTGCTTCGGCGGCATGACGGTCGCGTCGAAGATGTGCATCCGTTCGTTGTGCCCGTCCGAGAGCCACAGCTCTTTCTCGTCCGGGGTGAGACCGACGCCGTGGCTCGGGCAGCCGTGCCGTTTCACCGGGCCTTTCTCGTAGCCGGTGACCTCGACCCGGTGCAGCATCTTTCCCGTCTTCAAATCCCCGACCTCGAATCCGAGCAGCTCGTTGACGTTCACGAAGCAGAGTGTCTCGGCGCCGTTGATCGTGAACGGCCGCACCATATTGCCGAACGGACCGACCTCCTTCACGATCGTGTGCTTCTTCGCGTCGGCGACGATCAGCTTCGGCATCCTCAGTCCCGCCAGGTAGACATACTTTCCATTGGGACCGTAAATCGTGTTGTGCGCGCCGGAATTCGTCACGATCTTCGTGATCACGTCGCCGGTCCTGGCGTCGACGACGTTCCAGTGCGGGCCCTCGAGGGAGGGAATGTAGAGCAGAGCACCGTCGGGTGAGACCGCCAGGCGATCGGCGCCTCCCTCGTATTCCTTCGTCCAGACGATCTTCTCGGTACTCAGATCGATCGCCGCGACGCGTTTGATCGTGGAAACGTACAGCCGCCCCGTTTTCGCGTGCGCGGCGACCCCCTTGACGTTCTCGGGATCCTTGCCCGGCACTTCGGGAAACGTCGGAATGCGTCTGAGGAACTTGTGACCGTCTTGCATGTCGTAGACGAGCACGCCGACGCCGCCGTACTCGACGTAGTTCCGGATGCCCGGCTCGGCGACATAGAGGTAGTGGTGTTCGCCGTCTGCGGAGACGACGCGTGCGGAGGGGACGGATGCGACAGCGGCAACGGCGGCGAAGGCAAGAACTAGACGACGCAGCATGATGTTCCTCGTTACGCGCGCACGGCCCGGCCGGCGCCGCGCAGGTTATCGAGACGCATTTCCGAATACTTCCGTGACAGGATCACACCGTGCGCGCCCGCCTCGAGCGCGCCACGCACGGCGTGGTAGACGTCATCCGGCTGCGTGCGCTTTTCTCCCGCGGCGGTTGGCACGTCGATATCGATACCCGGCCAGATCTTCATCTTCGGTCCGGCCGAGCCGACGGCACGCTTTGTCTCGCGCACAACATAGTCGGATGTGAGACCGGCTGTCTTCAGCTCCGCGAATCCCGGTTCGTTGCCGTATTGCAGCATCGCGTAATTCAGCTGTTGTGTGAGCTCCGGCGTCAAGTCCGCGAAAATCGTCTTGTTGACGTTGCTGATGTAGCGCGCCATGCGGGGCCCGCCCGAGTTGTTGTACATCACCACCTTCAGAAAATCCGAGTACTCCTGAAACTTCTGGTAATCCTGCTCGGCGCGATAGAACGGCGCGAACGAATTGGTGTGCCAGATGTGCCACCCGATCGGCTTCGCGCTGGCGATTTCGTGCGCTTTGGCATACATCGCGCGATACGTCTCGCGCAGCCCATCGGTCCATAATCGCTCCCACGCCAGCACCTCGGGATAGTCGACGAGAATCCTCCAGAACGTGACGAATGCGCCGTCGGCCGGATGGTGGTTCGACTTCAGCGCGTCGACCCATTGCTCGAGCCGCAGATACCCCTGGCGTGCGCGATCGGCGTTGATCGTCTCGCGCTTTGCCGCTTCGAGGCAGTGCGGACAGAAGCAGCCGACGGTTCCCGGCGACGGTTCGCCGCCGTGGCTCGCGCCAATCGCCGAGTTCAGCGGCCCCTGCCGTTCGCAGCCGAACATCAGCCCGTCCAGATCGTAGGAGCGCAGCTGATCCTCGATCAGTCCCAGCCAGAAGTTGCGCGTGTTGGGATTGCGGTAACAGACCCGCGATGCCGGGCGGTTATGGATGTCGACTTCGAACGCCTTGTCCAGCCCCGGGACGTCATTGCGGAACACGTCTTCGAACCACCCGATCACCTTCATGTTTCGCGCGTGCGCCGCCGGCAGCACGTCCCCGATCACGTCGTACTTCTCGTAGTCGGGCGCCTTCTGCGGCGTAATGCTCGTGCCGCGGTAGAAGCGCGAGTGCGGTGTGAAGAAGATCCCGCCGTGGTGGTCGTCGTACTCCTGCTTCCCGTGATCCGGCAGCGGCATGCTGCGCGGTGTGCGTCCGGAGATCCCGGTCCCGTAGGTAAACGTCGCGAGAAACACCGTGTCGACCGCGCCGAGCTCTCTCACGACGTCGAGCACTTTGCCGGTGCCTTCATCGAGAAAGGAGACGGGACCGATCTGAATCCCGATCGTGCGCGGCGCCTGTGCGGCTGTCGTCCCCGGCGCGAGCAGGAACCCGCCGGCGGCCAGTGCGGACCGTTCGAGGAAGTGTCTGCGATTCATGTGAATGGTTACACGGCGGGCCTTAAAGGCCCGCGCTACACGGCGGGCCTAAAGGCCCGCCCTACATCCGTCCGGCGTCATTTAAACGTCAACACGAAAATCCCATATCCCACACCCGCGGGATCTTTACTGCGGGCCGACTGAAAAGCCATCCGCTTGCCGTCGGGGCTGACGACGGGGTTCGAGGCTTTGAAGCCTTTGTATTCACCCCAGTGCGTGACGCGCGTGAAGTCCTGGCTGTTCGGCTCGAGCTTCAGCTTCCAGATATCGATGTAGTTGGAATTGTGCTCCACCTGCTCTCGACTCGATTCCACGAGGGTGTACTGGCCGTCCGGGAAGATCCCTTCGACCTCGTTGTATTCCCCGTCGACCTTTCGATAGACCGTCGTCTTGCCGCTAGTGAGGTCGATGCCGAGCACGTCCGCAAACGGCGAGCGGTAGCAGGTGTAGATCAGCTCGCTGTCGTTCTTCCGGAAGTCCTGCGCTTCCAGCGTGCACTCGGGGGCTTTCGCCCGGAGGATTTCCTTCTCGTTCACGACCCGCGGCACGCCGTTTTCGTACTTGATGTCGGCCGTGTACAGGCCGGACTCATTCGGCTGGAAGCGGTCCGGATACTGGCCGCGCGTGTTCGACCACGCGATCTTCATCGCGGTCCGCGAGATGGCCACGCCTTCGGAGATCTTGTGCTCGAGCGGAATCGCTTTGTCGCCGGGCTTGAAGTCCGCTTTCAGGACCCACATCTCCTGATCCCGCGACCGGGTCGCCGAAATGTCGGTGAAGGCGCGGGCGCCGATCAGGAAATAATCGCCGTTCGGCAGGAACTGGACGCGCAGGAATCCCGGGTGCGCATAGTGCGTGAGCAGATGAATCACGCCAGTCGCCGCGTCCACTCCGTACGCATCGCCGAAGCTCTTTTCCATGAATGCGATGCGCTTTCCGTCCGGCGACCACGACGCGCGTTCGCCGAAGTGCGTGAGCTGTTTGATGTTCGAGGGCAGATGCTCCTCGGGATTGCCGGTCTTCGTGCCTTGCGGCACGGCCGCCACGCCGAGCGCGAGCAGGAGCGCCAGTGCTGATCGCATGGCGCGGATTGCAGCGGATCTTTCCGGCCGTGTCAAGCGCGCGTGCTACGATCTCAAGCCGATGCGGCTCATTCGCCTCCTGTGCGTTCTCTCGATCTGTGTGGCGCCTGCGTCAACGGCGTCGGCCCAGGCGCCCGCGGCGCCGCCGGCGCTGTCCGATCTCTCGAAATCGCTCCAGGCTCTCTCCGCCAAGGTCAGCCCGAGCGTCGTCCAGATCTTCGTGACGGGATATGCGCCACCCGACGAAGAGGACCAGGCGGCGACGGGCGAACCGCAGCTCGAGCGCAGCAGCGGTTCGGGCGTGATCGTCGACCCCGACGGCTATATCGTCACCAACGCGCACGTGGTCGAAAACGCCACGCGGATTGAAGTCGAGCTTCCGTTCGAAGCCAGCGGCGGCGCGGCCGGCCGGTCGATCCTGAAGCGGCGTGGCCGCACGGTCGGCGGCCAGATCGTCGCGATCGACCACGAGACCGATATTGCCGTGGTGAAGGTCGAAGCACGCGGCCTTCCGCCGCTGATGTTCGGGGATTCGGACGCGCTCCGTCCGGGCCAGATCGTGCTCGCATTCGGGAGCCCGCTCGGCCTCGAGTCGTCGGTGTCGATGGGCGTGGTGAGCGCCGTGGCGCGGCAATTGACGCCCGAAGATCCGATGATCTACATCCAGACCGACGCCACCATCAACCCTGGAAACAGCGGCGGCGCGCTCGTGGATACCGAAGGGCGGCTGGTGGGGATCAACACCTTGATCTACACGCAGTCGGGCGGCAGCGAAG
>JBKPLP010000077.1:0-17352 GCA_046731735.1 Acidobacteriota bacterium
CCCGCGGGCTGTCGACGTGTTCAGCGGGCACGGCAGTCAAGTCGGTGTATCGATTCGAGATCTGCGCGACGATGACAAGTCGGCGCAGGCGGGCGTGGTGGTCGAAGAGGTTTCGCCGGACAGCCCCGCGGAGAAGGGGGGCATCAAGAAGGGCGACGTGATCACTGAGTTCGACGGCGAGCGTGTGCGGAGTGTGCGCCAGTTCACGCGGCTGGTGCAGGAGACCCCGGCGGGGCGGAAAGCGCCGGTCGCGGTGATGCGCGCCGGTCAGCGGGTGAGCGTCACCGTGGAACCGCGGGAGGGCAGCGCATTCACTTTCTTCCGCGATTTCGACGGCGACGGTGTGTTCGAGGATCTGGGGCGCAATTTCGCGTTCGCGGTTCCGCCGGCACCCCCCGCGCGTCCGGCGTTGCCGAGTCCCCCCGCCACGCCGGTGCCCCCTTCACTTCCTGACTATCAGAACTTCACCTGGCGATCGACGAGCGGACTGGGGATTACGGTCAGTGATCTGTCGAGCCAGCTCGCCGATTACTTCGGCGCCAAGGAAGGGGTGCTCGTTACCGCGGTGGCGGAGAACTCGGCTGGTGCCAAAGCTGGACTGAAGGCGGGCGACGTGATCACCTCGTTCAACGGTGGCAGCGTAACGAATCCGTCGGAGCTGCGCCGTCGTATCCAGCGACTGGAAGAGGGTGACGAGCTCACGATCGTGATCCTCCGCGACAAGAAGCCGCAGACGCTGAAAGGGAAATACGAGTCGTCGCGGCCGACCCGCCGAACGATCATCTAGTCAGGTCAGACCGCCTCGGTTCTCGCCTGTGCGCGCGTTGAAGGTGGCCCCACGAGCGTTGCGAGCTGTGCCGCAACGATCGCGGCGGCCGCCAGCTTCGCCGCATCGCTCTCTCCTCCGTGGCGCACTTCGGCGGCCATGACTCCCACGCAGCCGACGGGGGTCACCAGCGGCGCGGCGATAGCGCCGTTCGAGACCGCGTCGGTGCGAACCGTCTGCATCAACGCGGTGCGGAACGCTGAGGCGGTGACGTTCTCGTCGCCGCTGAGGATCGTGCCGAGCCGCGCCACCATTGCCTGCGAATAGCCATAGGTGACGATCGGGCTCAGCTCCCGTCCGTCGGGATCGGCAATCCAGAGAACGATGCCGGGGGCGTCGAGCACCGCCGCGGCTCGCTCCAGAATCGCCGGCAAGGCGCGGGTGTCGACGACGCGCGCGAGATCGGCGCAAACCGTCGCAATCGTGCTGAAATCGACGGCGGGCGTCGGCGGTGCCGACTCGGTGGACGATGTTCGACTCAGTGCGAGGTCCGGAGTGGTAGCCGGGGACGCAACCCTTGCTGCGGGCCGTGTCTCGATGACCGGCGCGCTCGCCGCCGCCTCCGCCCGCCGCGGCACGGCCACGAGCAGGAGCACGGCGACTATGCCGAGCGCCGCCGCCGCTCCCAGCCCACCGAGCTCGCGCCGGTGCACCGACGCCAATCTCGCCGCCCGCGCCCGCGCCTCAATCGTCCGCGCCTGATCGATCGACGCGGCAATCGCGCCCGTGATCTCCAGTCCGTCGGCGAAGATGAGGTCCGACGCGAGCAGCTTCTGACCGCTGCGCGCGTAGTCCCGTGCGCGCCGGTCCGTCTGCTCGAAGTCCTGGAGAGCGCTGGCGGCGTTGTCGGCCGCGGACTGGGCTTCCGGGAGAGCTGCCGTGGCGCGGAGGGTCGCGATCGCGTCGCGGAGTGTGGTGGTGAGCGCCGCGGCTTTCTGGATCCAGAACGGCTCACCTTGCCCGGCGGCGACGTACGCCTGCTGCGCCGCCCGCAGTTCGAGGATGGTGCGTTCGGCGGTCAGCGCTGCGGATTCGAATGTGCTGAAGGCTTGTGATTCGGTGCTCGCGCGGGATTCGTTGATCCACACCAGGTACGCCGCTAGGCCGCAAGCCACAACGAACAACGCCGCGAGCATCAGGCGCACCGCCACATTCCTCATGCAGCCTCCAGAATGGCGATGTTGGACGTTACTATAGCAAGGTTGTCGATCGTCGCCATCATCAATCCGATTTCGGGCGCGGGCGCGGACCCCGCCGCAGCCGCGCGGCGTGCGGCGCTGGTCGAGTCCGAAGCACGCCGCCGCGGAGTGAAGGCGCAGGTGCACTTCACCGAGCGCGCCGGACACGCGCGCGAGCTCGCCGAAGCAAGCGCGCAGGCAGGCGCGGGGCTGGTGATCGTGTGGGGCGGCGACGGCACACTGAATGAAGCGGGGGCCGGCCTGATCGGATCGACGACGGTTCTTGGAGTCGTCCCTGCGGGATCCGGCAACGGCCTCGCCAACGCACTGGGGGCTCCAAGACAGCCGATAGAGGCGCTCGCCGTCGCGTTCGACGGAGCGATCCGTACGATCGACGCGGGCACGATCGCCGGACGGGCCTTCTTCAACATCGCGGGTGTTGGGTTCGACGCGCGCATTGCCCGGCTCTTCAACGAACGCGGCGTGGGGCGGCGGGGCGGTTGGCCGTACGTCCTGATCGGCGTCCGGGAGGGCTGCCGCTACGGCGGCGCTGAATACACGGTCGAACTCGACGGCGATCGACGCACGCTGCGCGCGCTGCTGATCGCCTTTGCCAACGGCCGCGAATACGGCAATGGAGCACGCATCGCACCGCAGGCCGAGCTCGACGACGGCGTACTGGACGCGACCATCGTCGAGGCGCGACCGCTGCTGACGCGGTTTTGGCACGCGCGGCACATGGCCCTCGGGACCGCGCACCTCGCGCCCAGCGTCTCGATCCGGCAGATCCGGCACGCGATCGTCAGCTCGCCGGAACCGATGGAATATCACGTCGACGGTGAGCCGGGGATCATTGAGGGGCCGGTCGAGGTGCGCGTCCTGCCAGGAGCGCTTAGAGTAAAGACATGCGTACCGACGTCGTAATCGAGGCGGCCAAGACAGGAAATCGCGACGCGCTCCGGCAGCTGCTCGCGGAGGATCGCGAGATCGTGAATGCGCGGACAGAACAGGGGGAAACCCCGCTGATGGCAGCGCTGTACCGTGGACACGTGGATTTCGTGCGCGCCCTCGTGGACGCGGGCGCAACCCTGGACGTCTTTGCCGCTGCGGCACTTGGGCGCACCGATGTCCTCGAGGAGTTGCTCGCGTCCGATCCTTCGCTCGTCCGCGCCTACGCCTACGACGGCTGGACGCCGCTGCACCTGGCGGCGTTTTTCGGACAGCAACGCGCGGTCGAGCGGCTCATTGCCGCCGGCGCGGACCTCAACGCGATTTCGCACAACGCGCTGAAGAACACCGCGCTGAACGCCGCGATTGCCGGCAAGCACCCCGATGTCGCACTGCTGCTCATCGGCGCGGGGACCGACGTCACCATCGCGGACTCGGGCGGCTATACGCCGTTTCACATTGCGGCGGAAGAAGGGTTCGTGCCGGTGGTCAAGGCGCTTCTTGCCAGGGGCGCGGACGCGCATGCGGTCGACGTCGAGGACCGCACGCCGCTCGCCCGCGCGGTCGCCCGCGGCCACATCGAGATCGTGGACCTCATAAACGTCCGAGAATAAAAGCACAATCCCTAATCCCTAATCGGAAATCCCTGATCATTGAATCGCTGAATCCCGAATCGCCGAATCGCCGAATCGCTGCCATGATTGCTGGATTCAGGGATTCCTTGGATTCCGGATTAGGGATTCCCGGATTAGGGATTAGGGATTGTTTATTCAGTAACTGGGCAGATAGGGCTGCAGGTAGCGGACGATGATCGTGAACTGGTTGGTGAAGATCAGCACGCCGATCGCGACGAGGAGGCCGCCGGACACCATTTCGATCGCGTGGTAGTGCTTTCGGATGCGCTTCGTCACCGCGAAGAACTGGTTGATCGCGATCGACGTCAGCAGGAACGGGATGCCGAGTCCCACCGAATACACGGCGAGCAGCTGCGTACCTTCCCACACCGTGTCTTTCGCCGCGGCCAACGCCAGGATGCCTCCGAGGATTGGCCCGATGCACGGCGACCATCCGAAGGCGAATGCGATTCCGACCAACACCGCACCGAGCGCGCCTGCCGGCTTGCGGTTCGCCTGCATCCGCTTCTCGCTCTCGAGAAAGGCGATCCGGAAGACGCCCATCGTGTGCAGGCCGAAGATCACTAGCAGCACCCCGGCGATCTTCGCGAGGATCGGCTGCTTCTCGAGTAGAAACCGTCCGACGACGCTGGCGGTGGCGCCGAGGGCGATGAACACGAGCGAGAATCCGAGGACGAAGAACAGCGAGGTGACCAGTACATGACGCCGCGCTGAGGAGACCGCCGCATCGCCGCGCATGTCCTCCAGCGATACGCCGGACACGAAGGACACGTAGCCGGGAATCAGCGGCAGCACGCAGGGGGAAATGAACGACAGGAACCCCGCGGCGAAGGCAGCGATCAGGGTGACGTTGTTCGACACCTATTCAGTCTTCGTGGTAACCGGCAATCCGTTGAACCACGACGTAGCGATCGGGCGGCCGGCGAACTTCACCGGCGGCAGATCCTGGAACATGAAGTCCCACTTCCACCGCTCGGACGGATTCGACGCCTGGAGCCAGTGGCGGGCAGCGATCGGGCGCGCGAACGCCAGAGCGGCGAGACCGGCATACCGCTGGTTGTTCTTCAGCGCCGCGGCGAGATCGGCGCGCACGGCAGCGCTGCTCGTATAGGTCAGCGACTCTCCCAGCGCGACCGCCACGTTGACGAAGATCTGCCAGTCTTCCTGGGCTTCCCCCGGCGGCGCGATCACGCGCGCCGCGCCCTGAAGCCGTCCCTGGCCGTTGACGAACGCCCCGTCCTTCTCCATCCACGACGCGCCGGGGAGGACGACATCGGCAGCCTGCGCGAGCGCTGACATCAGCACACCGTGGACAATCAGGAGTTGCAGCTTGCCGGAACGCCGTGCGTCGACGATCCAGGACACGTCGCCCATGTACCCGTCGGGTGCCGGGTCGAAGACGTACAACGCCTTCACGCCGCCGCGCTCGACTTCCGCGCGAAATTGTGCGATGTCCGCTTCTCCCTTTGCCGACATGCGCACGGGAAAGCCGAGATCGCGTGCGCCGGTGACGTTGGGCGCATCGATTGGAGGGATCTTGAACTTCGCGTTCGGCGGCTGCGGCTTCTCACGGTAGCGCCAGCTGATCGCGACCCCGTGCTCCGGCAGGCCGAACGATCCGCCAAGCCGCCCGATGAGGAACAGCTCCTCGAGAGACGCGTGCGCCGAGACGAGGAAGCGAAGCTCGGCAGGGCCTCCGCTCGCGCCTACGCGATCAGCGAGCTTGGCCAACGCGTTCGTCCAGTCAGTCGGCTCGAGCGTTCCGGTTTCGGTACGCAGCAGCGGCCGCTGCAGCCGCTCATCCCCTTCGATCCAGCGGTAGTCGAACCGCCCGATGTCGCACATCCAGTAGCCGTTCACCTCCGGATTGAACCGGGGCGTTGTCCGAATCAGCTGCGCCCCCTTCGCCCACTCTGGTTTCGCTTTGATCCACGCCGTCGTGCTGCACCCCTTCTCGCACAGCGTGCAGATCGTGTCGACGGCATCCGGGTTGTCCCAGGGGCGTGCCTTGAAACGATAGTCCCTGGTGGTGATGGCGCCGACCGGGCAGACGTCCATCAGGTTTCCGGAGAGTAACGAGTGAACGCCCTGTTCCTGGAACGTCGCGATCTCGCTGCCGTAGCCGCGATCCGTGATGCTGATCTGGGCGTCGGTGTCCACCTCGCGCATGAACCGGACGCACCGCGTGCACAGAATGCATCGGTTGCGATTCAGCATCAGCGTCGGCCCGAAGTCGACGTCGGCGCGGACTCCTTCGCCGTCGAATACGCGCCGCGGGAACTCCATGCGGCTCTCGTTGGGGCCGAAGCTGTACGAGAAGTCCTGCAGCGGGCACTCGCCTCCCTTGTCGCAGACCGGGCAGTCGAGCGGGTGATTGATCAGGAGGAACTCGAACACGCTGGCGCGCGCCTCGACGACGTCCGGCGTGTGCGTGGAGACGACCATGCCCTCGGCCACCGGGGTCGAGCAGGAGGTCTGCAGCTTCGGCATCTTTTCGATCTTCACGATGCAGACGCGGCAGGAGCCGTCGATGCCGAGGCCCGGGTGATAGCAGTAATAGGGAATCTTGATTCCGCTCTCGATCGCCGCCTGCAGAACGGTTTTGCCCTTTTCGACCGTGACCGGCCGCCCATCAATCGTCAGCGTGACGGTTTCCATAGCCCTCCGATCATACCGTTTCCTTGCGGTGTAGGCCGGCCCTTCCGCCTTCGCCAAGGCTCGGCGGACCGCCGTCGCTAGAGCGGAGGCTGGTTACGGGCCGGCTTGGCCGCGGGCGAGCCGGGGCGTAAAGCCCCGGCCTACTTATCGATTTCGACGAGAGCGGCATTGTCGGTGTTGGCCGCGATAGCGCGGACCGCCCCTTTGAGCGCGACGGTGCGCTCCGTGTGCTTGTCGGCGAGGATGAACAGGATGTTCTCGGATGAGCCGTCGAGGTACGTGATGGTCACGGTCACCGGAACGTCGATGCCGTCCGCATGCTGATCGAAACGCACGACAGCTTCCCCGCCGTTGACGTGATACCCGAATTTCAGCCGCGGAATCTCGGATCCGAAGACCCACGTATCGAAGAAGCGCTCGAGGTTGCGCCGGCTCGCTTTTTCCATTGCGGCGCGGAAATCATCGGTTCCCGCCTTGCGAAACTTCCATTCGTTGTAGAAATCCCGCACCCCGCCGAAGAACGCGTCGTCGCCAACGAGCCGGCGCAGCATGTGCAGCACCATCGCGCCCTTGTTGTAGACGATCGCTCTGAAAATGCGGTCGTCCCCCTGAATGTGGCCGAGGCGATAGCCCAGGTAAATCGGCCCCTGGCTCGACGCCTTGATCGCCGTATGGCGCATCTGCCGCAGCAGGTTCGGAAGAATGGTTGTGTCCGGCTCCTTCTCCGCGTACAGCGCGGCGAAGTATTGGGCGAGCCCCTCACTCAGCCATTGTTCGTGGTAATTCTTCCACGCCACCGCCTGTCCCCACCATTGATGCGCGACTTCATGCGCCAGATAGAAGGTCGGGTAGTTCTCGAAGCTCACCGGGTCGTTGCGCCATACGAGGTTCGATCCGGGAACGACCTGATTGACGATCGCAAAGTACGGCGGGCTGTGTCCGCCGGGGAGCTCGCTTTCCACCAGCGCCAGCGTAAACGCCCGATATGGCGCGTCGCCAACCAGCGACGCATAGTAGGAGAACACCGCCGCGGTCCGTTCGTCCATGTCGCGGCGCATCGCGGCTCGCGGTGTCGCCCTGAGGTAAATGGTGACGTCCCCGGTTCCGGTCTTCACGTGCGTCGCGCTGCTCGCGGTGAAGCGGCTGATGATCACCGCCAGGTAGCGCGCCGGCTGCGATGCGTTGAACGCGAACGTTTTGCGGCGGCGCTGCGCCGTGTCGGCGGCGGTGACCGCCGGGGAGGGCTCGCCCGATGCCACCACGTCGTACTCGCTGGGCACGCTGATGCGAACCCGCGCGGTCGCGTAGTCAGTCACCGTCGATTGCGGATACCAGTAGCTTCGATTGCTGTAAAGGAACCGCTGCTCCAGCGGAATCTCGATCACTTCGCGCTGCTGCGATTGCCCGACCTGCAGCGCTTCGCGGTCGAATGCCTGCGGCGGGACCATCCCGCTGTAGACGATGTTGAGCACGAGCTCATCGCCACGCTGCAAGAACGTCGGGAGGTTCACGATGACGCTGTTCTGGCCGACCACGCGCAGGTGGAGAAGCCGGCCGTACTCCTGTGAATACACTCCGCGGACGTTGATGGCGTCCGCGAGCTTGAACGTGAGCGAGCTGGCGCTGTCGTCCAGCATCTTCAACCGCAGTCGGACGTTGCCTTCGACGAAACTGCGTTCAGGGGTGAACTGGGCGTCGATGTCGTAGTCCACCACGTCGTATTCGACGCGATCGTCCTCGGAGTAGAACCGCCCCCGCTGCTGCAGCTTCGCGGCCGACGTGTAGATCGAGATGTTGCGCCGCCGCTTGCGGTCGAAGACGGAAATGTCCTCGGGATCCGCCGCCGATCGTGTGTAGGTCAGCGTCCCGTATTTCCTGGTTCGCATTTCCGCGATCAGATCGCTGCTGGGGGGGACGAGCGACCAGCGGTCACGGCTCATGTCGCCGAGGTCGACTTGCAGCGTGCGCCCGACGAGATCCGCGAACACGCTCGATGCCGACCGCAAGTCCCCGCCGGAAACGGCGCGCGGCCGCAGCGAAGCCGGGCTGAAGAGCGTCGTGAAGTCGTACGGGGAGAAGCGGAGAAACGCGAGATCGGTCTCGAGCGAGAGTTCTTCACTCCCGGAGAAGATCTTCACCTGGGTGCGTTCCGCGGGTTCGGGCGGGCTGAATCGCATGCGGCCGCGGCCGAGAATAACCATGGCGGTCGGCCCCTCGGGCGTTTCGGCGATGAAGGCACGGCCGAAGGGGACGTGCAGTTCCACGTCCGTGGCCCGCACGGTCAGATCATGAATGTCGTACTCTGTGGCGGGATTGAGCGAGAGCCGGTAGAGCCCCGTCACGACCGACAGCCGGCCGACGGCGGCGATGCGCCAGACCAGCGGCGACGTGCCGATGACGGGACCGACTTCGATCTGCCAGGTCCCCAGGCGTCCTTCGATCCCGCGCTCGATGAAGATCTCGACGACCAGCCGCAGCGTGCCGGCGGTCGTGGCCACGCGGTCGCGTTCCGCGGCCACCACGCGAGCCGGCTTCGGCGACACGAGCGTGTTGGCGAAGTCGTCGAAGCTGGGCCGGGAGATGTCGGGCAGGCCGAGCGCGAGCACGGCAGCTCGGTCGCCGGCGAGCGCCGCCTGCTCGATGCGCCGGAGCAGCGCCGCGACGCCGTCAGTCTGGGACTGAGCGTCCGCGCCCGGGGAGAGCAGACAGAGCGCCAACGCGAGGCACGCGCAGGCGCCGGCACGAGCGGGAAACGCGGTCATGGACGATGCCATCTTAGAAGATAAACAGACGCGCTGGGTTCCATGGCTGATTGCCGTGACGGCGCTGGCCGCGATCTACGCGATTGCCGTGGCATGGAGCGGCGGGTTCACGGTGCGTCTCGGTGGCGTCCGCATGCGGTCGCACTCATGGCTCCGGCCGGCGGCCATCGCGGCCGGCGGAGCCGCCGTGCTCGTCTATTTCGCCCGCGCGCAGGTCACGGCGCTCGTTGCGCGCGCATCATCAGCGCTGCAGTCCGTCCGGAGTGCGACGGTCCTCGCCGCTGCCGCCGCGGCGTGGGCGTTCACGGCCGGCGCCGCCTTCGGAACCTTCGCAACAGGCGGCGCAGACTCGTACGGATATGTCGGCCAGGCACGCTTGCTCGCGCACGGACGGCTCACCGACACCGTCCCGGTCAGCCCGGATTACAACTGGCCGGACACGGCCGCTACGTTCGCCCCGCTCGGCTTCACACCGGGACTCTCTCCCGGTGTGATCGCCCCGAAATACCCCCCTGGATTGCCGCTCCTGATGGCGCCACTGACCCTGATGTCAGAACGCGCCGTCTATTTCCTGGTCCCGTGTTTTGCGGCGCTGCTCGTCTGGACAACCTTCCGGCTCGGTGCAGCGATCGGGGATCCCTTCGCGGGTGCACTGGCGGCGCTCCTGCTGTCGATCAGCCCCACCTTTCTTTATCAGGCCGTCCAGCCGATGAGCGACGTTCCCGCCGCTGCGTGCTGGCTCGGGGCCGTGCTCGTTGCGTCGCGGGCGACTCGCGCGAGCGCTGCCGCCTCTGGACTCATTGCCTCCGTCGCGGTGCTCATCAGGCCCAACCTGGCGCCGGCTCTCGCCATTGTCCTGGCGGTGGCGGTGTTCAGCCCCGACCACCCGCACCCGCGCAATTCTCGCTCGCGCGTGCATCGCGCCGCGGCGTTCACTCTCGCGCTCATCCCCGCGTTGATTGTGCTCGGGTGGATCCAGAGCGTGCGGTACGGTTCTCCGGCGGCATCCGGCTATGGCAGCGTGTCGGACGCGTTCGCGCTCGGCTACGTCCGCGAGAATCTCGCCCGCTACCCGCAGTGGCTCACCGAGACGCACACCTGGTTCATCTGGATGTCGCTCGGCGCGCCGCTCTGGATCGCGCGCCGCGCCGCGCGCCCGCTGCTCGCGTGGGCGGCGCTCGCACTGGCCGGCGTGGTCTGGGCCTCGTACCTGCCCTATTTGTACTTCCACCCCGAAGAGTGGTTCTATACGCGATTCCTGCTCCCCGCGATTGCGGTCATGCTGCTGTTCGCCAGTGCCTGCTCGATGTGGCTGCTGCAGCGTACGCCGGTCGTGATCCGTGCTGCCGCAATCGTGTCGCTCTCGGTGCTCCTCGTCGTTCACGGCATCCGCATCGCGCGCACGCGCGGTGCATTCGACATCCGTAACCAGGAGCGCAAATATCCTCTGGCCGGCGCGTTCGTCCGCGATCATCTCCCGCCGAACGCGATCGTCCTCGCCGGACAACACAGCGGCAGCATCCGCTATTACGCCGGACGTGCCACGTTTCGCTGGGACCTGCTGTCGCCGACCCGCCTCGATCAAGCGCTCGCGACTTTCCGCGCGCAGGGTTACCAGCCCTTCCTTGTGGTGGACGGCGGCGAGTACGACGATTTCAAGAAGCGATTCGACCCGACACACCAGCGCGCGTCCCAGCGTCCGACGCTCCTGGCGATTCTCGGGGACGCCAGAATCTATGCGCTCGAGTGAAAGCCGCAGACTTCGCGGTCACGCTGTCGCCCGCTCACGCCAGGCCGTGTCGCTTCAGGACCAGGATGGTCAGATCGTCGACGAAGCGTGATTCCCTGGCGTGTGATTCGACGGCCTTCAGCACCTGCGCGCCGATCTCGCCGGGGTCCCGCGACGCGAAGCGTTCGACGACGAGCTCGAGGCCCGATTCCTCGAAGGGCTGCCCGTTCGGGTCTTCCGCTTCGGTGATGCCGTCGCTGTAGAGGATCAACGTCTCGTCGGGGTTCAGCACGGTGTCGACGGACCCGAACGTCGACTGGTCGAACATGCCGAGCGCCACCCCGGTGCTGTCGAGGCGCTCATAGCGCCCGTCGCGTCGACGGATCAGCGGTGGGTTCTGTCCCGCGTTCACGTAGGTCATCGCGCCAGTCGAGGGCGAGTACACGGCGTAGAAGAGCGTGATGAAGCGTGACGACGGGCTGTGGCGGCAGATCTGGAGGTTCAAGCGTTCGACGAGCGCCGGTGCGTCGAGCGCTTCGTCCACAAGGGTTCGCAGCACGGCGAGCAGCAACGCCATGAGCAGCGCCGCCGGACTTCCTTTTCCAGACACGTCCCCGAGCGCGAGGATGACGCGGCCGTCGGGCAGCGGCAGCACGTCATAGAAGTCGCCGCCGACGGTGTTCGCCGGCCGGGTCATCCCGCAGATCTCGATGTCGGCGACACGCAGCGTGCCGCTCGGCAGCATCGCGAGCTGGATCTCGCGCGCGACTTCAAGCTCGCCCTTGAGCGAGAGGCGGTCGGCGACTTCGAGCAGCATCAGCAGATTCACCAGAATGAGGCTGATGAGCAGCGCCAACGTACCTTCGGCCCATTGAGGGGTGACCACGCCGATCTGGATGAACGGCACGCCGAACGGGATCTCGACGGATGCGAAACCACGAAACAACCGGATTACTCCGGTGAGCGCGATGATCAGGGCGCCGAGATAGAGCGCACGCCGCGCCGGCGACAGCCGGAGCGTGAACGCCATGAAGATCTGCCGGAAGCGGAGCGGCGCGCTCTTCCACAGCGGCAGACCCGCGTACTCATCCTCGTGGCCGCCACGCGTGAAGAAGCGATAGGCGTCGCGCGTGTCGTGCGTGAACAGCCGCTGCAGCTGCTGTGGCGAGAAATCGCGAGTGTAGGTGTCGAGCAGCTCGCGCGCGCGATCCGAACGGGAGCTTTTCACGGTCAGATCAATCCGATTTCCTTGCCGACTTTGCGGAACGCGTCCAGCGCGTACTGCAGATCCTCCCGGGTGTGCGTGGCGGTCACGATCGTGCGCACCCGCGCCTTGTCACGCGCCACCGTCGGGTAGCCGATCGCCTGCGCGAATACGCCTTCCTGGAACAGTCGGTCCGAAAGCGCATTCGCCTTCGAGGTGTCGCCCGCGATGACCGGCGTAATCGGGCTATCGCTGATCCCGGTGTTGAACCCGAGACGCTCGAGCCCTGCTTTGAAGAAACGCGTGTTGTCCCACAAGCGTTCCATGATGTCCGGCTCTTCCAGGAGCACGTCGACAGCCGCGATGCACGCGGCGGCGACCGCCGGAGGATGGGAGGTGGAGAACAGGAACGGACGTGCGCGGTGGTAGAGGAATTCGATCAGGTGGCGACTACCGGCGACGTAGCCCCCCAGCGCCCCCATGGCTTTCGACAGCGTGCCGACCTGCACGTCGACACGTCCGTGGACGCCGAAATGATCGATTGTCCCGCGGCCGTTCCTGCCGAACACCCCGCTCGCATGCGCATCGTCCACCATCATGATGCAGCCGGTCTCTTCCGCGAGATCGCACAGCTCGGGCAGCGGACCTAGATCGCCGTCCATGCTGAAGACGCCGTCGGTGATGAGCAGGCGCCGCTGGGTGGCTGGAAGGTCCTTGATGATGCGGCGCGCCGCCTCGACGTCCTTGTGCGGAAAGACCTTGATGGCCGCGCGGCTGAGACGGCAGCCGTCGATGATGCTGGCGTGGTTCAATTCGTCGGAGATGACGACGTCCTCTTTCGAGAGGATTGCCGAGACGGTTCCCGCGTTCGCGGTGAAGCCGCTCTGGAACACGACCACCGCCTCTACTTTCTTGAAATCCGCGAGCTTCCGCTCCAGCTCCATGTGCAAATCCATGGTGCCGGCGATCGTGCGGACCGAGCCGGTCCCCACCCCGTAACGTTCCACCGCTTCGAGAGCCTTTGCGCGAAGCCTGGGATGTGTCGTCAGGCCGAGATAATTGTTCGATGACAGGTTGACTACTGACCGATGGTCGAACGTCGTATGCGCCTTCTGTTCGTCCTCGAGAATTCGGAAGCGACGGTAGAGGTCCTGTTGTTTCAACGACTCAAGCTCGTCGCCCAGATAGGCAAGCGGGTCTGTGCGCATCCCCGGAGTATATCGCCGGAGATTGGCACCGCCATTGACTACGCCTGACCTGTGCGCGGCTTACCGCTCGAACGGGTGAGGTGCCTGCCGATTGTGCGAATCGGCGAGGCGAAAGTGGGTAGGTGGGGTGGTACTCGGCGCGACCGTTTCGGCGACGTGGCGCTGGTGGTGTTCCTGCTGGCCCAGGCGTTCGATGGCGTTCTGACCTACGTTGGGGTCAGCACCTACGGACTGCACATGGAGGGGAACCCGTTCATCGGCTGGCTGATGTCGGCGATGGGCGAGGGGGCGGGACTGGCCACCGCAAAGCTCGCGGCCGGATTCTTCGGAATCGCGCTCCACCTGTCTGCGGTTCACAAAGCGGTCGCCGTGCTCGCGGTGTTTTACGTCGCAGTCGCCGTACTGCCTTGGCTCGCGATTCTGTTTTACTTCACCTAGCTTTTGTCTCCTTCTCGTTGACGAGCTCCGAGAAGAGGACTTGAAGAATCGCCGCGGTCGGGACCGCCAGGATCGCCCCGAGAATCCCCAGCAGCTTTCCGCCTATCAACAGCGCGACAATCACCGTCACCGGACTGACGCCGACCTGACGCTGCATCACCTTTGGCACCAGCACGTGGTTTTCAAACTGCTGCTGGACGATGAAGAAGACAATGACGAACAGCGCCGTCTTCACCGAGACCGTGAAGGCGACGGCCACCGCCGGGATCGCGGACAGGATAGGGCCCACCACGGGGATCATCTCGCCGACTCCTGAGATCAACGCGAGTACGTAAAAGAACGGAACGCCGAGCAGCCACAGACCGATCGCGGACGTCGCGCCGATGATGCCGCCGAGCAGGAGCTGTCCTGCCAGCCACGCGCTGACCTTCACGGTGATATCGCGGCTGGCCGCTGCGGCCCGCGCGCGATCGCGGGCGGGAAACAGCCGCAGCATCGTGTTCCGCAGGCTGTCGGCCTCGATCAGGATGTAGAACGTGAGGATGAGGATCGTGATCAGACCGAAAAGGCCGCCGACGACTCCAGCGACCGCACCGAACACGGTGCCGACGGCTTCGCCGCCGCCGCCACCCGGCGCGTGCTCGACCGCCTGGCGCAGCGTCACGTGCTCCCTTAGCAGACCCTTTTGAATCAGGAAGTCCTGCGCGCGATCGAGGATGCCAGGTAGCGAAGTCGCCAGCTGCTGCGCCTGGTGCACGAGGGGGGGAACGATCATGAATCCGATGCCGGTCAGCGTCCCGAGGATGATCAGGTACAGACTGAGGATCGCCAGCCAGCGGGGGAAACGTTTGCTGCCAATCGGCAGCACTTTCTGGCGCTCGATGAGGCGGACAATCGGGCTGAAGCCGATGGCGAACAGGCCGCTCATGTAGATCAGTAGCAACACGTCCCGGACGAGGAACGCGCACCACACGAGGATGGCCACCAGCGCGGTCATCCAGATCGTCCAGAGAATGAGTGGCTTGGGGTTGTCCGGCGCCGTCGTCAACTTAGCGGCCCCGCCCGGCCCGGTACTCGCGCGTGAACTCCGCCATCGCGGCATAAACAGCGGTCAGCTCGGCGGGAGCCGCGAGAAAGACGATCCGGAAGAAGCCGTCCTGCGGAGCGGTCCCGAAGCCGGACCCGTACACGCACAGGACACCAGTCGCACGCAGCAACGACAGGACATAATCCTCATCGGTCTTGCCGGGCGGCAGCGCGACTTTCGGCATGGCGTAAAATGCGGCAGTCGGCGCCACGCAGGAGATTCCTTCGATCGCGTTGAGGCGCTCGGTGGTGAGAGCGGCCCGCTCGCGCAAGGCATCGCGGAAGGCCTGCTGATGAGAGCGGTCGCCGGTGAGGGCGGCCACGAGCGCGTACTCCATCGGTCCGGTGCTGCACAGGCGTCCGTCCGCGAGTTTCTTGATTCCTGCAAGGACGTCGTCGAGCCGGTCGGTCTGCGCGACCGCGAGCCAGCCCGTACGCCACCCCGGCGCGAGATACGCCTTTGATAACGACGAGAAGGTGATGACCGGCGCGTCGGGATTCAGGGCGGCGAGGGCGCCGACCGGCCCATCGAACGCGAGGTCCGCGTACACTTCGTCGGCGAGCAGCGGGACGTTGTGACGATCGGCGAGGTCCACCAGCGCGCGCCGCGCCTCCGGCGAGTACGACGCGCCGGTCGGGTTGTTCGGATCGATCACGACGAGTGCGCGCGTCGCGCGAGAGATCAGGCTGCTCACGTGTTCGATGTCGGGCTGCCACCCGCGCGACGGGTTCGTGCGATAGAACACCGCACGCGCGCCGATCTTGGCGAGCACGGCGGTGTAGAGCGGATAGGTCGGAACCGGAATCAGCACGTCGTCCCCCGGACCGGCCAACGCGGTGAGCGCGAGCTCGATTCCCTCTGACGTCCCCGCCGTAATCACCACACGGTCGGGGTGCATCGGCATCCCGCGGTCGACACACTCCGTGCTCACCGCTTCGCGCGCGGCCAGGATTCCCACCGACGGCGCATAGCCGTTGTGGCCGTCGCGCATCGCGCGTTCGACCGCCGCGATCATGTGGGGAGGTGTTTTGAAGCCGAAGATGTTGGGATCCCCAATATTCAGGTAGCGCACGGTGCGGCCTGCCGCCTCGGCCTTTCGGGCTTCCACGACGATGTTTCGGATGGCGTAGACGAAGCCGCTGACACGCGACGCAACCGGAATAGGAGTGGCAGATCGAGGACTCATTGCTACGGATCTTACGCTAACCGCACTTGGGCGCACGTGTGTGTAAAAATTCCATAGCCAAAAAAGCGCATAGAGTAATTTTTACTCTATTTTTTGACTCAGAGCGTTCTCCCGGCGGAAGGGCAAATCCCCAACTCGCTCTGCTTACTCGGGTTAGCGACTTGGCAAGCTAATTGGAGTTCGGCGGCGCATGAAAGTGCGAGTGGCTGCGAACGCCGCACTAACGCTGTCTCTGCTCCAGGCGCCAGGCGCGCTTCAGCTGTCACTGGCACAAGCCCAGGACCGGCCCGCCGCTACCTTCCGATCCTCGGTTGACGTCGTTTCCGTCAGCGCGGTTGTCCGGGATCGGAAAGGCCGGTTCGTCGGAAATCTCAAGCAGAAGGACTTTATCGTCGCAGAAAGCGGCCAGACGCGGCCGATTCTCGATTTCCACGCGCAGAGCGACGGCCCCGTCAAGCTCGCGCTCCTCTTCGATATCAGCGGCAGCATGCGGGTCGGGACCAAGGCGGTCGACGCGGTGCAGACGGCGCGCGTGCTTCTGAGCGCGCTCAAGCCGGGCGACGAAGCCGCGCTCTTCAGCTTCGACACCGGCCTCGATCGCGTGACCACGTTCACGTCGGACGTGCAGTCGCTCATCGCGGCTCTGGACCACCTCAATCAGCCGTTCGGTCAGACGTCGATCTACGACGCGGTAGCGGAAACGGCGAAGACGGTTGCCGCGCAGGGCTCGGGCCGAGCCCGCGTTCCGCAGCGCAGCGCCGTCGTGCTCCTTACCGATGGCATCGACACGCGCAGCCGCCTCACGTCGGAGCAGGTGACGACGATGGCAAGCAGCATCGACATCCCTGTTTACGTGATCGCCGTGATGGCCACGATCGACGATCCGCGCGCGGGCGGTACCGCGCACGACGACGTCGCGGGACCGCTGCCGAACCTCGCCCGCTGGACCGGAGGCGAGATGTTCACCGCGAGCGCGCCGGCGCACGCGAGCGTCGCCGCGCGTCAGATCGTCGACGAGCTGCGCCACCAGTATCTGCTCGCATTCGAGGCTTCCCAAGGTGCGGGATGGAAGCCCGTAGAAGTTCGCGCACGCGATCGCGGCCTCACCGTCCGCGCCCGCTCTGGCTACGCTGCGGGAAGTAACGGTTTGAACGACGGAACGTCGGAAAGTGCTTCGGGGACAGAACGGTCTGCCCCCTTAATCGGTCGTTAACGCTCGGAGGCAAAGATGAAGAAGCTCGTGCTGGCAGCACCGGTTCTTGCGCTCGCGCTCGGCGGCACCACCGCCTGTGCGACGAAGAAGATGGTGAGGACTCAGGTCGGGGAAGTGAATTCGAAGGTGGAAACGCTCTCAAAGTCGGTTGAAGAGAACCAGGAGCGTACGCGCGCCAATGAAGGACGCATTGGCGAGGTCGATCAGAAAGCGGTGGCTGCGGGCCAGCGCGCGGACGCGGCCGGACGCCGCGCCGACGAAGCCCGTGCGGCTGCTGACG
>JBKPLP010000078.1:0-27846 GCA_046731735.1 Acidobacteriota bacterium
ATGCCCGCCGGCGCTTCGAGCGCGATTACATCGCGGCGGTCCTGGAACGGCATCAGTGGCGAATGAGCGAGGCCGCCCGCGCGCTGGGAATCGAGCGCGCGAACCTGTATCGCAAGACGCGCCAGCTTGGCATTGTCAGAGTTCCGCGCGCGGAGGTGTCATGAATCTTCCCGGTGTAGTGTGCCGCGTGGTGTGTGCAATGGCCGTGGTCGGCGCGCTCGCGCCGCGCGCTGCGTCCGCGCAGTCCGACCCCGAGCGTCCAAGCCTCGAGCTCGGGCCCTTCGAATTCCGTCCACGCCTGATATTCAAGGACGTGGGCATCGACAACAATGTGTTCAACGAGCACACGAACCCGAAAAGCGACTTCACGGCGACCGCTTCGCCGGACCTCGAGATTTCCACTCACCCGGGGCGGCTGAAGCTGACCTACAACAGCGGCACGGATTTCGTGTACTTCCACAAGTACACGACCGAGCGCAGCCGGAACAGCGTGGTCGGGGCTCGCGCCGACGTCGAACTCAGCTGGCTCAAGCCGTTCGCCTCATTCTCCGCCGCGCAAACGAGCGCGCGTCCCAACTCGGAGATCGACGCACGCGCGCGCCACAACATGCGGTCGTACACGGCGGGCACGACGGTGAAGATTGCCTCGCGCACGTCGGTGGGGATCCTGCGCCGGCACACGGCTGAAACTTATGAGGAGGGAGCGCAGTTCCGTGGCGAGGACCTCGCGCGTTCGCTCGACACCAGCCTGGACGCGGTCGAGACCTCGTTCAACGTCGAACTGACGCCGTTGACCACGTTCAGCATCGTCGGGACGAAGGACCAGCAGCGATTCGACCACGCGCCCGAGCGCGACGCGGACAGTTTTCGCATCGCGCCGACGTTTACCTTCAGTCCGCTCGGCCTCATCACCGGCAGCGCATCGTTCGGCTATCGCCGGTTCAATGGCCTCGATCCCTCGCTGCCCGATTTCTCGGGCTTCGTGTCGACCGGCACCGTCGGCATCCTCTTCTATGACCAATACAAGGTCGACACGACGTTCACCCGTGATGTTCGCTACTCCTACGAACGCTCGCTGCCGTACTACATCGTCGGCGGCGTGCGCGCGACCTTTTCCGCGCAGACCTACGGTCCGCTGGACGTGCGCGTGACGGCGGGCCGGGAGTCGATGTCGTACCGGTCACTTGGCGGCGTGGCCCGACCCGACAGCGTCGGCACGACGACAGACTCAGATCTTCTGGTTCTGTATGGCGGCGGCATCGGCTACCGGCTCAGCTCGCGCGCGCGCATTGTCGTGGACGCCGAGTTCTCGCATCGATCGTCGAACCGCGACGCGTTTCGCGAATTTCGAAATCACCGGATCGTCGCGTTGTTGAACTGGGGAGCACTCAGCCGATGAAGACCTTGTTGCTTGCGCTGTTGTACGCAGGGGGGCAGGCGGTGGCGGTCCAGCAGCCGGCGCCCGTCGGGTCGACTGCCGCCGAAGCCTATGTCGTCGGGCCGCTGGACGTCCTGGCGCTGACCGTGTTCAACGACGACGCCATGTCGCGGCCGGCGCTGATCGTGGACAGCGACGGCACGATCGATTGCCCGCTGCTGGGGCGAATCAAGGTGGCAGGCAGGACGCCGCGCCAGATCGAGGAAGAGCTGCGGGTCCGATACGGACCGAAGCGGGATGCCACAGGGAAGGTGATCGGCGGGATCTTCCTCAATCCAAACATCAGCGTGCTCGTGAAGGAGTTCCGGAGCCAGCGCGTGATGGTGCAGGGATCCGTGCGGGCACCCGGCGAAGTCGATTTGCAAGGGGATCCGACGCTCACGCGCGCCCTGGCCGTGGCAGGGTATCCGACGCCGGAGTCCGGTTCGTACGTGCTGATCACCCATGCGTCCGAAGGCGCCGCCGGTGGCGCCGTGCGTCCGGAAGATCAGGTCCGCGTGCCGCGCTCCGAGATCGAGAACGGCCGCGCAAGCCGAATCCGTCTTCGCGCGGGAGACACCGTCTTCGTGCCGAGCGCCGACAAATTCTTCATCGGCGGAGAGGTGCGCTCACCGGGTTTCTATCCCCTCCCGCCCGACCTTACCGTCATGAAGGCGCTCGGCGTCGCCGGCGGCCCCACCGATCGCGCGAACCGGCGGAAAATCCGCATCCAGCGCGTCGTCAACGGAAGGCAGGTCGAGATCAAGGCGGACGACGCGACGCTGATCCTGGCCGGGGACACGATCGTCGTGCACCGCCGCATCTTCTGATGGGACACACTTCGGATCTCGACGTCCTGCACCTCTGCGCCGGCAACATGTACGGCGGGGTCGAGCGGATTGTGTCCGAGTGCGCGCTCTCGCGCGCGTTGTGCACGTCGATGGCGCCATCCTTCGCCGTCTGTTTCGAGGGACGCCTCTCGGAAGAGATAGAGGCATCCGGCGCCGTATGCGAGAGAATCGGTGCGGCCCGGATGAGCCGGCCGCATACCGTCATTCGGGCGCGCCGCGAATTGCGTCGCCTGCTCGAGGCATCGAAGCCGGATGCCGTCATCTGCCATTCGTCCTGGATGGCGGGACTTGCGGCTCCGGTGGCCCGCGCTGTTGGAGTGCCCGTCGCGACCTGGATCCACGATCGCCTGACAGGCCGCACATGGGCGGAACGGTGGGCAGGCCTGACGCCGCCGGACCTGCTGATCGTCAACAGCCATTACACGGACGAGACCGTCGAGGCCGTCTATCCTCGGATTCCGCATCCGGTCGTTTACGCACCGGTCCCCGCGGCTGCCGTCCACAGCGCATCCCGGGAGGAGATTCGCGCGACCCTCGACGCCGATGGTTCGATCCCCGTCGTACTCATCGCGAGCCGCTTCGAGCGATGGAAGGGGCACCGCGAACTGATCGCGGCGTTGTCACGACTCGAGCAGCCGTGGCGCCTCTGGGTGGCCGGCCGTCCTCAGCGCGGCGACGAAGCGGAGTACGAGCGAGAGCTGCGAGCGCTGGTCGAACGAAGCGGAATTGCGGAACGAACACGCTTCCTCGGCGAGCGCCGCGACGTCCCGGCGCTGATGCGCGCGGCCGACGTGCACTGCCAGCCGAACTCAGTCGCGGAGCCGTTCGGGCTCACGTATGTGGAAGCTCTTTACGCAGGGTTGCCCGTGGTGACCACGGCGGTTGGCGGCGCGCTGGAGATCGTGACGGAGAAATGCGGAATCCTCGTGCCCGCCGGTAATCCAGCCGCATTGCGGGGCGCACTGGCGAGTGTCATTCAGCATCCGGAGCTCCGCATGCGCCTTGGCGCGGCAGGGCCGTCGCGCGCGGCCCAAATCTGCGACCCCGCGCGTCAGCTGGCGATGCTCGCCGAGGTGTTGTCTCGTGCGATTGCCGTGAAAGGCGTTGCGTGATCGATGTCAGCGCAGCAGCGCTGGACGTGCGAGCGCGGCAAAGCCTCGGCTCGAGCGAGCAGCGCATTTATCGCAGGGTGGCCGCTGTGATGCGCCGACGCGGCGTGTCGGGAGTCCTCGCCGACGTCGGCTGTGGCGCAGGACAGCTGTGGCGCGAGCTCCAGCCGCTGTTCTCCCGGTGCATCGGGATCGACGCCGTCCACTACGCAGGACTCCCGGCGGACATCGAGTTCCAGCAGGCGGACCTCGATCGCGTTCCGCTTCCGCTCCCAGACGCGTTCGTCGACGTTGCGGCGGCAGTCGAAACGATTGAGCACCTGGAAAACCCGCGCGCGTTCTGTCGCGAGCTGCATCGCATCGTCCGGCCTGGCGGCTGGATCGTCATCACGACGCCGAACCAGCTCAGCGCTCTGAGCATCCTTACGCTCGTGGTGAAGCAGCGGTTCTCGGCGTTCCAGGACACCTCGTATCCGGCGCACCGTACTGCGCTCCTCGAGATTGATCTCCGGCGAATCGCCTCCGAATGCGGGCTGGCGGACGTCGAGGTGAGTTACACGTGCTCGGGGCGCATCCCGATGACCGCAGCCCATTACCCGGCGGTGCTGTCGCGCGTCTTTCCCCGTGCGCTGTCGGACAATCTGCTGCTCGTCGGACGGCGGCGTGGCTGATCATGCGGGCGGATTCAATGATGCGGGATGCGGGATGCGGGATCCGGGATGCGAAGATTCAAGGATTGAAGATTCAAGGATCCAGCGATTCGGGATTAGGGATTCGCGATGAGGGATTCACGATCAGGGATTAGGGACTCGTCTCTGGTGTCCCGCCCCGCACCCGTGGCGGTGCGGGTGTTCTCGCATCTCCTTCGCTGGATGCCGGTCGGGCGATACCGGCTGATCCACGAATCGCGCCGCGTCGCGCTGGCTCCCTTCGTTGCGCATCTGTCGTCCGAACTCGGCGGACTGGCGTTCCAGTGTGACCCGCGGGATTCGGTGGCGCGTGAAGTCTGCTACACCGGCGTTTACGAGCCGCAGGAAACCCAGGTCGCGTCTCGCCTGCTCCGGGCCGGCGACGTATTCGCCGACGTCGGCGCCAACTGGGGATACTTCACGCTCGCCGCGTCGCGACGAGTGGGACCGACGGGACGAGTCCTCGCATTCGAGCCGGAGCCGCGACTGTTCGACTTGCTGCGCCACAATCTCAGCCTGAACGGGCTCGACTTCGTCGACGTGCGCCGCGTCGCAATCGCCGACCGGCGAACCTCACTCCCGTTTACCGCCTTCGTCGCGGGAGGCGACAACTGGGGCCTGTCGCGCGCCGCCGTATCGGGTGAGAAGGCCGACTTTCACGTTGAGACGGCGGCGCTCGACGACGTGCTGGACGAGTCGGAGATCGCCCGGGTGCGGCTGACGAAGATTGACGTCGAGGGGGGCGAACTGGCGGTGCTCGCCGGTATGCGGCGTGGTCTGCACGCGGACCGCTACCCCTACGTCATGCTCGAATGTCATCCAGCGCTGCTGGCAGCGCGTGGTCATAACGAAGAGGACGTGCTGCGGCCCCTAATCGACGCGGGCTACCGCCTCTGGACGATCCGTCACAGCCCCCAGCTCCATCGTCGTGCGGCGCGCACGCACCTCGGCGTGCGCGATCTACTGCAGCCCTATGTCCCCGGGTCATTTGCTCACGAATGGCCCCACCTGCTCGCGTGCGCACCCGGGGCGCCCGATCTTTCCTGATGCGCATCGCATTCCTCAGCGTGTCGGATCAGCTCGGAGGCTCGGAGGCCATGCTGCTGCAGATCGCGGTGCAGCTCAAGCGGACCCGCCCGTCCTGGGAGCAGCATTTGATCCTTCCCGGTGACGGACCGCTCGCATCTTTGGCGCGCGCGACAGGGATGAAAACGACCGTACTGCCGATGCCGGCATCGCTGGCGCGCCTGGGGGAATGGGGGTTGCGCAGCGGCGGTCCAGGAAAGGCCGGCGCCAGGCTCGTCCGCGCCGCCCTCGCTCTCCCGTCGTACGAACGGGAGATGCGTCACGCGCTCGATGTGATCGCGCCGGATATCGTCCATGCCAATGGCTTCAAGGCGCACGTCGTCTCCGCACGGACGCACGATGCCGCACGCGCGCTGGTCTGGCACATGCATGAATACGTGGCAACCCGCCCGGTGACGCGGTCGCTCGTCCGGCGGTATGCGGGTCGCTGCGCGACGATTGTCACCAACTCACACAGCGTCGCCGGCGACGTGCGCACCATCGTTGGACCGGGTCCTGACATCAGGGCCATTTACAACGCTGTCGATCTCGAGCGCTTCACCCCGAACGGTCCGGCCGCCGACCTGGACGCGCTCGCCGGTCTTCGACCTCCTGTGTCCACACCCGTTCGCGTCGGGCTGGTGGCCACCTACAGCAGGTGGAAGGGGCACGACGTGTTTCTTCGAGCCCTTGCACGGATTCCGCGGGAAAGAGATCTCCGCGCGTACGTCATCGGCGGCGCTTTGTATGACACGGACCGCAGCCAATACTCGCTGCCCGAACTGCGGGCGCTCGCGACGAGCTGTGGCGTCGGCGATCGGATCGGGTTCACCGGCTTCATCGCGGCGTCCGAGCAGGCGATGCGGGCGCTGGACATCGTGGTGCACGCGAGCACCACGCCCGAGCCGTTCGGTCTCGTGATCGCCGAAGCGATGGCGTGTGGACGCGCAGTCGTGACCAGCGCAGCGGGCGGGTCGGCGGAGCTGGTACGAGATGGGCATGATGTGCTGACGCACGTGCCAGGCGATGCCGACACCCTCGCCCGTGCGATCGATGCCCTCGCCGCTGATCGGTCCCGGCGCGCGCTGCTCGGAACAGCGGCTCGCCGAACAGCCGTCGAGCGGTTCGACGCGCGCCGTCTGGGCGACGAGTTCGCGGCCGTATATGAAGCCGCGCGTCAGGGAGCGCTGGCACACCAATGAACCGCAGCATCGCGTGGGGCATGCCCGGTCACGCCGCCGCCACCGTGCCGGTGGCCGCACGGGCAGAGAGAGTCCCGTGGGGCTTCCCTGAGTTTTTCGTCATCAGTCAGACGGCATTGCCGGCACTGCTCTATCTGCCGGGCACGCAGGGCATCCGGCTGCCCATCAGGTTCGCGGCCTTTGCCGTCAGCCTGGCGGCGTTTGTGTGGTGGCAAGTGCAGTCGAACGTCCGCCCGCCGACGCATCGAGCGTATTCGTGGGTCGCGGGCGTCATGGGGCTGCTCGCGGTGATGCTCTTCAACCCTTACACGAGCTCGCTGATGGGCGGTCTGGCGCACATGATGGTCTACTTCGCGGTGATGTCGCCGCTCTTCTGGGCGCCCGCGATGGTGCGGACGCCGGAGCAGCTGGCGCGGCTGCTCGCGTTGCTCCTGATTTGCAGCGGCGTCAACTCGATCGTCGGCGTGCTCCAGGTATACGACCCGGCGCGGTTCATGCCCGCGGAGCTGTCACGCGTTATTTCCAGCGTCGGTCTTGGCGCGGTGACGTTTCGCGGCCCGGGCGGGCAGCTGCTGATGCGGCCGCCAGGGCTCTTCGATACACCAGGTGCGGTCGCTGGCCCCGGCATGTACGCCGCGCTGCTGGGTGCGATTTTCGGGCTGAGCGCGATCCCCATGTGGCAGCGGATCGGCGCGTTCGCGTTGTCCGCTGCGGGGTTCGCGGCCATCTACCTGAGTCAGGTCCGCATCAGCCTGGTGGTAGCCGTCGTCATGTTTCTGGTCTATGCCGGCGTGCTGATGGCGCAGAAGCGCGTCGCCAAAGCCACGACGTTCGCGATCTTCGCGGTCAGCCTCGTGGCCATCAGCTTCGTGGTCGCCATCGCACTCGGGGGCGAGAGCATCACGTCGCGGTTCCTCACCCTCTTTGCCGGCGATCCGTTCGAGGTCTACTACCGCGCGCGCGGGGTGCAGTTGAACAACACCTTCTCCGAGATGCTCTACGCATACCCGTTGGGCGCAGGACTCGGGCGTTGGGGCATGGCGGGCGCGTATTTCGGCAATCCAGTCGACGTCAACTTGTGGGCGGAAATCCAAATCGCCGGCTGGATGATCGACGGCGGTGTGCCGATGCTGTTTCTCTACGGCGGCGCGGTTACCGTGGCCGCGATTTCGCAGTTCCGGCTGGCGCGCGCCACGCACTATCCGCGCGTGGCCGCGTGCGCTGCCGTCGTCCTTGCCGCGAGCCTGGGCACGACGGCGATGGTGTTCAGCTTCACCCCATTCGTGACGCAAATCGGCATCCAGTACTGGTTTCTGGCCGGTGCGTTGCACGGCGTGGCGTGCAATTACCGGCTCCAGGATGCATGACCTCCTGGCTGTTGATCGCTGGTGACTTCGTGCCGCTCGGCGGAATGGATCGCGCCAATCACGCCCTGGCGCGGCATCTCGCGGCCGATAATCGGAATCACGTTCATCTCGTGGCGCACCAGGTCTGGCCCGATCTTCTGCAGTCGAACAACGTCACCGTCCATCATGTCCTGCGGCCTCTCGGTTCCCATCTCCTCGGCGCACCGCTGCTCGCCGCTGAAGCGCACCGGCGGGCACGCGGCTTTGCCGGGCGGGTGATCGCAAATGGTGGCAACGCGCCGCACACGGGCGACGTGAGTTGGGTGCATTACGTTCACGGCGCGTACGATCCGGCATACGACCGCATCACGGCGCGCATTCGAGGGCAGGCCGCGCATGGCGTCTATGTTGCCCGCGAAGTGTGGGCCGTGCACCGCGCGCGCATCGTGGTTTGCAACAGCCGGCGCACGGCTGACGATGTACGACGGATGAACGTGCCGGCGGAACGTATCCGGGTCGTCTACTACGGATCGGATCCGGCGGCGTTTTCGTTGGTGACCGCAGCCGAGCGTACCGCGGCGCGCGCGGCGCTCGGCTGGCCGACCGATCGACCGGTGGTGCTGTTCATCGGCGCGCTCGGCGATCGCCGCAAGGGGTTCGATCGCCTGTTCGACGCGTGGCGTCAATTGTGTGGTGATGGATCGTGGGACGCCGACCTGGCCGTCGCCGGGCATGGCAGCGAGCTGGCGCGATGGCAACGCCGGGCCCGCGATGCGGCGCTGGGCTCCCGCATCCGCTTCCTTGGTTTTCGCGACGATGTCGCGCGCGTCCTCGCCGCCTCGGATCTGCTCGTCCACCCGGCGCGGTACGAAGCGTACGGTTTGGGCGTGCACGAAGCGATTTGCCGTGGGCTGCCGGCAATGGTCACCGCGTCGGCAGGAGTTGCGGAACTCTACCCCGAGGAGCTGTCCGATTTGTTGATCCGTGACGTCGAAGACTCCACCGAAATCGCCGACCGCATCCACCGCTGGCGATGGGACGTGGACGCGGCCGCCGCCCGCGTCCGAGGGTTCTCCGATCGCCTGCGCTCCCGCACGTGGCGCGACATGTCAGTCGAAATCGAACGGGCGGTTGCGGGGTGACGACCGCGGCGCGCTTCACTCCGCAGCCGGTGTGCTGGATCTGCGGCAGCACCGAGCTTTTTCGCGTCCACGATCTGATCTTCGAGCTGTCGGAGTACCGCACGCAGGATCCGGAGCTGGCGGCGTACAGCGGCAGGCATCTGGCGCTGCACCGCTGCCGCCGCTGTGGCTTTGCCCAGCCGGAAGCGCTGCCGTCGCTTTCGCGCTATTTCGATCGGATGTACGACCAGCGCTGGTCCGACGACTGGGTCTCGCGCGAGTTCGAAGCGAGCTACAAGGACTATATCTTCCGGCGCATTCTCGCCGCGCTCTCGCGCCGCCTCGATAACTCGCGCCGCCGGCTCCTCGACGTCGGGGCGCACGCAGGACGCTTCATCTCGGTCGCGCGCCGGGCGGGATGGGCCGCCGAGGGGCTGGAGCTGAATCCGAAGACCGCCGCCTATGCGGCGAAACGCACCGGCGCACGCATTCGTCAGCTGAATGTGCACGAGATCGAGGTCGAGCACGACTCGTACGACGCGGTGACCATCACCGACGTGCTCGAACACATTCCGCACCCGGTTCCGATCCTCGCCCGCGCAGGCGGACTGCTCGCGCCGGGCGGCTGGATCGCCGTCAAGGTTCCGTCCGGTCCCAGCCAGTTGTTCAAGGAAGGCTGGCGCGGCCGCTTGCAGCGTGGCTATCGCCCTACCGTCGCCGACAACCTCGTCCACGTGAGCCATTTCTCCGCCGGGTCGCTGCGGCTTGCGCTCGAGCGCGCCGGGTTCTCCTCGATTACGATCGAGCCCGGCGCTCCGGAGCTTCCAGAGGGCCGAGGGGTGGCACTCGTGTCGCGCGCCTCGCGTCGCGCGCTTCATCTTGCCGCGAGTGCCATTCCCGCAGCCGTGCATAGTCCGCTCGCGCTCAACCTGCAGGCATATGCCCGCCGCGCATAATTCGCCGCGGCTGTCGATCGTCATCCCGACGTTCAACAACCTCGAAGTGCTGCGACGATGTGTTGAGCGCTGGCGTGAGCTCGGTGGTGCCACTGTCGAGCTCGTCGTGATTGAGGACGGATGCCGCGACCAGACGGCGGCGTATCTCGAAGAGATCGCCGCGACTGACTGGGGCGCGCGCCAGCTGCGCTGGATTCACCAGAACGATGCGCACGAGCTGCGCTGCACCAACGCGGGGTTCGCGGCCGCACGCGGCGAGTTCATGGGCGCGTGGCAGGACGACATGTTCCTGCGCGCCGACTGGCTGGTGCCCGAGCTCCTGCGAACGTTCGACACCTATCCGGATATCGGAATGATCAGCCTGAGCCGCGGATTGAATTGTCTGCCGCTGGACGAGCCGATCGATCGATGGGAGCACTTGATCGACTGGCGTCGCCTGCAGAGCACGATTGGCAGGGCACCGTGGAACTGGTTTCGACTGCAGGAGGTCGATGCCGTCATCCGTCCCTGGGTCGTGCGCCGCGCGTGCATCGACCGCGTCGGTCATCTCGACGAAGCATTCAGGCCGACCGAGTGGGACGAAGCGGATCTGGCGTTCCGGATCCGGAAGGCCGGGTGGCGCATCGCGACGTGCGGATACGAGCGGCTGGGTGCATACGACCATCTCGGAAGCACGACCATCTCCCGGGCTCCCTCCGCGCCGTATCTCGCACGAGTGCTCGAGAACGGCCGGCTCTTTCACGCCCGCTGGGACGACGCGATCGCCGCCGACCATCCGCGTGCGCGACGCAGCTGGCCCCGCCGTCCGACCAGCGCAGGCTGGACCTCGACGTTCCTCGAGATGGGTCGGTTCGGTCTCCGCCGGCTGGCAGGAGCGCGCGGGTGAGCCGCACCCACCGCGCAGGCATCGCTGCCGTCTTCGCCTACCTGCAGTTCGGGTTGTCGATCGTCGTCGGCATCGCGATGGTGCCGTTCGTGCTGCACCACGTGGGCGAACGGCTGTACGGGTATTGGCTCGCCTCTGGCGAGGTGCTCGCGTACGCGGCGATGGCCGACTTCGGCGTGATGGGCGTCGTCCCATGGCTGATCGCGGAAGCCGACGGGCGGCGCGATCGCGTCGAGATCCGGCGCCTGATCAGCACCGGGATGTGCTCCGCGGTCGTGGTCGCCGCGCTCTACGCCATCCTCGTCGCCGTGCTCTGGCGCGTCGCGCAGGTGAAACTGGACGCGTCCGACCGCATCGCGATCGCCGGCCCGCTCGTGCTCATCGCAACCGTGACGGTCATGGTGATGCCGTTCCGCGTATTCGGCAGCGTGCTGCAGGGACTGCAGGACGTCCGCTTCTACGGCACCGTGACCACGGTCAACTGGGCGGTGGATCTGTTGATCACGGTTGTCCTTCTCGCCAAGGGCTACACGCTGTATGCGCTCGCCGCCGGGGCGACGTTGCCGCCCATACTGACCGTCGTCGTGGCGTTCCTCCGCGTCCGGGCGATTGCGCCCGATCTTCTGCATCACTGGCCCAGACCCTCGTTCGACGAGGTCGGCAAGCTGTTTCGCGAAGGCTTCGGCGGCTGGCTCGGCGCGTGGGGCTGGCGCCTCTCCGCCGCCACCGATGCCATCGTGCTCGCCTCGATTGGAAATCCGATCTGGATCACTGTCCTCGCGATGACCGCGAAGCTCGGGCAGATGCTGACGCAGATGTCCTGGGTGCCCGGCGACAGCAGCCTCGTCGGCCTGGCGCAGCTCTCGGGCGAACGGCGGCCGGAGCGTCTGCGCGAGGCCGTTGCCGCGGTGTTCCGTGTCTACCTGGCGCTGGCAACCGCGGGGACGTGCGTCGTGCTGGCGGTGAACGGGGCATTCGTGCGCGGCTGGGTCGGCGATCACCTGTTTGGCGGCGCGCTCATGAATGCCGTGCTGGCGACGCTGATTGTCGTTTCCACGGTCACGCATGGGACGGCGACGATTGCGTCCGTCCTCGGCCGCCGCATGCACGTCGGGATTGCGACGCTGATCTCCGGCGCGACTCAGGTGGCCGCCGCGGTGATGCTGGCGCGGCGTTTCGGGGTCATCGGCGTTCCCATCGCCGCGCTCGCCGCGCAACTCTGCATCCTGATTCCGTCGCTGATGCCCGCACTGACCGAGCGCACCGGGCTGACCGCGTCCGCGTTTGCCCGCGATGTGCTCCGCCCGTGGCTCGTGCGCTCGATTCCCATGGTCGTCCTGTGCGCGATCGCCGGGCCGCTGTTGATTCCGATCCCGAAGACGCTCTCGATTCCGCTCGGCGGATGCGTCGCGGTCGTCTACGTGTGGACGGTCCGCCGCCTGGTGCTGGGCTATCCCCCCGTCGCGGCGATGATTCGTTCACGTCTCGCCCGGGTGCGCCTCGAGGGGCTGGTCCCGCTGGCGGGACTCGAGCAGCCTCCGTTGTGATCATGGATCTCGGAAAGGGCGACACATACCGCAGGCCCGCGTGGATCGAGCGCGCCGCAACGGCGCTGCGGGCTCCATTCGCCGGATCGCCGCTCCGAGCGCCGCTGAAACGAGCGTACGAGAGCCTGCTCGACCGGTTGCCCGGCGACCATCTGGTGTCGCGATTGCCGGGCGGCGAATCCGTGCGCCTCGCCGCGGCGTTTCGCCAGGTCACGTGGAATCCGGAGGAATATCGCGCGTTCAAGGCGGACATCTCGCCGGGCGACGTCGCGTTGGATATCGGAGCAAACCTTGGCGCGTATGCATTGCTGTTTGCGCAGTGGGTCGGCCCGGCTGGCCACGTCTACGCGTTCGAGCCGGCACCGGAAGCACGCCGCGGCCTCGAACGCCACGTGCGGCTCAATGGCTGTGAAGACCGCGTCACGATCTCGGCGGACGCGATCAGCGCGGCACGCGGCGCCGTTCGATTTCGGGCCTCGGGTCCCCACGGCGACAATCACATCGTCACTGCCGATGTCCCCGACGCCGGCGATCGGATCGAGGTGCGCACCACGAGCATCGATGAGTTCTGTCGCACGCACCATCTCGGTCCGGCGCTGATCAAGATTGACGTCGAAGGAGCGGAGCTCGACGTTCTGAAGGGAGCGCGGCAGACGATCGCGGCGCGCGGCGACGCTCTGCACGTGTACGTCGAGATGCATCCACGTGTGTGGCCATCGTTCGGTTCGTCGCGCGAGCAGATAGAGCAGGAGCTCGCACGGCAGCAGCTCGTCGCTGAACGGCTTGACGGTGGCTCCGATGTCTGGGGACTCGAAGGCGTGTGCCTGCGGCTGCGGCGATGCGCGTCCTGATCGTTCACGAAGCGGCGGCGGGGGGAGGCGGCGTCGAAAGCTATCTCGCCGCGGTAATGCCGGCGCTCGCGGAGCGAGGGCATCATGTGGCGTTTCTCCATCTCAACTCGCGATTGGAACCGGGCCCCACGCGGCTGCTCGATCCGCGGTTTCCCTCCGCCAGCGTCGCCGACGATGGTGTCGAGGGAGCGCTGAAGAGAGTACGCGAATGGCACCCGGATCTGTGCTTCTCGCACAACATGCGCGCCCTCGAGGTCGACGAGCAGCTCGCGGCCGAATGGCCCGTCGTCAAGATGCTGCACGGTTACTTCGGCACGTGCATCAGCGGCCAGAAGGCGCACACCTTTCCGACGCTGGTCAGCTGTTCACGCGAGTTCGGGCGCCCGTGCCTCGCGCTGTATTTCCCGCGTCGCTGCGGGCAACTGCGCCCCTTAGGCATTTTCGCGCAGTACGCGTGGGCATCCCGCCAGCGCGCGCTGTTCGACGCGTACTCCGCGGTTGTCGTCGCCAGCGCTCACATGGGTGCGGAATACCGGCGGCACGGCGTCCCTCCAGATCGCCTCACGGTTGCGCCGTTGTTTCCGACCAGCGGCGACGCGATCCAAATGCGGCCGCTGCCTGAGGTGCCGTCCGTCCTGTTCATGGGGCGCATGACGAGGATCAAGGGTGGCGCCGTTCTCGCTCGCGCGGTTGCCGAAGCGATTCGCCTGTCCGGCATCCCGCTTCCAGTCGTCTTTGCCGGTGAAGGCCCCGAGCGGCTGCGGTTGGAGGAACTCGCACGCGAGCTTCGACTCGATGCCTCCTTTCCCGGCTGGATAACCGGACGGGCGCGAGCCGCGGCGTTCCGCGCGGCCACCGTCGTGGCCGTGCCGAGCCTCTGGCCTGAGCCTTTCGGCCTCGTCGGGCTGGAGGCGGCAGCGCATGGCGTTCCGTCCGTGGCATTCGACGTCGGCGGGATCCAGGAATGGCTCCGTGATAACGAGAGCGGTCGGCTCGTTCGCGATCATGACGCGGTAGCGCTCGGCCGCGCCATCGGCGACCTTTGCTCGCGTCCGGACGAGATAATGCGGCTCGGCGGCGGTGCACTCAGGGTTGCGCGAACGATGTCACTTGATGCCCATCTGCGCCTGCTCGAACACGTGTTCGCGCGAGCATCGACTGCTCGCGCCGCCATCGCGTGAGGACGTGGCACCTGCTCACGGGCGAGTATCCGCCGTCGAGCGGCGGCGTCGGCGACTACACGCGTACGCTTGCCGGTGAGCTCGCGCGCCGCGGCCACAGCGTCCACGTGTGGTGTCCCGCCGTTGCCTCGAGTGCAGGACAGGGACCGATTCACCTGCACGCGTTGCCGGACAGGTTTCGCGCGCGGTCACGCGAGGTGCTGCAGTCCGCTTGGGAAGCGCTTCCGGGCATCGTGCTCCTGCAATACGTGCCCAGTGTGCTCGGCGCCGGCGGAATGAACCTCCGGTTCTGTCGCTGGCTCCGCACCGCCGCCATCCGTCATGACGTGCGGGTGATGTTTCACGAACCATATTTCTATTTCTCGTGGAGTCCCATCGGCAACCTCCGTGCGGTGGCGCAGCGTCTGATGGCTGCCGAGCTTCTCCACGCCGCCCGCACGATCTATTTTTCAACGGAGACGTGGCGGCGCTACCTCAGGACATCGCGGCGACCGATCGTGCTGCCTGTTCCCTCGACGATTCCGCGCTCGTGCGATTCGGACGCCGCGGCCCGTCGTCGTACGCATGTCGCGGCCAACGGGGAAGCGGAGGTGGTTGGCCACTTCGGCACCTACGGCGATCACATCGCACGCGAGCTCGAGACGGTGGTGCCGCTGCTCCTCGGTGCGCGTCGGTCTGCGCACTTCGTCTTCATCGGCCGGGGCAGCGATCGTTTTGCCGCGGCGATGCGCGAGCGCCATGGCAAGCTGTCCGCGCGCATTCATGACACCGGCGTGTTGCCGTCGATAGAGGTGGCGGCCGCGATCCGTGCATGCGACGTCATGGTGCAGCCCTACCCGGATGGCATCACCACGCGCCGCACGTCGGCGATGGCACCACTGACGAACGGCGTCGCGACGGTGTCCACCGCGGGCGCGCTCACGGAAGCCGTCTGGAGCGAGACGGGCGCGGTGGCGCTCGCCCGCGACGGACGAGCGATAGCAGAAAGAGTCGTCGCGCTTCTGGAGAGCTCGAGCGAGCGCGCCACGCTCGCCGACGCCGGCCGCCGCGTGTACGACGAGCGCTTCGCGATCGAGCGGTCGGTCGATGCGCTGCTCGGCCCTTCATGAACGGCCGCATGCTCCGGATCCTGCTCGTTGCCGATTACGCGGACGACGCGCGCCTCGGATCGGGGAAAGTCGCGCACAAACTGCGGGAAGAGTTCATCGCCGCTGGCCATGAATGCGCCGCGCTGTTCTCACACGATCTGGGCGATGCGCCGGCCGGACGTCAGACGCGACAGCTCGTGTCGCCGCTGCTCGCCGCGCGAGCGATCCGGAAAGCGCTGGGTCGCGTCCCCTACGACATCGTCGACGCCGCCAGCGCCGAGGGTCTGTGGTTCGGAGTGGGCAAACAGCTTGGCGCCTGGCGCTCGGCCGCCTATGTCTGCCGCTCGAACGGCGTCGAGCATCTGAACTATCGCCGCATGATCGACGACAGTGCGGCTGGACTCGCCAACAAACCATGGCTTCGGCGCCTGTGGTACCCCGCGTCGCGTCTGACGCAGGTTGCCGCCGCGGCGCGCCTCGCGGATCGGCTCATCGTACTGAACGATGGCGACCGCCGATTCGTCGTCGAGCAGGGTTGGCAGCCGGAGCGACGTGTTGCGGTGGTAGCACATGGCGTCTCCGACCGGTTCTTCCAGGGTCCGCGGCACGACTCACCGCGCGGCGCGGGTGCACTCTTCTGCGGGGCGTGGGATCGCGTCAAGGGGATCACGTACCTGGTGCAGGCGTTCGATAGTCTGATGTCCGAAGGCAAGCCGGTCCCGCTCACCATCCTCGGACCAGGTCTGTCCACTTCGGCTGTGATGCAGTCCCTGCCGGAGCGGCTGCGATCATCCGTGACGGTGGTCGAACGCGTTCCGGAAGACCGTGTGGTCGAGGAATATCGCCGTCACGATGTGCTCGTCTTTCCGTCGACCTATGAGGGATTCGGTCTGGTCGTGCTCGAAGCGATGAGCCAGGGGCTGCCGGTGGTGGTCACCCCCGTTGGCTGCGTCCCCGATCTCGTCCGCGACGGCGAAAACGGTGTCGTTGTACCCGCGCGCAATGCCGGTGCGCTCGCGACCGCCGTCCGCCGCCTGATGGACACGCCGGCAGAACGGAGACGCCTCGGCGGCAATGCCGCAGCGTCGGTAGCCTCGATGTCCTGGCGCCGTACTGCCGACCGCACCCTCGACGTCTACCGCGCCGCCCTCGCCGATTCGGCGCGGTCCCGACCTGCATGACGCAACTGACCATCGGCATCACGACGCGCAACCGCCCCGCCGCGCTCGAACGCTGCATCCGATCGCTGGCGCGGCTGCAATCGCTGTCGCGGCAGGCGGTCGTCTTCGATGATGCGAGTGAAACGCCTGTGACGGAATTGGTCCAGTCCGTCGCGCCTCCGGGCATGGACGTGCGCGTGATTCGCGACGATCGCGCGGTTGGCTACATCGCCGGCCGGAATCGGTTGATGAACGAAGCGCGCACGCCGTTCGTGCTCCTGCTCGACGACGACGCGGTGATCTTCGGCGCGCCGCCGATCGAACGCGCGATGCAGCTGCTCGCCGGCGACGAACGCGTGGCCGCGGTGGCCTTTGCACAGGGCGAAGCGGATGGCAGCCGATGGCCGGAGCGCATGCAGCCGGCAGCCGCGCGTGAGCCGGTCTACGTCCCCGCCTTCATCGGTTTCGCGCATCTGCTGCGCCGCGAGACGTTTCTGGCGCTGGGCGGCTACCGCGAGAGCCTCGTGTTCTATGGTGAGGAAAAGGACTTCTGCGTCCGCGCGCTCGATGTTGGACACCGCGTCGTGTACCTGCCAGACGCGGTGATCGGACACGTTCCGGATCCCGCTGGCCGCAGCGCGAGCCAATACGTCAGGTTCGTGATTCGGAACGACTGTTTGTGTTCGCTGTACAACGAGCCGTGGGCTCTGGCGGCGGTCAGCCTTCCCGTTCGGCTGTGGCGATACCGGCGGATGGCTGGCCCGAATCGCGAGCCGGGCGGACTACGCTGGATCGCCCGTGAACTGACGCGCGCGCTCGCCGACGTCCCACGGCAGCGGCGGCCGGTATCGTGGGCCACGATTCGGGAGTGGAGACGTCTCTCGCGTCACGCCGTCCCGTATGTGCCTCCCGCATTCTGTGTTCTGTTTTCTGTGTTCTGTCTCCTGTCTCCTGTCTCCTGACTTGAAGCACCTCCTGACGATCGGCCACTCGTATGTCGTGGCGATGAATCGTCGACTGGCCGACGAGATGGCGAGAGCCGGGGGCGATGGGTGGAGCGTGACGGCCGCCGCACCCCAGAGATACGCAGGTGACCTGGGTCCGATCCAGTTCGAGCGATCGACCGAGGAGGCAGCTCAGGCGGTGCCACTGCCCGTCCATCTCGATCGATCACCCCACCTGATGATCTATGGCCGGCTCGCGCCGCTGATGAAGCAGCCGTGGGACATCGTGCACTGCTGGGAGGAACCGTACGTCATGGCCGCGGCGCAGATTGCCGCCGCGGCGCCGCGCGCCGCGACGTTCGTGTTCTCGACCTTTCAGAATCTCGCCAAATCGTATCCACCGCCGTTCAACTGGATTGAGCAGCGCGTCCTGCGGCGCAGCAGTGGGTGGATCGCGTTCGGAACCACTGTTCACGAAACGCAGAGCAAGCGGCCAGGTTATTCGAGGATTCCGTCTCGAGTCATTCCGGCCGGCGTGGATACCCGCGCGTTCTGTCCCGACGCGCACAGCCGCGCTCGGGTACGCGGCGAGCGGGGCTGGGATGACTCGACGCTGGTGATTGGCTTTGCGGGCCGCTTCGTTCCGGAGAAGGGGCTCGACCTTCTCATCGCGGCGCTTCACGAAATCCGGCTGCCGTGGCGGGCGCTCTTCGTCGGCGGCGGGCCCGACCTCGCCAAGGTGCAGGGCCTGTCATTGGCATTCCCGCGTCGCGTCAGCATTGTCCGCGGCGTGACCCACGCGGAGATGCCGGCGTTCTACAACGCGATGGATGTGCTGTGCGCACCCAGCCGGACAACGCTGAGATGGCGCGAACAGTTCGGCAGGATGCTGACGGAAGCGATGGCGTGCGGAGTGCCCGTGGCGGCAAGCCGCAGCGGCGAGATCCCGCACGTGATCGGAGACGCGGGGGTGCTGCTGCCCGAAGACGATGTGAGCGCGTGGGTGGAGACAATCACGAGAATGCTGCAGGAGCCCGCGTGGCGGCGAGAGCTCGCCGATCGCGGGCTGCGGCGCGCGCGGCGCGAATTCGCGTGGCCGATCGTCGCGCGGCAACATCTGGAATTCTTCGACGAGCTCACGCGGCGATGACGCCATTGAAGATCGCGATCGTCGCGGACATGCTGGAGGAGCGCTGGCCCAGCATGGACCTCATTGCCGACATGCTGATGAAGCAGCTTCGTACGGCATATTCCGGTCGCGTCGACGCCACGCTGTTCCGCCCTCGAATGCGCCCCCGCGCGACCGCGATCCCGCTCGCCGGCTCGGTCCCGGCGGCGTTCACGATCGACCGGTTTACGAACCGGCTGTGGGATTACCCGCGTGCCGCGCGGAAACTCGCTTCGTCATTCGACGTCTTCCACGTCGTCGATCACAGCTATGCGCAGGTGATCCACGCGCTGCCGGCGGACCGGACGCTGGTGACGTGCCACGACCTCGACACGTTCAGATCGGTGCTCGATCCGGAGCTCGACCCGCGATCCGCGCCGTTTCGCGCGATGACCCGCCACATCCTGACGGGATTGCGCAAGGCGGCGCACATCGCCTGCGATACCGAAGCGACGCGCGATGCGCTCGTCGAAAAAGCTCAGGTCGATCCGTCGCGGACGAGCGTCGTTCTCAACGGACCGCATCCGACCTGTACGCCGCATCCAGAGCCGGCCGCAGATGCGGAGGCGGGCCGCCTGCTCGGCCCGGCGAGCGAACACGTCGACCTGCTGCATGTCGGCAGCACGATCGCGCGGAAACGCATCGACGTGCTGCTGCATGTCGTCGCCGCGGTCCGGCAGTATCGGCCGGGCGTCAGGCTGGTGCGGGTCGGGGGACCGTTCACCGCGGCGCAGCGCACCCTCGTGCGCGAGCTCGGCCTCGACGACGCGATTGTCGTGCTGCCGTTTCTCGATCGGTCGACGCTGGCGGCGGTGTATCGGCGCAGCGCGCTGGTACTCTTGCCGTCCGAGCGCGAAGGCTTTGGACTCCCCTTGCTCGAAGCACTGGCGTGCGGCACGCCAATCATCGCGAGCGACATCGAGCCGCTGCGTGAAGTCGGAGCGGACGCGGTGGCGTATTGCGATCCGGAAGACGTTCGGGCGTGGACGGAAACGGTGCTGCGGCTGCTGGCCGAGGATCGCGGCCGGCTCCTGGCGCGGCGCGCCGCCGGGATTGCCCGCGCCGCGTCGTTCAGCTGGAGCCGCTACGCGGCCGACGTCGTCGCGTTGTACGCACGCATTGCCGCACCCGGGCAGGCAGCGGCCACACCGTGAAAACCATCCTTCACGTCGGCAAGTTCTTTCCTCCGGTTGCCGGCGGGATGGAGCACGTCGTCGAGTCGCTTTGTCATGTCAACGGCGGCGACGTCGTCAACCGTGCGCTCGTCTTCAACTCGGGACCGCGAACGGTTACGGAGCTGGTCGACGGCATCGAGGTTACCCGCATCGGAACAGTCGGCGCTGCCGGGTCGGTGCCGATTGCACCGGGATTTCCGGCGGCGCTCAGGCGCACACGGGCGGACGCGATCGTGCTGCACGAGCCGAATCCCTGGGCACTGCTGTCGTTCACGCTGGCGCGACCGAGGGTCCCGCTCGCCATCTGGTTTCACAGCGAGGTCGTGCGCCCGCGGCTGCAGTACGCGCTCTTCTACCACCCGGTCGCGCGCGCTGCCTACCGCGCGGCGCGGCGCATCGTCGTGTCGTCTCCGGCGCTCGCGGAACATGCCGCGGCGCTTCGGCCGCACCGGGATCGAATCACGGTCATTCCGTTCGGGTTGGACGTGTCACGGTGGGCGGAAACTTCCGACCTGCGCGCGCGCGCGGCCGCGATCCGCGCCCGGACTGGAGACCGGCCCCTCGTGCTTTTTGCCGGCCGAATGGTCGCGTACAAGGGTGTCGACGTTCTCCTTCGGGCGCTTGCCGCGACCGATGTCGCAGCCGTGCTCGTCGGTCACGGCCCGGCGCGCGACCGATGGCAGGCGCTGGCGCGCGAGTTGAAGCTCGAGGACCGGGTGACGTTCGCCGGCGAAGTCGCGCACGAGGAGCTGGCGGCGCTGTATCACGCCTGCGACATGTTCGTGCTGCCGTCGGTCACGCGTGCCGAGGCGTTTGGCTATGTGCAGCTCGAGGCGATGGCGTGCGGCAAGCCGGTGATCAGCACGCGCGTTCAGTCAGGCGTGCCATGGGTGAATCGGGACGGCGAGACCGGCATCACCGTTCCACCGCGGGACGCGGGAGCGCTGTGCCACGCCATCGCGACGCTGGGTGCGGACTCCGGACTGCGCGCGCGGCTGGGCGCGGCGGGGCGCGCACGAGTCGCGGCGGAATTCTCGATGACCAAGATGCGCGACGCGGTGAGCGCGTTCTATCGCGACCTGCTCCCGGAGAGCGGCCGTGGCTAAACGCGCGTTCGACGTCTTCCTCTCGGCGGCCGGGTTGTTGCTGTCGGCGCCCGTCTGGCTCGTGATCGCGATCGCGATCAGAGTGGAGGACGGCGGTCCCGTGTTCTTTGCGCAGGATCGAACGGGCAAGTTCGGGCGGACGTTCCGCGCGCTGAAGTTCCGCTCGATGCACCCCGATGCCGAAGCGCGTTCCGGCGCGATCCAGGCGACGGCCGGCGATCCGCGCGTGACCCGTGTCGGCCGCCTGCTTCGCGCGACCGCGATGGATGAACTCCCTCAGCTCTGGAACATTCTTCGCGGCGATATGAGCTTCGTCGGCCCGCGCGCGCTGCGGCCCGGCGAGATCGAAGCCGAGGGTAGCGGCCGGCTGGTACGACTCGAGGACGTTCCGGGATTCGAGCATCGCATCACCGTCCGCCCGGGGCTCACTGGCCTCGCGCAGATCTACGCGCCGCGCGACGTGCCGCGCCGGCAGAAGTTTCGCTACGACAAGGTATACGTGCGCCGGCGCTCGTGGATGCTCGACGTCAGATTGATTCTCCTGTCATTTTGGATTAGTTTCCTTGGCACATGGGAAGCGCGCGGCAGGAAGTACTGAGGACGTCAGTCATGCGCGACGTCGCAGTGATTGGCGCTGGTCCTGCCGGGCTCATCGCGGCGCGCGCGCTCGCCGCCGCCGGCCATGACGTCGTGGTGCTCGAGGAGCACGACGAGATTGGCACTCCCGTCCACTGCACCGGCCTGCTCGGCCTCGATGCGTTCGAGGAGCTCGATATCCCCAGGCACACCATTCTGAGTACCGCGCGCGCGGCGCGATTCGTCGGGGCCGACGGCTCGTCCGTGTTCGTGGATGCGGACCACGTCCGGGCGGCGATCGTCGATCGTGGTGCGTTCGATCGCTCGCTTGCCAGCAGCACCCGGGCGGCGGGCGCGGAGCTGCGGCCGGGGGCGCGCGTCCGATCGATTTCGATCGCGGCGGATCGCGTGACGGTGCGTGGCGACGGCGATGCCGCGACGGTGGATGCGCGCGCCTGTGTCGTGGCCTGCGGCGCCAACTACCGGTTCAATCGCGCGCTCGGCCTCGGCGTACCCCGCTCGTACATACAAAGCGCCCAGCTCGAAACGGCATTCGACGGTCCCGACCACGTGGAAGTATTCCTCGGCCGGAACGTTGCGCCGGGTGGATTCGGGTGGACCGTGCCCTTCCTGCGCGACGGGCAGCGTGTCAATCGCATCGGCCTCATGTGCGATGAAGGGGCGCCCGCGCTCTTCGCGCGGTTCGCGGAATCGATCCGTGCGCGGCACGCCGTAACTGGCGAGCCGTGGCAGGGACCGCGCACGAAGATCCTTCCGCTCGCGCCGGTGCGCAAGACCTATGGCGCCCGGCTGCTGGCCGTCGGCGACGCGGCGGGTCTGGTCAAGCCGACGACCGGCGGCGGGATCTACTACAGCTTGATCAGTGGGCAGCTCGCGGCCGATGTCCTCGACCCTGCGCTCAAATCGGACGATCTCGACGAACCGCGGCTGCGCCACTACGAAGCGCGGTGGCGCGCGCGCCTGGGATCCGAGATCCGCATTGGACTGAAATTCCGCGCGCTGGCCTCGCGCCTCAGCGATCGCGCCATCGATTCGCTGGTCGAGCTCGCACGGATCGACGGGCTGGTGCCACTCCTGAAGCAGACTGCCGACTTCAACTGGCACGGCACGTCCGCGCTCGCGCTGCTGCGGCACGCACAATTCCGCAAGATCCTGTTCGGGTCCATTTGGGGTTAACTGCGAATGATGAATGATGAATGATGAATGATGAAACAAGACAGTTCATCATTTACTTCATCATTCATCATTCATCATTCATCCTTCATTGAACAACCTCCTGCGCTCGGGCGATTACGCGCGGAAGCAGATCTACTGTCCTTCGCGCGTCGTGGCATGGAGTCATGGGAGCCGCTTCCGCCTTGCTGCGCGCCTCGCGGCCGCAGCCGGCGCCGGGCGGCGGCTGCTCGATTACGGCTGCGGTGACGGCACGTTCATCGCGCTCACCCATGGCACCTTCGGCGAGGCCGTCGGCTGCGACATCGACGGGGCGCAGCTCGCCGACTGCCGTCGGCGGCTGGCGGGGCTGGACGGCGTCCGTTTCATGCACAGCGGTGAGCTGGACGACGGCGGGCATGCGGGCGGTTACGATGTCGTGACCTGCATGGAAGTTCTCGAACACTGCGTCGACGACGAGCGCGTCCGGGTTCTGGCCGCGCTCCAGCGTCTCGTGAGCGAAGCCGGCCGCGTCATTATCAGCGTGCCGATCGAGGTGGGGCCTGCGCTGTTAGGCAAACAGATGTTCCGCGCGATCGCTGCCTGGCGGGGCCACGGCGATTACCACCATCGGGAAACCTATTCGCCGCGCGAGCTGATCGCCGCCGCGCTGGCGCGGCCGCGCCTGGCGCGTGCCGAATACGACGTCGAGACCCCGGCGGGACGCATGCGCTACTGCGGGCACAAAGGATTCGACTGGCGCATCCTCGAAGCGGAACTCGCCTCTCGCTTCACGATCGACGACCGCCGGTTTACGCCGCTTCCGGGACTTGGGGCGCTGGTGAACAGCCAGGTGTGGTTCGTATGCAGACCACGGTGACGCCGCGTGACATCGTTCGCGACTGGGTGAGCGAGCGCGAGATCGCGGCGGTTCTGCGCGGCGAACCGGTGACGCCGTCCGATCCCGCCGCCTTTGCCTACAGCGCCGTGCGCCACGCGGTAGCCGCATTGATCGTCAAGCGCGGCGTCGCCGATCTGCTGCCGCCGGCCCACGCCGCGCGGCTCCTGGACGAAGCGCGTCGACAGGCGGCGATCATCGAGTTCCGCGATCGCGCCGCCCGCCTCGTATTTGAAGCGCTCCATCTGGCGGGGATTGAAGCACTCGCCATCAAGGGCGTGTACCTCGGCAACACGCTCTATCCGGAATCGTTCCTTCGCGCGCGTCACGACACGGACCTGGTCATCCGCGTGATCGACCGGGCCCCGGTGCTCAAGGTGCTACGCGAGCTCGGTTACGAGCGGCAGCCCGAGCAGACCGGCGACGCCGTGCTCGGCCAGATCATGTTCGATCGCCCGCACGGTCCGGGCGTGCCACTCGACGTCCACTGGCGGCTGGCACGTCCTCATGCGGCGGCGGCGCTCTTCGATGTCGAAGCGATGATGTCGCACTCGATCGCGGTGCCGCGGCTCGGGGAGCACGCACGCGGTCCCGCTGCGACTGATGCCCTCGCCGTCGCGTGCGTCCATCGCGCCGCGCACCATGCGGGTCATGACCTGCTGTTGTGGATGTACGACGTCCACCTCCTCGTCCAGGCACTCGGCGACGATCAGGCCGAGGCATTTGTCCGAATGGCCGTCGATCGGCGAATGGCGTCGCTCTGCAGCTCGATGATCCAGGAGGCGTACGAGGTGTTCGGGCATCCACGCGCGGCCGACCTGGCGCGGCGCTTGTCCCGCGCCGGCGCAGCGGAACCCGCTGCCGCCCTCATTCACCCGCGCCCATGGTGGACGACGCTTCACAGTGATTTGCGCGCGGTGCCGCGCTGGAGCGACCGCCTGCGGCTCGTCGCAGGGCACGCGTTCCCTCCGGCCGCATACATGCGGACGACCTACGCGCCCACGAGCCGGGCGCCGCTGCCGTGGCTGTACGCGCGCCGCTTCGTGCGCGCGCTGTCACGCGGCGATCGGTAGGATCGCGGATCTCACGCAGGGACTGCAGAGATGGATCTCGCGCGGAGGGCGCAGAGAAACGGATTTCGCGCAGAGGCCGCAAAGATCGCAGAGGCCGCCGATGCTGCGAGTGAGCATCCCGCCTTTGCACGACGTTTCGAACCGGGATGCCCACTCGCAGCATTTGCGATCTCTGCGGTCTCTGCGATCTCTGCGTGAGATCCGTTTCTGCGATCTCTGCGAGAGATCCTCTCTGCACGTACGGTTATTGCGGGAGATACGCCGCGTTAACGCTCGTTGAGCGGCGGCAGCGGCCGGGCGACGCGCGGGTTGTGCGGCAGGATGTCGCCGGGTTCCGCGGGCATGAACCAGTCGGCGAGGCGCATCAGCCGCCCGCGCCGGCTCGGCAGCAGCTCGTGCAGCCGTTCGAGCACGCCGAGCGCTTCGGCGAGCGTCGGGACCACTCCGATGCCGCGATCGATCGCGTGCTTGTGCACGGCGTTGTCAGGGCTCCGTAGGAGCAGCAGCGCTTTCGCGGTCGAGGCGCCGACGACATCGGCGCAGTTCATCACCAGGTCGTCGACGATCAGATCGAGCCGCAGCCCGTTGGCAATCTCCCCGCGCGACCCGGGAACCGTCAGCACCGCCGGCAGATAGAAGCCGTGACGCTCTATCCACCACTGCGTCTGGAACTGGACGGTATCGCCCGCGCTCGCCGGGCGATTCGTCAGGAAAAAGATCTCCCACCCCGCCCCCCGCGTCAGGCTGTATAGCCGGGCAATCTGATCCGGCTCGTACGCCGCCAGCGTCATCCACCAGTTCGACGTCTTTCCGACGTAGTCCCATACCCGTCTCACATCCCGCTGCCCGAGCGACTGCGCGGACTTGGGGTCCTCCGGATCCGCGACGTTGTGCAGGCCGCACGCCTGCGCCGCCTTGTGAAAGGCCTCGCGGAAATCCGCGAGCACGCCGTCGACGTCGATTCCGATCCGAAGCGACATCAGGTCTGTGCACCCGCCCGTGCCGGGACGCTGATGACGATCGCGGCGAGCACGGCGGCAAGCGCCGCATTCGCGGGAATCGTCAGCCCCGTTTCCCAGACGCTTTGCACTGCGACGCCGACCAGTCCGGCGGCAGCGCCGGCGCGGATCCAATAGATTCCCGACCGGTCGTTCTTGAGCCTGTCCACTGCCGCGCGTGTGAAGGCCGCCAGCGCGAGGAACACCGGCAGCGCGACGAGCACGCCTCCCTCCGCCGCAACCTGCAGGTAGTGGTTGTGGGCCTGGTTGAAAATCACGCCCGGCTTGCTGCGCTGATACACCGCCATCGAGGTGAGATATGTGCCCGCGCCCGTACCGGTGAGCCAGAAATCACGCAGCACCGGCAGCGTATCGTGCCAGATTGTGAGCCGATCCGCCATCGCGGTGCCGCCGCCACCGAAGCGGCGCGCGATGGCGCCCGGACCGACCTGCGTTGCCACGCCGAGAACCGCGAGGGCGGCGAGGACCGCGATCAGCGCGCCGGCGCGGCCGCTGCGCGGCGCATATCGGCGGTCGTGGGCCGCCGGCGGTCCCTGGATCGCGAGCAACGCGCCGCAGCCGAGCGCTCCGGCCAGGCCCAGCAGCGCCGATCGCGACAGCGACAGCGTCAGTGCCACGATCAACGTCGTGGCTGACGCGAGCAGCAGCCACGCGCGTGTGTCGATCGCGTCGACGAAGCGTTGCCGCCAGGCGGTGCGTGAATCCGGCCCGTAGTGCGCCGCCGCGTGCGCGGTGAGATAGCCCGCGAGCAACGGGATCGCCATGATGCCCCACGTGCCGAAGTGATTGCGGTTCACGAACGGACCGAACGGCTCCGGCCCTTCACTCGCCGGCTTCCAATGCCAGTACATCAGGCCGCGCCCGGTCGCGCTCTGCGCGATCGCGATCGCCGACAGGACGAGGCCAATCACCGAGATGATTCGCGTGATGGTGCGCACGCCGCCGCGCGCCAGGATGTCCCGAGCGGTCGCGAAGAACAACAACAGGCTCGCAAACAGCAGCAGTGCGCCCGCCGTGCTCGCATAATCGATTGAGATCGGCAGCGGTCCGCCGGGATCGACGAGAAACAGCGTGCGCGCGACGGCTTCGGCGGCGGGATCGATCGCGCGCAGCAGGCCGCGCGGCAGCGGGATCATCTGCAGCAGCATCGCCGCGGCCGCAATCAACGCCCACCGATCGATGCGGCGTGTCGGCGAGCTGGCGACGAGCGAAGGCCGATACGCGAGCGCCAAGGCGATGCAGATGATCGCTGGAACCACGAGCGTGGCGGGAGAGACCCCACCGAACGCGAACACGGTCCAGGCGAGAACAACGCCGAGCGCGATTGGCCCGGGCCGCAGCGACTGGTTACGCGACGTTGTTCGAACCGTAGTAGCTCTTGTACTGGTAGCCGTAATAGCGGGAATAGTAGTACTTATTCCGATCGAAGTCGACGCGGTTCAGCACGACGCCGATGCTGCGCACGCGCCCGCTCTGCAGCGTCTCGAGCGCGCGCTCGGCATGGACGCACCGGGTCATCTCCGACCCGATGACGAAGACCACTCCGGCGACCTTCTGCGCGACGATGACCGCATCCGTGACCGCCAGCACAGGGGGCGTATCGATCACGACCCAGTCGAACGGGCCGTGCGCGAGGTTCGCGATGAACGCGTTCATTCGCTCGGAGGCGAGCAGCTCCGACGGGTTCGGCGGCGTGCGGCCCGCGCTGATCACGAACAGATTCGCTTCCGCGCTGCGCTGAATGACGTCGCGGACGCGCGCCTGCCCGACGAGCAGATGTGACAGGCCGGCGTTGTTCACGAGGCCCATGGTCCGGTGTAGTCCAGGCCGCCGCATGTCGGCGTCAATGAGCAGCACGCGCGCACCGCCGAGCGCCAGCGCCAGCGCGAGATTCGCCGCCGTGGTCGTCTTTCCTTCGAGTGGTTGACTGCTGGTGACGGCGGTGATGCGCGTCCCTTCGCTGCCGCTCGTGAACACGAGCGACGTACGGAGCGATCGGAACGATTCGCCGAAATCGTGCGGCACGGTTTCGGTCAGCACCGGCACGCGGTCGCCGCGCACCGCGGGAACCAGGCCGAGGAGCGGCAGCCGGAGCCGCCGCGTGATGTCTTCCGGCGTCTTCACCGAGTCATCGAGGTATTCGATGCCGAACGCCAGGCCGAACGCGATGGTCAGCCCCGCCAGGATCGCCGTGAGCCAGTCGCGCCGCGGATTCGGCGCAATCGGCGCCGACGGCACCTCGGCC
>JBKPLP010000079.1:0-29321 GCA_046731735.1 Acidobacteriota bacterium
CTCCCCTACAGGCTCTCTCGCTCGCCGCTTTGCCGGCTCGCTCCGTTCGCCTGGCTCGCTTCGCTGCGCTCGCTCGCGTCTTGCTTACGCCCAGGGGCTTCGCCCCTCGGGCCTCCCCTACAGGCTCTCTCGCTCGCCGCTTTGCCGGCTCGCTCCGTTCGCCTGGCTCGCTTCGCTGCGCTCGCTCGCGTCTTGCTTACGCCCAGGGGCTTCGCCCCTCGGGCTCCCCTACAGGCTCTCTCGCTCGCCGCTTTGCCGGCTCGCTCCGTTCGCCTGGCTCGCTTCGCTGCGCTCGCTCGCGTCTCTTCGTACCGTCCTTGGCACCCTACCTATGCACCTCTTGCACCCTACGCACCTCTTGCACCCTCTGCACCTTGCACCCTCTGCACCTTGCACCCTCTGCACCCCGCCGTGCAGTCTAGTGCGTGATTGCGTCCCACACGATGCGTGTCGAGTCGAACACCGGCCCGTCGATGCACGAGCGCACGAAGTGCGGTGGTCTGCCCGGGGCCTTCGTCAGCACGACGCAGCTGTAACAGCCGCCCATGCCGCAGCCCATCACCTGCTCGAGCGACACATCGCAGCGGCGGCGGTGCAGCGCGGCGAGCTTTGCGACGGCGCGCATCATCGGCGTCGGGCCGCACGCGAACATCCGCACCTCCCGTGCGGCGGGCATCGTCGCGAGGGCGGTGTCGAGCGGCAGCGTCACGAATCCACGCTCGCCGAGGCTGCCGTCTTCGGTAGCCAGGGTGACCTCGACACCGAGGCGCTCGAATCCGTCGAGGTAGTACAGCTCCGATGCGCGGCGGGCGCCGTAAAACAGTCGCGTCGTCGTCCCCTGTGCCCGCAACGCCTCCGCCAGCGTCATGAACGGCGCGAGGCCGACGCCGCCGGCCACGAGCCAGGCTTCTGCCGGCGGTGCGATCGCCTCGAACGGTTGCCCCAATGGGCCGAGACACTGAATGCGCGCTCCCGGATGCGCATCGTACAAAAGGTTCGTGCCGATACCGATCCGCTTGTTGAGGAGTGAAATCCCCTGGGGAGCGCCGTTCGTATCGCGGAGGAGCTCGAAAATCGAGAACGGCCGGCGCAGCAACGGGTCAATTCCGCGGCACGGCTTGATCATCACGAACTGGCCGGGACGCGCGGCGGACGCGATTTCCGGCGCTGCGAGGGCGACAACGCTGTAGTCATCCGAGAGCCGCGTGTTCGAGATGACCGCAGCATCGACGTCGACGAGCATACGCCGCAGTATACGCGGCGCCGCCCGGCACGCGCTACGTACAGGCATACACTGGCGTCATGCGCTTCCTGCGGATGCTCACCAACTCACTGCTGGCGGGCGCGCTGGGCGCGGCGTATCTGACGATCCTCGTGCTGCAGTTGAACCCGCAGGTGCCGCTGCTCTCCGCGAGCACGTGGCGCTGGCTCACGACGCTCTCGCTGGCGTACGGCGTTCATCTGGCGGTCACGTTCTACGTGTCGATCGTCATCCGCGAATTCTTCATGCTGCGCGTGCTGTCTCCCGGGTGGGCCAGCGTTCGGATGCTGGCGTGGATGGCGGCGGTGCTCGCCGCCCTGGCCGCGACGCTGATGTGGCTCAACGTCGGCGACTTCCAGGCCGCGCTCACCGAGAACGCCGCGCGGCGCATGACCACCGGCGCCATGGCGACGACGGCATCGGCGGCGGTGCTGCTGGTGATCGCCGTCGCGCACTATTCGTTCGGACGACGAGGCAGCCGTGTTGGAGCGACGCTGTTCGTGCTCGCGGTGGTCGCGTCGCTCATTCTTCCGGTGGCCGCGCGCGGCCCCGCCGTACCGCTACCATCGCCGGTGGCGCCGCTGCCACCCGCCGAGGTGCGGCAGGACACGGGCCCGCGGCTGATCATGCTGCTGCTCGACGGCGCCTCGCTCGAGTACGTTCTGCCACGGGTCGCCGAAGGACGGCTGCCGGCATTCGCGCGCCTGCTGGAGAAAGCGGCGGTGATGGATTTGGCGACGATCCGCCCGACGCAGCCCGATCCGGTGTGGGCCGCGGTGGCGACCGGTATGTACCCGTCGAAGAACGGCGTTCGTTCCGCGGCGTCGTACTACGCGAGGAACGACACCCGCGCCGTCGATCTGCTGCCCGATCACTGCTTTTCGCATGCGCTCGTGCATCTGGGGTTCATCCGGGGGGAGCCGAACGCGGCGACGACCTGGCGCGCCAGGCCGCTGTGGTCGATCATTTCGAGCGCCGGCCTTCCGGTCGGCGTCGCCCGCTGGCCTCTGACCTATCCGGCCGAGCAGGTAAACGGGTTCCTGATCACGGACCGGTTCCATCAGCTCGTCGGATCGATTGCGGAGTTCGATCGCGCGGCATCCCCGCGCGAGATTCTTCCCGCGCTCGAGTCTGCGTTCACGGAGCGCGTCGACGTCAGCGACGCGCTGCCCGCGACTTCCGGCGATCGCGAGCCGTCACCCGAGGCGTCGGCGCTGCGGCGCGATCGGGTCTACAGCCGCGCGATGCACGAGTTCACCGCCGAGATGGCGCCGCGCTTCACCGCGCTGCGCTACGACGGCCTCGACGTCGTCGGTCACTATTACCTGCGCTACACGCAGCCGCGCACGTTCCGCGACGTGCCCGAGGAAGAGCGGCGGCGGTTCTCGCAGATCATCGATCGTTACTACGCGTTCGTCGACGGCGAAATCGGCGCCGCGCTCGACGCCGTGCGACCCGGCGATCTGCTGATGATCGTCTCCGGGTTCGGGATGCAGCCGATGAACCCCGTGAAGCAGGTGATTGGCGGGCTGCTCGGCGATCCCGACTTCAGCGGTACGCACGAGCGCGCGCCCGACGGGTTCCTGATCGCGTTCGGCAGTGCCGCCGAACCGGGACGCCGGCAGCGCGGATCGATCGTCGACGTCGCGCCGACCGCGCTGTACTTTCTTGGCCTTCCCGCCGCGCGCGACATGGACGGGTTCGCGCGATCGGATCTCTTCAAGCGGGCATTCACGTCGGATCGCCCGATCGTGTTCATCCCGTCGTACCGCCGGTGATGTGATACCATTCCTGAAACTCTTTAACCGCGGTCCCGAGAGGCCGCGAAGAGGTGAATCGTGAACTCCGTTTCCCCTGCTTCTCCCCGGCTTTTTACCTTACCTTTTACCTTTTTCCTTTTACCTTTTTCCTTTTTCCTAGTCAGCCTGAGCGCCAAATGCCGCAAGTAATGGATGCGGATCGCATGTCGCGCGCGCTGACCCGCATCGCCCACGAAATCCTCGAGCGCAACCGCGGTCTCGACGAAATCGCCCTGGTCGGCATCCGTACTCGGGGCGTGCCGCTCGCGCGCCGGCTCGCGCACGCGCTGCACGACATCAACGGCGACAACGTGCCGACGGGCGCGCTCGATATCACGTTGTACCGCGACGATCTGATGCGCCATCCCGTCGGACCGCAGCCGCTCGTCCGCCACACCGAAATCCCATTCTCCATCGACGATCGCAAGATCTTGCTCGTCGACGACGTGCTGTATACGGGACGGACCATCCGCGCCGCGCTCGACGCGCTCATTGATTTCGGCCGCCCGCGCGCGATCCAGCTGATCGTGCTCGTCGACCGGGGACACCGCGAGCTGCCCATCAAGGCCGACTACGTCGGCAAGAACCTTCCGACGTCGTCGAAACAAAGCGTACAGGTCCGGCTGCAGGAGATAGACGGAGCCGACGAAGTCGCGATCGAGGGGGAAGCATGACCACCGCGAGCAGCGAAGCGATAAAGCTGAGGTCGCGGCACCTGCTCGGCATCGCCGGGCTCGAGGCCGACGAAATCACGCTCATCCTCGACACCGCCGTCGCGATGAAGGAGATTGGCGGCCGCGCGATCAAGAAAGTCCCGACCCTCCGCGGGCGGACGGTGGTGAACCTGTTCTACGAGCCGAGCACGCGAACGCGCACGTCGTTCGAGATTGCGGAGAAACGCCTCAGCGCCGATACGTTGAGCATTGCCACCGCGACCTCGAGCGTGACCAAGGGGGAATCGCTCCTCGACACGGTCCGCAACCTCGAAGCGATGTCGCCGGACATGATCGTCATACGGCATGCGTCGTCGGGCGCGCCACATCTGCTCGCGCGCATGGGCCGGTCGACGATCATCAACGCCGGTGATGGCATGCACGAGCATCCGACGCAGGCGCTCCTCGACGCGTTCACGATTCGCGAGCACAAGGGCCGGCTGGCCGGACTGAAGGTCGCCATCGTCGGCGATCTCCTGCACAGCCGGGTGCTGCGCTCGAACGTGCTGCTCTTGAAGACGATGGGCGCAGAGGTCTGGGCGTGCGGTCCGGCAACCCTGCTGCCGGCGAAGTTCGATCGTTTCGGCGTGCACGCCACGACGTCGGTGGATGAAGCGGTGGACGGCGCCGACGTCGTGATGATGCTCCGCATCCAGCACGAACGCATGCACGGCCACTACATACCGTCCGTGCGCGAGTACTTCACGCTGTTCGGGCTGACGCCGGAACGGATGCGCCACGCCGCCAACGATGCCATCGTCATGCACCCGGGCCCGATGAATCGCGGTGTCGAGATCGATTCCGCCGTCGCGGACGGCCCGTACTCGGTCATTCTCGAGCAGGTATCGAACGGTATCGCGGTCCGCATGGCGGTGCTGTATCTGTTGTCCGGTCGCGATCCGAATCGCGCGATGGAAGAGCACTAAGCGAGATGAAGACGATTTTGAAGGGAGGCCGGGTCGTCGACCCGGCGAACGGGCGAGACGGCGATTTCGACGTCCTGGTGGAGAACGGCGTCATCTCGCGTGTCGGGAAGGACCTGCCGACCGACGGCGCCGAGGTGTTCGAGGTCAAGCGCGGATGGATTGTGTCGCCCGGGCTGATCGATATGCACGTGCACCTGCGAGAGCCCGGACAGGAGCACAAGGAGACGGTGGCGACGGGAACCGCGTCGGCAGTCGCCGGCGGATTCACCGCGGTCGCGTGCATGCCGAATACGGAGCCGGTGAACGATCACGCCGGCATCACCGAGTTCATTCTCAAGAAAGCGTCGGAGTCGCAGCGCGCGCGCGTCTATCCCATTGGCGCGGTCTCGATCGGATCGAAAGGCGAGCAGCTCGCGGAGCTCGGCGAACAGAAGGCCGCCGGCTGTGTCGCGTTCACCGACGACGGGCGGCCGGTGGCAACGGCGCTGCTGATGCGGCGCGCGCTCGAGTATGCCGGGATGCTCGGCGTGCCGATCATCAACCATTGTGAAGATCCGTCGCTGAAAGGCGACGGCGTCGCGCACGAGGGCTACTTCGCCGCGCAGCTCGGATTGCGGGGAATTCCCGGGCAGGCGGAATCGATCATGGTCGAGCGTGATATCTCGCTCGCCGAGCTCGCCGGCGCGCATATCCACATCGCCCACATGAGTGCTCGACAGTCGCTGCGGGCGGTGCGCGCCGGCAAGGAGCGCGGCGTTCGCGTCACGTCCGAGGTCGCGCCGCACCACTTCACCCTCACGGACGAATCGCTCGACGGTCCGGTCAAGTACGACACGAACCTGAAGATGAATCCGCCGCTGCGAGCCACGGAAGATCGCGATGCCATGCTCGAAGGCGTCGCCGACGGAAGCGTCGATGTGATTGCCAGCGACCACGCCCCGCACCACGCCGACGAAAAAATGGTGGAGTTCGACCGTGCGCCGTTCGGGATCGTGGGGCTCGAGACCATGGTGCCACTCGTGTTCGACCGCCTGGTTCACCAGGGGCGCATCTCGATGAAACGCATGATCGAGCTGCTGTCGCTGAACCCGGCGCGGCTCCTCAAAGTGCGTGGCGGCTCGCTCGAGAACGGCGCGCCGGCCGACCTCACCGTGCTCGCCCCGGATCTCGCGGTTACCATCGATGCCGCCCGGCTCGTCTCGAAGTCGAAAAATACCCCCTTCGATCGCTGGAAGTTCCGTGGCGGCGTTGCCGCGACAATCGTTGCCGGAAAGGTCGTTTATCGAAATGCGCTCGCTCATTGAGAAGAGGTCGTACCACGTGACTCGCCAGGACACGCTGCGCCGGCAGGCATTGAAGACGCTCGAAGATCTCGGCGTGCTGATGCGCGACGGGCACTTCGACTACGGCAACGGCTTTCACGGCCGCGTCTATCTCAATCCTCATCAGCTGTTCCGGCATCCATCCACGATCTGGCGCCTCGCGCAGGATCTGCTCGAGGTGCTGCCGCCGGAGATCCTCGCGGACACCGACGTCGTGGCGGGCCCGGCGACCGGAGGCGCGCTGCTCGCACACACGATGGCAGGTCTGCTCGATGGACGGCGCGCGCTGACCCACCCCCAGTGCAGCTTCGCGCCTTTCACCTACGCCGATGACCGGTTCGTGCTGCGCGGCTTCTATGCGCGGGAGATGGCCGGCAAACGCGTCCTGATCGCAGACGATGTGCGGAATACGGGAAAGACCTTCCAACGCTGCGCCGATCTGGTGCGGGAAGCCGGCGCGGAGGTGATCGCGACGGTGGAAATCTGCGATCGTCTGGAAGCGATTGCCGACGCGGGCGCGCCGAATTATGCACTCGCCGAGTACGCGGCGCCCGAGAACTATCAGGCTGCGTCCTGTCCGATGTGCACGGGCGGGGTACCGATCACGTCCTTCTGAGCGTCCACCGTCGCTGCGATCGGCCCTCCCAAAACCAGCTTCGGCCGTGGTAAGGTCAGCGGCCTCGGGCTCCCTGTCATCAGCCGTACTTGTTGCCGCTCTGACGCATTTGTCTGGCAGCTCGCGCTTTCGGAATCGTAATCATTTTGCGGCGTTCGTAAACCGTACCGCCTGGGCAAGTTAAACAGGCACCGCGGAGCCCGTACGCTCCCCCCCGACAGGTATGAAGCTTGCGCGCGTGGCGGCTATGCACAAGCGGCTTTCTCTCGTCGCTCTGGCCTTGATTGCGACCGCGCTCACCGAAGTGACCGCGGTCCAGCGTCAGACTCCCGCACCGGATCGTGCTGGCGGCCCTCCGATGGTCATCGCCGCGCGCCACGATCGGTCGCCGGAACTGCGCCACGTCCCGATACGGCCGGCGCCGGCGGCCGATAAGACCGAGCGTGAGCCGCTGTGGCGCCGCATCTCGCGGCACACATCGGGGATGCTTCCCGACCCTGTCCTCCAGGACACGCCAAGCGTGACAACAATCCCCGGTCCCTCGCGAAGCATCGAGGGCGTCGGGAATGTCAACACCGTGGTTCCACCAGACACCACCGGTGCCGTGGGCCCCAATCACTTCGTGCAGTGGGTGAATCTGTCGTTTGCGGTGTACTCAAAGGGGGATGCGACGACTCCGCCGGCGCTGTTGTACGGCCCCGCCCCTGGCAACACGGTGTGGCACGGATTCGGGGGCGCGTGCGAGTCAACCAACAGCGGCGACCCCATCGTCCTCTACGACCGCGCCGCGGATCGTTGGGTCATGACTCAACTTGCCGTGCCGAACTCGTTCCTCGGGCTTCTTTTCGCGCCGTTCTACGAATGTATCGCCGTCTCGGCGACTCCGGATCCGTTGGGTGCGTACTACCGGTATCAGTTCCAGTTCAACAAGCTGAACGACTACCCGAAGCTCGGTGTCTGGTCCGACGGCTACTACATGGCGATAAACCAGTTCACCTCGATCTCCCTGCAGTGGGCTGGACAAGGGGTTGTGGCGTTCGATCGCGCGCGGATGCTTGCGGGACAGCCCGCATCAGCCATCTACTTCGACCTCGCGCCGGTAAACATCAACCTCGGCGGGATGCTGCCGGCGGACGCCGATGGACCCGCGCCGCCTACCGGATCCCCCGAATACTTCCTCGAGGTGGATGACGACGCCTGGGGCGACGTCCCCGCGGATCAACTCCAGCTCTGGAAGTTTCATGCCGACTGGCTGAATCCGTCGCAATCGTCATTCACCCGCGCGGCGACGATGCCGACGGCGCCGTTCGACTCCGACATGTGCGGCTCATCGCGGAACTGTATTCCGCAGCCAGGGACCACGGCGCGTGTTGACGCGCTCGCCGATCGGTTGATGTATCGGCTGCAGTATCGGAACTTCGGCACCTACGAGACGCTCGTCGTCAATCATACGGTCGACGTCGACGCGACGGACCATGCCGGCATCCGCTGGTACGAAGTACGGAGCCCGGGCTCATCGCCGTTCATCTATCAGCAAGGCACCTACGCGCCTGACGGCAACCACCGGTGGATGGGCAGCGCGGCGATGGACGGCACCGGCAACATTGCGCTCGGCTTCAGCGTCGCCGGTCCGGTGACCTCTCCGTCGATCCGCTACACGGGCCGGCTCGCGAGCGATCCGCCGAACGTGATGACGCTGGGCGAAGCGGACCTCATGGTGGGATCCGGATCGCAGACGCACGACTCGGGACGCTGGGGCGACTACAGCACCCTGGTCCTCGATCCGGTTGACGACTGTACTTTCTGGTACACCCAGGAGTACTACGCGGTGACGAGCCCGTACGGCTGGCAGACGCGCATTGGATCGTTCGCGCTGCCGGGCTGCTCCTCGACGCCGCCACCGGCGCTGCCGATGGTCACCATCGCGGGATCTCCCGCGCCCGTGAGCGAAGCAGGTCCGACGAGCGCCGCGTTCACGGTTACGCGCAACGGTGATACGACCGACCCGCTGACGTTGACCTATGCAGTCGGCGGCACGGCGACCGCGGGCAGCGACTACGTCGCGTTGCCGGGCGTCATCACGATCGCTGCAGGCGCCACGACCGCGACCATTCCGGTCGTCCCGATGGACGACACGCTCGTCGAGCCCAACGAAACCGTGGTCGCCGCGATCTCGATGAATTCCGCATACGTGATCGGCTCGGGGCCTGGCACGGTTACGATCACGAGCGACGACGCACCGCCTGACCTCGTGGTCAATTCCGTCAGCGGTCCAGCCGCGGGCGGCGCGGGATCGCCCTTGACTCTCACTGACACCACGAAGAATCAGGGCGCCGGCCTCGCGCAGGCATCGTCTACAGGATTCTTCCTGTCCAAGGATCTGACGATCGACGCCGCGGACATCAGCCTCGGCTCGCGGCCGGTGCCGCAGCTCGCGGCGGGCGCTTCGGACACTGGGTCGGCCGACCTGAATGTCCCGTCTGGCACCGCTACGGGGACCTATTACGTCCTCGCGAAGGCGGATGTCGGCGGATCCAACCCGGAGTCCAACGAGAACAACAACGTCAGGATGGGGTCGACGATCGGGATCGGTCCTGATCTCGTCATCTCCGCCTTTACGAACCCGGGCGCCGCCGCGCCAGGCTCGGCGATCAGCGTCTCGGACACGACGAAGAATCAGGGCGGTGGCGGAGCTCAAGGATCGGTGACGCGATTCTACCTCTCGGCCAACCTGTTCCTCGACGGCTCTGATGTGCTGCTGGGAACGCGCCCGGTAGCTGCACTTCTGGCGGGGGCAGTCGACACGGCGCCATCGACATCATTGACGATTCCCGCGAACACGGCCGCTGGTACGTATTACCTCCTTGCGCAGGCTGACGGCGGCGGCACCGTCCTCGAGTCGCAGGAAAGTAACAACACCAGATACGGGCCGGCGATGAGAATCGGACCGGATCTTGTCGAGTCGAACGTTGTCGTGCCGACGGTTGCGGGGGCCGGGGCGGCGCTGGTCATTTCGGACACCGTCAAGAACATCGGCAGCGGCGGTGCAGGGCCATCCGCAACGGCGTTCTATCTGTCGGCCAACTCGTCGCTGGAGCCTGGCGACCCGTTGCTGGGCACGCGACCGGTGCCGCCTCTCGACACCAATGCGACGAGCGTGGGTTCAACATCGCTCACCATTCCCGACGGCACGGTGACGGGCAGTTACTACATCATCGTCAGGGCGGACGTGAACAACGAGGTCCCGGAAAACGCCGAGACGAACAATCTGTCGTACGGCATCACGAAAGTGGGGCCAGACCTTACGGTGGCGGCGCTGTCGTCGTCGGTCACGACGCTGGCCGCCGGGGCGACGGCATCGGTGTCGGATACGACGAAGAACTCGGGCGGCAGTGCGGTGGCCGCGTCCACGACGCGCTACTACTTGTCGACGAACTTCACCTACGAGACGTCTGACGTGCTGATCGGCAGCCGCGCGGTCACTGCGCTGGGCGTGGGCGCTTCGGACACCGGCAGCGCACCGATCGTCGTGCCGGCGACGACGGCGCCAGGCGTGTACTACATCGTTGCGGTGGCGGACGCCGACGGGACCGTCGCCGAGTCCGCGGAAAACAACAACACGAGGGCATTGTTCATTAAGATCACGGTTGGTGGGTGATCTTTCGGCACGTCTCGAGTCACTGTATTGCGATTACAACCGGGTCGACTCGGCCAGCGACCCGGTTCACAAAGTCCGACCCTTCAGCGATCCTGCCGATCGCGAGATCGCCGCATTCTGTGCCGGCGCGCTCGCGTTCGGCCGTGTCGCCAGCGTCCTGAACTCCATCGACACCCTCTTCGCGGTCATCGGGCCGAGCCCGGCCCGGTTCGTGCGCGAGTTCGAGCCGGAGAAGGCGTCGCGCGAGATGCGCGCGATGGTGCATCGCTGGATCCGCGGAGTGGACCTCGTCGCGCTGCTGTGGATTCTGAGACAGATGCTCGAGCGCTGCGGCTCGATTGAAAGCTTCTTTCTCGAAGGATTCAGCGAACGGCACGAAGATGTCGGGCCCGCGCTCGACAGCTTTTCCACCCGCGCGCTGGCCCTCGACCTGCGGCGCGCGTATGGACGCACCCCGCGGCGGCCCGGGGTGTGTTACTTCTTTCCCCGTCCGTCGGGCGGCAGCGCGTGCAAACGATTGAATCTCTACCTGCGCTGGATGTCACGGTCGGACGAGGTCGATATGGGCGTTTGGAAGCGGCTGCCCGCTTCGAAGCTCATCGTGCCGCTCGACACACATGTGATCCGGCTCGGACGCTGCCTGCGGCTGACGAAGTACCGGAGTCCCGGGTGGCGCATGGCGGCTGATATCACGGCCTCGCTGCGGACGCTGAATCCGGAAGATCCCGTTCGCTTTGATTTTTCGCTCTGCCATGTCGGCATGATGAACGCCTGCGGCTATGGCCGGAGGCAGGGAGATTCGCAATGTCCGCTCAGAGGACTATGCCGGCCGCGCGCCGGAGGAGCGGCTCGATGAAGGCCGTCGCGTTCATCGTGCTCACCGCCGCGGCGATTGTGGCGGCGTACTTCGCCGGCAGGCGTGCGGGCGCGGTGCAGGAGCTCATGGCTGCCGTCCCGGCAGAGGCGCAGCGATTCGCGCTCGTGAAGAAGGAGCCGTGCGGCCGGGGCTGGTGCGAGACGCTGTGGATCGGCGACACCCGCGAGACCGCTGTGCGCGTCGCCTCGCTCGCGGCCGGCAGCGAGCATTGCGAAGAGATCGCATGGGCGAAGGACGGTTACCGAGTCGGGTTCGTGATCAACGGATATCAGCTTCGGATCTTCGACGGCCCGGGCAGGCAACAGGTCGGCCGGGTGAACTTGTTCGATCCCGACGGCACACCGACCACCCATTTGGCCCGCGGCATCACCTTCTCGCAGAACGGCGCCGCCGTAACCTTCGACGACTGCCCGCGGGGCAAATCGGGCTGCAAATCAGCTCTCGCAGCGGTGCGGTAACTGCCGGCCCATCCCGTCTCTAAGCCGGCTCTTCTTCGTGGTGTGGCTGCAGGGCGACCGCCTGGTACACCCGCAGCGTTTCCTGCACCATGCGCTCGGCGCTGAACCATGACTCGGCGCGCGCACGTCCCGCCGCGCCCATCCGTTTGCGTACATCGTCGTCTTTCAGCAACCGGGTGATCGCTTCAGCCATCGCCTGATGATCCCGAGGGGGCACCAGGAATCCGGTCTCTCCATCGACCACGACTTCCGGGATCCCTCCAGCCGTCGTGGCCACGACCGGCTTGCCGGCGGCCATCGCATCGAGCAGCGACGTGCCGAGCCCCTCGGTGACGGAGCTCATGACGAAAATGTCGAATGCCTTGTGCAGCGAGAGCACGTCCGGCCGGAACCCGGCCAGCATCACATGCTTCTCGAGATGATGATCCCTGATTTGCTTCTCGAGCCCGGGCCGCAGCTCTCCTTCACCCGCGATCATGAACCGCGCGTCGGGAACGTGCGGCAGTACGAGCCGCGCCGCTTCGATGAAATGCCGCTGTCCCTTGTGCGGCACGAGCGCCGCAACGTTGCCGACGATGGGGGCATGGTGAGGAAGCCAGAATTCCTCGTGCAGGTTCGCGGCCGGCGCGGCATCGATGCGTGCCAGATCGATACCTTCATGCACCGTCACCGCACGCGCCGCGGGCACCCCGTCGGAGACGAGCATCTGCCGGATGGCTTCGGACGCGCAGATGAAACAGTCGACCTGCCGATACTTCCAGCGCGACAGCGAATTGCCCTTCAAATGAAAGTCGACGCGCCGCGACGCGACGAGCGGCGGCTTCGCGAGCTGGGTACTCATCGACAGCGCCAGCGCCGCCATCGCCACCGCGTGCGGATCGTGGGCGTGGACGATGTCAGGTCTGAGCTGCTTCAGGATGCGCGAGAGGCGCCATGCCGCACTCAGATCCATCTCCGTCTTCGGCGCGAGCGGAATCAGATCGAGACCTTCAGCCGCGCGCTGGCGCAGCTCGCCTCCCGAATGGGCGACGAGCATCGTGCGATGACCGAGCGCGCGCAGCCCCAGTACCGTGGTGAGGACCTGGTTCTGCCCGCCGCGCCAGGTGCGTGCCGTATCGACGTGCAGCGAGAACATCAGGCTCGGGGCCGATGCTGGAGCTCCCACAGCTTGGCCAGCTTGAGGAAGACGTAATACGAGTTCAGCTTCGAGATGAGCAGCCCCGGTTCGCCATCCCTGACTCCGCCGCGCAGGAGGTAATTGCGGATGAACGCGAAACGCGGATGAAAGAACAGCTCGAAACCGTTCGTCGTGCGGCCTTCCGCCAGCCACTGCTCGGCGGCCAGCGTCGTATAGCGATCGATTGTCGCGAGATGATGCGAGAGGTCGCGATACGCGTAGTGCTGAAGTTCATGGCGCAGCTGGCCGGGAGCGCCTTGCAGATCCACCGACTCGTGAACGCGCCGGCCGTTCCACCGTCCCGCTCGCCGATCGTACAGCCGCAGTTGGTAATCCGGATACCAGTCGGTGGTTCGAATCCATCGCCCCAGATACCAGGCGACGCGGGGAATGCGATACCCGCTCACCGGCGGCGTCCCGGACAGCGCGGCGCGGATTTCCGTAGCGAGCTCGGGGGTGACGCGCTCGTCCGCGTCCAAAGAAAGGATCCAGTCGTTCGAGGCGATCTCGGCGGCGTAGTTCTTCTGCGCGCTGTAGCCAGGCCAGTCGCGCACTTCCACACGCGACGCGTGCTGCCGGGCGATCGCGACGGTCTCGTCGGTGCTGCCGGAGTCGACGACGACGATCTCGTCGGCCCAGGAGACGGATTGCAGCGCCGCGGCGACGTGGGTAGCTTCGTCGCGCGTAATGACCGTGACGGTCACTTTCACGCGACGAAGTGTATCAAGGCTTCGGGGCTTCAAGGCTTCGGGGCTTCAGGGTTGAGCCCTAAGCCTTGAAGCCTTGAAGCCCTGAAGCCCTGAAGCCTCTTACCGTCCGCCCAGCGGCACCACCTGAACGGCTTCGAAGGTCACGAGCGCCCGGTTGTAGGCGATGATCGCGTTCACCCCCGCCAGCTTCGCGTTGTTGAGGTCGCGCTGCGCCTGCAGCAGCTGGAACGTCGTCGAGAGCCCGACGTTGATCCGCTTCTGCTCGGCGTCGTAGCGTTGCTCCGCGAACTTCAGCGCATTCTTCGTGGCGTCGACCCGCTTGAGCGTCGTGTCGACTTGGCGGCCGGCGTCCCGAACCTGCGCGGCGACCAGAACCTCCATCGCCTGCAGCGAGGTCGTTTCCTGTTCCCGCTGCAGCTTGGCCTGCGCGTAGCCGGCGTCCGCGGCGCTGGTGCCAAGCGGATAGTTCACCTGCAGCTGGAGACTCCACGTTTTGAACTCGTTGCCGAAGATATCGCGCAGCGCATCGCTGAAGCTTCGCTCCGCCTTCAACCCGGTTGGGACGGGGAAGCCGCTTTCATTCGTCTCGTACAGCGTGCGCGATCCGCCGACGCCGGCGAGCCCATAGTTCACGATCGCGTTCACCGCGGGCAGCCGCTGGTTGCGGGCGTACTTGATCGTGATGTCGGTCTGATCCATGCGGCGCCGCTGCTGCGTCAGGTCGATCCGCTTATCCAGTGCGTTGCGGATCGCTTCGTCGACGTTTACGGCGCGCGGCGTGAGGACCGGCTCCTCTGACGGCGTGAGCCGGGCGGTCCAGAAGTCGGGCTGCGAGGGGTTCATGACCAGGGTGCGCAGCACGTCTTCGAACGCCTTGACCTGTGCCGCCGCGATGATTACGCCTTCCTCGTTGCGCGAGACTTCTGCCTGCGCTTCGACGATGTCGATCGGGGGAATCGTGCCGACTTCAACCCGCCGCGTATTGTTCTTCAGCGACTCGTTCGCCAGGTCGAGCGACTGCTGCGCGACCTCCAGTTGCTTGATCGCGCCAATCAGGTCGTAATACGCAATGCGGACATTCCTCGTCGTCAGCGTGATCTGCTGCTGCAGCTCGAGGTTGACGATGTCTTCCTGTTTCAGCGCCACCAGCAGCTGCTGGCGCGTGGAATCGATGTTGAAGTCGCGCAGCAGCGGCTGCGTGAAGTTGAAGTTGAAATTCGACGAGAGCCGCGGGTTGAAGGGGTCCGTCGGATCGCTCGTGGTGTTGCGCGATCCGTCGAGCGAGGCCTGGTATCGGCCGCCGCCCCACTTGAGCTGCTGCAAGACACCGACATTCGAACGAATTCCCGCGTTCGTGACGAAATTGTTTCCCGCCAGGAAGTTCTGCGGCGGATTGCTGTTGCTGTTCTTGGTGGCATTCGTGAACACGACCGGGGCATACGCCGCGCGCGTTTGCCTGACCGCGAAGGCTTGCATCTGGGGGCTGAGCCGCTCGGCCCGGATGCCGAGGTTGTTCTCGAGCGCCATGCGCACCGCTTCATCAGCACTCAGCTGAAACTGCGGCCCCTGCGACACGACAGCCGTCGCCGGCGGCTGCGGCTGTGTCACCGGCTGCGGCTGCGTCGCCGGCGGCTGCGCCGCCGGTGCTGGTGCCTGTTCGGATGCGAACACAGGGCGGCCGGAAGCGAACAGTAGAAGGGCGACCGCCGCGACCGCCGCGGTCCTGAAACATGCCGATATTTGCTGCTTGAAACACATTGCGATGATCTCCAGATCCAGGAATTCTCGTGCTTGACTCGGATGGAATAGCAAAAAGAGGCGCATGTATACTACGGGTTTTCCACAGTTGCAGGTTCCCCTCATGAAACGTCTTGCGCTCGTTGTCGCGATAGCCCTCGTGCCCTCGGCGGCCCTGAAGGGCCGCCCTACGGAAACGGCCGCCCGGCCTCCAGCCGGCCCATCGGATAAACAATTCGAACTCACTGTCGACAGCATCATGCGCGGTCCGGACCTGGTCGGCTACCCTCCCACGAACCTGCGCTGGTCCGCCGACTCGCAGAAGCTGTATTTCGAGTGGCGAAAGCCCAAGGAAAAGGAGGCCTCCACCTACGTCGTCTCCCGCGACGGAGGGGAACCGCGCAAGCTTCCGGACGAGGAGCTCAAGAACATCCCGACGGCCAGCGGGCGGTGGGACAAAGCACACCGCCGCATGCTCTTTGTAGACGGCGGAGACGTCGTGATGGTTGACAGCCTCGCGGGCACGCGGCGGCAGATTACCCGGACCACCGGCGGCGAATCGAACCCGCGGTGGGCCAGAAACGACACTCACGTTACGTACGTCAGCGAGGGCAACCTGTTCATCGTGCCCGTCGATGGAGCGACGACCGCGCTCGTCGGCCAGTTGACCGACGTGGCGCCGAAGAAACCGGAGCCCAGGCTGACCGACAGCCAGAGATACCTCCGCGACGAAGAGGAAAAGCTGATCGGTTTCGTGAAGCAGCAGAAGGAAGACAAGAAGCGCGACGAGGAGAAGGCCAAGAAAGACAAGCTGCCGTCGTTCGAGCTGCAGGATCGGCAGACCGCCATCGATCTGATGCTCTCGCCCGACGACACGCACGTGTTCATCCTGGTGGCGGAGCGTCCCGCCGGCGCGAAGCAGGCTATCGTCCCGAATTATGTCACCGAAACGGGCTACATCGAGGACATCACCGGACGGACGAACGTCGGAGACGCGCAGGACCGCCGCCTGCTTGCGGTGCTCAATCTGAAGACCGGGAAGAGCGTGTGGGCCGACGGCAGCTTCGCGCCTCCCGTGGAGGAGCAGCGGCAGGAGGCCGGCGCGAAGGCCGCCGCCACCGGCGGTACGAGCCCGGCTGGCGGGACGGCGACGCCGAAGAAGGCGGAGCGCGAAATCCGATGGAGCACGCCCGTGGTCTCAGACGACGGGACCTTCGTGGTCGCCGCTTCGCGCTCGACTGACAACAAGGATCGTTGGATCGTCACGCTGGACCCCGAGACGGGGAAGACCAAGGTCATCGACGTCCTTCACGACGATGCGTGGATTCGGGAAGCGGGTGCCGGCTTTGGAGGATCGAACGTAGAGTTCCTGTCCGACAACAAGCGCATCTGGTTCCTCTCGGAACGAGACGGCTGGATGCACCTCTACACGCTGGATCTGTCGGAGGATGGCGCCAAGCCGAAGCAGCTGACCTCCGGCAAGTGGGAGATCAGCTCCGCCGAGGCCACTCGAGACGGCCGGAAGTTCTACATCACCAGCACCGAGGCGCACCCCGGCGAACGGCATCTCTATACGCTCTCCACTGACGGCGGTGACCGCACGAAAATCACATCGATGATCGGCTCGTCCCAGGCGGAGATTTCCCCGGACCAGTCGACGCTCGGGCTCGTGTACTCGTACAGCAACAAACCGCCCGAAGTATTCCTGATGCCGAATCAGGCCGGCGCGGCCGCGACGCAGATCACCACGACGCCGACGGCCGAGTGGCGGGCCTTCAGCTGGATCGATCCGAAGGTGATCACGTTCAAAGCGCGCGATGGGGTGGATGTCTACGCCCGGCTGTTCACACCGGAAATGATCGGCGCAAAGCGCGACCCGGCGCATCCGGGCGTCGTTTTCGTCCACGGCGCAGGCTATGCGCAGAACGCGCACAAATACTGGGCGAGCTACTTCCGCGAGTACATGTTCCACAATCTGCTTGCGTCACGCGGCTTCGTCGTTCTGGACGTGGACTATCGTGCGAGCTCGGGGTACGGACGCGACTGGCGGACCGCGATCTACCGGCACATGGGCGGTAAAGATCTCGAGGACGTCGTGGACGGCGCGACATACCTGGTCGCCAGAGAGCAGGTGAACGCGAAGCATGTCGGCGTCTATGGCGGGAGCTACGGCGGCTTCATCACGTTGATGGCCATGTTCACGACGCCGGATGTCTTCGCAGCGGGGGCCGCGCTTCGACCGGTGACCGACTGGGCCCACTACAACCACGGGTACACGTCGAACATCCTCAACGTGCCGCAGAAGGACATGGAGGCGTACCGCAAGAGCTCACCGATCTACTTCGCGGAAGGGCTCAAGGGGGCGCTGCTCATCTGCCACGGCATGGTGGACACGAACGTGTTCTTCCAGGACTCGGTGCGGCTGGTTCAGCGACTGATCGAACTGCGCAAGGAGAACTGGTCGGTGGCGCCGTATCCCGTCGAGAACCACAGTTTCACCGAAGAGACGAGCTGGGCGGACGAATACAAGCGGATCCTGAAGCTGTTCGAAGACAACCTGCGCACGCCGCGGAACGGAAAGGCGGCCTAGATGAATGCCGAAACCGTTCTCGATCTGTTCCGCACGTCCGGCGCGCTGCTCGAGGGACACTTCAGGCTCACATCCGGTCTGCACAGCGAGCGATACCTCCAGAGCGCGCTCGTGCTGCAGTATCCGGATCTCGCCACGAGACTCGGCGACGCGATTGGCAACCTGACGCGTCAACTGCAGCCGACGGTGGTTCTGTCACCGGCGCTTGGCGGCATCGTCATTGGCCAGGAAGTCGGCCGCGCGCTCGGGGTGCGCGCGATCTTTGCCGAGCGGCAGGACGGCCGCCTGATGCTGCGCCGCGGGTTTCGGGTCGGCCCGGCCGATCGGGTCGTGGTCGTCGAGGACGTGATCACGACGGGAGGTTCGACGCGCGAGACGATCGACGTCGCGCGAGAGGCGGGGGCGCAGGTCGTCGGCGCCTCGTCGATCATCGATCGAGGGTCCGATCCCTCCCGCGTCGGCTTGCCGCTCTTCAGCCTGGTGCGGCTCGAGGTCCCGACCTACGAGCCGGAGTCCTGCCCGCTGTGCTCCAGGGGACTGCCGGTCGTGAAACCTGGATCGCGCGCGACTTAGTCAGCATGCGCAATCTGAAGCTCACGCTGCAGTACGACGGAACGGACTACGTCGGCTGGCAGCGCCAGGACAGCGGCGTGTCGATTCAGGCGCTGGTGGAGGACGCGCTCGCGCCGATCGAAGGGAACCGCGTCACCGTCCACGGCGCCGGCCGCACCGATGCGGGCGTGCACGCGCTTGCGCAAGTGGCGTCGGTCAGCGTGTCGGCATCGATCGAGGCGCCGATTCTCGCCCGCGCGTTGAACGCGGAGCTGCCATGGGATGTCCGCGTGCTCGCCGTGCAGGAAGTCGAGCCGGGGTTCCACGCGCGATTCAGCGCGACCGGCAAATTGTACGAATATCGGATTGTCAACGCGCCAATCGTCTCGCCGTTCATCCAGCGATACGTGTGGCACGTGACGCCACCGCTCGACCTCGACGCGATGCGGGGTGCAGCGGAGTCGCTGGTCGGCGTCCACGATTTTGCCGCATTCCAGGGATCCGGGTCCGCGGTCGTCTCGACCGAACGGCTCGTCCGCGCGATCACCTGGGAGGACGGTGCCGGCTACGACCTGCCGCTTGTCATGCGCATCGAAGGGAACGGATTCCTGCGGCACATGGTTCGCAACATCGCCGGAACGTTGGTGGAGATCGGCATGGGGCGATGGGGAGCGACGCGGGCGGCAGAGATTCTCGCGTCGCGCGATCGGACCGAGGCCGGTCCGACCGCTCCGGCTCAGGGGTTGTTTCTCTCCAGAGTGGACTATTGATGTAGGCCGGAGCTTTAGCTCCGGCTGGTGGGCAGTGGCTTTTGGCCCTGCGTCACGCCCGCCGGCCCTAAAGGGCCGGCCTACCGTGTCGCCCGCGCGACTATTCGAATGATCGCGCGAAGCGAATCCCTGATCGCGCGTGGTGATCGAGCCCGCCCGTCCGGGTCTGTGAATCGGTAGCCGCATGCGGTCAGCTGTGAGAGCAGTGTTTCGACCGATTCTCCCCGCCGCTCGAGCACGTCCATGTGCAGCTCCAGGAACAGCAACGGCCGCAGCTCCCGCAGCATGGTCGACGCGCCACGGATGACCTCGGCCTCGGCCCCTTCGACGTCGATCTTCACAATTGCCGGGGTCTCGCCGGTGCGCCGGCACTCTTCATCCAGCGTCGTGAATTCGACAGGCACGGCGTCTGCATCCTGATCGTCCGCCGGCCCTGCGAAACCGAGCGCGTCTTCGGCGATGAGGCGCGTGCCGGCCCGATCGCCGACGCCGCGAACGCGCACCTCGGCGCGATTGTCGAGGCCATTGAGCCTGAGAAGGGCGCGCGCATCGTTGGTCAACGAGATCGACGGCTCGAAGAGCACCGCGCGTCGAGCCGCGCCGACCGCGCAGTGCACGAGAGAGAACAGTCCCCGGTGCGCGCCGACGTCGTACAGGATCGCGTCCACTGGCAGCGACGGCGCGGCATCCAGGAACGCCCCCATCTCGTCCCGGCTCTGCCCGTTGTCGACGAAATGAAATCGCAGGTCCGGCATGAACGCGGGCGTACATTGAATCCGTATTCGGTTATCGATGACCGCGAGCCCGGGCTCCTCCCGAAACTCGAATGTCCGTCCCTCCTGCGTGTACCCGAACCGGTAATGTGCGATCCGCCGCAACGCGGCGTGGGGAAGCAGCGCGGCGGCTTTGCGGGCGATCCGGCGGACGAACGGGGTGGAGGGGGGCACTTGTTCCTTGCCTCTAAGAGCCTGTATTATCACGGTTTAGATTCCGTCCAGTCATGTCGCTTCAGGACATCCTCTCCGTCGTTCCTTCTGGATCACTCGAAGAGACGCTTGCGCGCCAGGTGAACTTCGACCGGCTGCCGCAACACATCGCGGTCATCATGGACGGCAACGGTCGCTGGGCGGCGCAGCGCCACCTGCCGCGGGTCGAGGGGCACCGCGCCGGCATCGACTCGGTCCGGGACATCGTCGAAACCTCGGCGCGGCTCGGCATCAAGGTGCTGACGCTCTATGCGTTTTCCGTCGAGAACTGGAAGCGGCCGGCGACCGAAGTCTCGACGCTGATGATGCTGCTGAAGCGGTATCTCCGCCTGGAACTGAGCACGCTGCTGCGCAACGATATCCGCTTCCGCGTCATCGGACGCGAGGACGAACTCGCGCCGGACGTGCGCCGCGAGCTCAAGATGGCGGCGGAGAAGACGTCGGCCAATACCGGCATGCTGTTCAACATCGCCTTGAACTACGGCGGCCGCGCGGAGATCGTCGAGGCGGTGCGCCGCGCCATGGTGTCGGGGATGGCCGCCGAGGAGCTCGACGAACAGCGCTTCACGGAATTCCTGTATACCGCCGGGCAGCCGGATCCTGACCTCCTGATCCGCACGAGCGGCGAGATGCGGGTGAGCAACTTCCTTCTCTGGCAGATCGCGTACGCCGAGATCTGGGTCACCGACACGCTGTGGCCGGATTTCCGCAAGAAGGATTTGCTGGAAGCGATCCTCGCCTACCAGAAGCGCGATCGGCGGTATGGCGGGATCACGCAGCCCGCGGTCGCGGGGCGGTGACCCGCGTCCTGAGCGCGCTGGTTCTCCTGCCGATTGTCGTCGGTGCCGTCTGGTTTCTTCCTCCTGTGGCCACGCTGGGGCTCGCGCTGGTGGCGGCCGCGCTCGCGTTTCTCGAGTACGCGGCGATCGCGGCGTCGCTCGATACTCATATTCCGCGGATCGTGTCCGGGGCGGCGGTCCTCGCCGCATGCACGGCACTCGGCAGCGCCTCCGTGCCGCTCGACGTCGTCCTGCTGAGCGCGGTGATCACGATCGGCGCGCTCGCCGTCGGCGCTGGGGAACCCGGGCCGGCGGTGCTGCGAAACGTGGCGGCGGCGGTCCTTCCGATCGTCTACATTGGGCTGCCGCTCGGCGCGCTCGCCGCCGTGCGCGCGCTCGGAGGGCGCGAAGCCCTGCTCCTCCTCATGGCGACGATCGTCATCAGCGACTCGGCGCAGTACTACACCGGCCGGGCGCTCGGGCGCCGCGCGCTCGCACCGGCGATCAGCCCGAAAAAGACCGTCGAAGGCGCGGTCGGCGGACTGCTGATCGGGACGCTCGCCTTTATCGCCGGCACGCGCCTGATCTTCCCTGCCGCATCTCTTCTCCTGACCGTGCTGGCCGGTGCGAGCATCGCCGCGCTCGGCATCGTCGGCGACCTGTTCGAGTCACTGCTGAAGCGCAGCGCCGGCGTGAAAGATTCCGGCTCGATCATTCCCGGGCACGGCGGCGTGCTCGATCGGATTGACAGCTGGTTGTTCGCGGCGCCCGTCTACTACGTTTTCATCCGGTACATGCAGGTTTGATTAACGTCGCCATTCTTGGTTCGACCGGCTCGATCGGTCAGAGCGCGCTGGCGGTCGTCGGCGCACATCCCGATCGCCTGCGGGTCGTCGCGCTCGCCGCGGGCGAGAACATCGCACGTTTCGTCGAGCAGGTGGCGGCCTTCACCCCCGACGCCATCGCCATGTCAACGGCACGCGCGCTGGAGGATGCGCGGGCCGAACTCCGCCGCCGCGGCGTCGCCGCCGATCCAGCTGCGCTCAGCGGGCCCGAGGGATTGCTGGCGGTGGCGACGCATCCCGAAGCTGACGTCGTGCTGTTTGCTTCGACTGGAACGACGGCTCTCGACGCAGTCCTCGCCGCAATCGACGCGGGTAAGACCATCGCGCTGGCGAACAAAGAAATCCTGGTGATGGCCGGTGCGATCGTGATGGACGCGGCGCGCCGCAAGGGTGTACCCGTTCTGCCCGTCGACAGCGAGCACAACGCGATTCATCAATGCCTCCACGGCCGCTCCGTATCGGACGTGCGGCGGCTGATTCTGACCGCCTCGGGCGGACCATTTCGCGATGTCCCGGAGTCCGCGCTTCAGCGGGTCACCCCGGATGAGGCGCTGCGCCATCCGACGTGGACGATGGGGCCCAAGATCACGATTGATTCGGCGACGCTGATGAACAAGGGGCTCGAAGTCATCGAGGCGCGCTGGCTCTTCGACGTAGGTCCCGAACGCATCGCGGTCCTGGTCCACCCACAGTCGATCGTGCACTCGATGGTGGAGATGATCGACGGGTCGATCATCGCGCAGCTGGGCGTAACAGATATGCGCTTGCCGATACAGTACGCGTTCGCCTACCCCGAACGCTGGAGCGCGCCACTGCCCCCGCTCGATCTGGCGCGGGCGGGACGGCTCGACTTCGCCGCCCCCGACACCGCCCGCTTCCCCTGTCTGGCGCTGGCATTTAGGGCGCTGGCGGGGGACCCTGGCCTGCCCATTGTCCTGAACGCCGCGAACGAAGTCGCGGTGGCGGCGTTCCTGCATGGACGGGTGGGATTCACAGCGATCGCGGATCTGATCTGCCGGGCCATGGATGCCTACGAACAGCAGGGTGTGCGCCCTGTGCGCGGGCTGGACGACGTGCGCGGGATCGATGGGTGGGCCCGTGAGTTCACGGCCGCGGCGGCGGGTAGGGTACAATCGAAGGTCTAACCTCCTCAGCGCAGGGACTTTATAGAGTGACCAGCTTTTTAGCCTTTGTTTTCGTGCTCGGCGTGCTCATTTTTGTCCACGAACTCGGACACTTTCTGATGGCGCGCCGCATCGGCGTCCGCGTGCTCACCTTTTCGCTGGGGTTCGGGCCGAAATTGATCGGATTCCGGCGCGGCGATACCGAGTACTGCATCAGCGCCGTCCCACTGGGCGGCTACGTCAAGATGGCCGGCGAAACTCCGGAAGACGCGCGCACCGGCGCAGACGACGAGTTTCTCTCGAAAACGAAGTGGCAGCGGTTCCAGGTCCTCGTGATGGGACCGCTCATGAACCTGGCCCTCGCGATCATCGTGATGGCGCTGGTCCTCTATCAGGGTGCGCAGGTGCCGTTGTACGAAGAGCGGCCCACAGTCGTCTCGGCTTTCTCGGACGCTTCGCCGGCCAAACAGGCCGGCCTTCAGATCGGCGATAAGATCCTCGCGATCGACGGCGAGCCGAAGGCGACGTGGCAGGATCTGCAGCTCGTGATCTACGGGAAGGCGAAGCAGCGCGTCACGCTGACGGTGGACCGCGATGGAAAGATCATCGACATACCCGTCAACGTCGGCGCGAGAGGAAAGTTCGAGATCGGCGACATCGGGGTTCTTCCGGTCATTCGACCGGTGGTCAGCGATCTCGAACACGATTCGCCGGGGCTGCAGGCAGGCTTGCAGCCGGGCGACATCATCGTTGGCGCCGAAGGTGAAATGCACGTCTCGAACCCGCGTCTCGTGGAGATCATCAGGGCGCACCCCAACACTCCAATCAAGCTCGAGATCCTGCGCCACGGCGAACCCAAAACAATCACCGTGACGCCGCGGCCGATGGACGGCGCGGCCAAGATTGGCGCGCATCTCACCGTCGAATCGAGGACGGTCAATCCGGGCATCGCAGAGGCGTTCAAGCTCAGCATCGAGCAGAACTGGGAATGGGCGACCCTGATCCTGAAGACGCTCGGCGGTCTTCTGACGCGTCAGACGTCGGTGAAACAGCTGATGGGGCCCGTCGCGATCGCCGATCTGTCGGGCACGGCCGCCGAACAGGGCTGGCTCCCGCTGTTCAGCCTGATGGCGATGATCAGTCTGAACCTGGGGATGCTGAATCTGATGCCGATTCCGGTGCTTGACGGCGGCCATATCGCGATCCTCGCGATGGAAGGCGTCTCGCGCCGTGACTTCAGCATGAAGGTGAAGGAGAAGATGCTGATGGCCGGCTTCGTGCTCCTGCTCATGCTGATGGTGACGGTCATCTACAACGACCTGACGCGCATCGCGTGGGTCGAGAGACTGATGCCTTGGCGCTGAGACGCTTACGCGTCAAGGCCCGCCGCGCGCCCGCGCGCTGGGCCGCCGCAGCGGTCATCCTCTCCGGTTTCATCGTCTCGCTTCGCGCCCAGCCTCCTGCGAATCTCCCGTTTCCACCAGTCGCAACCTTCTCCATCCTCGGCTACGATCCCGAGACCGGCGAGGCCGGTGGTGCGGTGCAGTCGCGGGTGTTCTCGGTCGGCAACGGCGTGTTGTGGGCCGAGGCTGACGTGGGCGTCGTGGCGACTCAGGCAATCGTCGATGTCAGCTACGGCCCGAAAGCGCTCGCGCTGCTCCGTGCCGGCATGACGCCGTCGTCGATCATCAAAGCGATTCTCGACAGCGATCTCGACCCGCGGCCGCAGGACTGGACGAAGGCAGGACGGCAGTTCGCCGTGATGGATGCGAAGGGCCACTACGCCGCGCATACCGGTCCGCAGGCGACGCCATGGGCCGGCAACAAGGGGGGCAGGTTCTGCACGGCCCAGGGCAACATCCTCGCCGGTGAACCCGTCGTCGATGGAATGGTGGATGCGTTCGAGAAAACGCCAGGGCACCTGTCGCTGCGTCTGATGGCGGCGCTCGATGCTGGCCAGGCTGCGGGCGGTGACAAGCGCGGGATGCAATCTGCGGCCATGGTGATCGTCAAGAAGAATGGCGGCGTGTGGTTGAACAACGATACCGTGCTCAGGCTCCAGGTCGACGACAGCCCCGAGCCGCTCAAAGAACTGCGGCGCATCGTCGAGAAATGGAACGCAGCCCGCCGCAGAACCCGGTAGAACGCGAACCTCGTAGAACCCGAACCTCGTAGAACCCCGTAGAACCTTGCCGAACCTAGCAGAACTCCGAAAGGAGTTCCGTCCCATGTTCGATCTCGCTGCTCCCATTGTCATCGCGGAGCTCGGGTGGATGACCATGGGACTCGTCGACACGGTGATGGTCGGCCGCCTCGGAGCGGAGGCGATCGGTGCGGTCGGTATGGGCACCACGGTCTTCATCGGGATCTGTATTTTCGCGATGGGGCTGCTCCTCGGGATGGACACGCTCGTGTCACAGGCTTTCGGTGCCCGGCGGCTCGATGAGTGCCACGCCTGGCTGCGGCACGGAGTCGTTCTGGCGCTGCTGCTCTCGGCCCCGAGCGTCATCGTCGTGCTTCTGCTCTGCGAATCGATGTCGCTGTGGGGCCTGCATCCCGACGTTCTACGGCTCGCGCAGCCGTACCTGCGCATCGTCACCTTCAGCACACCGGTGCTGTTGCTGCACACGTCCTTCCGGCGTTACCTGCAAGGAATCGGCGTCGTCCGGCCGGTGACCGTTGCGCTCATCTTCGCCAACGTGTTCAACGCCGTCGTCAACTGGGTGCTGATCTTCGGCCACTTTGGCGCGCCGGCGCTCGGTGTTGCCGGTGCTGCCTGGGCCACAGTCGCCGCACGCACGGTCATGGCCTGCGTGCTGTTTGCCACCATTGTCCATCGCGATGCGCCACGCGTCATGGCTGGGCGAATCGAGCTCTCTCGGATTCGGCGGCTGCTTGCGCTCGGATTGCCGGCAGCCAGTCAGGTGACCCTCGAAGTCGGGGTCTTCGCCGCCGCGACGGCGCTCGCCGGGCGACTCGCGCCGGCCGCGCTCGCGGCCCATCTAATCGCGATCAATATCGCCTCGTTTACTTTCATGGTGCCGCTGGGTGTGGGATCGGCCGGTTCGGTGCGCGTCGGCCACGCGATCGGTGCTCGCGATCGCGAGGCGGCGTCGCGCGCGGGCTGGACGGCGCTGCTCTTCGGCGTGCTGTTCATGTCATGTGCCTCGGCGTCGTTTCTGCTGTTTCCTTCGGCACTCATCGGCGCGTTCACGCACGACCCGTCGGTGCTGGCGATCGGTGTCTCCCTGTTATTCGTCGCCGCCGTATTCCAGCTGTTCGACGGTACGCAGGCGGTGGCGACCGGCGTCCTCCGCGGCCTCGGCGATACGCGCACGCCGATGTTGTGGAACCTGGCAGGCCACTGGCTGATCGGACTGCCACTTGGCTACACCCTTTGCTTCGTCTCCGGGTACGGGGTGATTGGATTGTGGTGGGGACTCTCGACGGGGCTGATTATCTGTGGCGTCAGCCTTCTGACGGTCTGGATGCGAAGGATCGCGCGCGTTCGCTGCGCGCCGAACGCCGCGTAGCTCGACTTCCGGATCCCGGATCCCGCATCCCGGATCCCGCATCCCGGATCCCGCATCCCGGATCCCGCATCCCGATCTTGATCACACTTTCGCAGGCGTCTTGCGCGGGTACTTCGTGGCGACGTAGCTGTCGACGAGTTCACGGAAGGCTACGGCGAGCTCGTCGTACGTTCCGCGCAGCGTCGTCACGTGCCGGCCGTCGATGTAGATGGGGCAGTTCGGCGCCTCTCCCGTGCCGGGGAGGCTGATGCCGATGCTCGCCGCCTTTGATTCGCCGGGGCCGTTGACCACGCAGCCCATTACCGCGAGGGTCATCGTCTCGACGCCCTCATACATCGTCTTCCACTGCGGCATGCGCTCGCGGATGTATTCCTGCGTGCGCTCTGCCAGCTCCTGGAAGGTCGTGCTCGTCGTGCGCCCGCAGCCCGGGCAGGCGGTAACGCTCGGCGAAAACGATCGAATGCCGAGCGCCTGCAACAGCTCGCACGCCGCGTAGACCTCCTCGCGCCGGTCACCGCCGGGGCGTGGCGTCAGAGACACGCGAATCGTGTCACCGATGCCCTCGCTGAGGAGAATGCCCATTGCCGACGCGGACCACACCAGCCCCTTCGTTCCCATCCCGGCCTCCGTCAGGCCCAGATGCAGCGGCTGATCCGTCTTGCGGGCGAGGTCGCGATAGATGGCGATCAGGTCGCGCGGCCGAGACGTCTTGCAGGAAATGATGATTTGGTCTTTCCGCAATCCGCTCTCGAGCGCCAGCTCGGTGGACTGCAGCGCCGACAGGACCATGCACTCGTTGATGATTTCTTCGGAGGTCAGACCGAGATCGCGATCAGTGTTCTCCTGCATCTTCGCGATCACGAGTTCTTGATTCAGCGATCCCCCGTTGACGCCGATGCGCACCGGTTTATTGCGATCGCGCGCCACGCCGCAGATCGTGGCAAATTGCTCGTCACGCCGCTTGCCGGTGCCGACATTGCCGGGGTTGATGCGGTACTTGTCGAGCGCCTCGGCGCACGCCGGATAACGGGTGAGCAGCAGGTGACCGTTGTAATGAAAGTCACCGATGAGCGGAGCGGTCACACCCGCCTCGAGCATTCGCCGCTTGATTTCCGGCACCGCCTGCGCCGCTTCGGGCACGTTTACGGTCACCCGCACCATCTCGGATCCAGCTTCGGCCAGCTCGATGCACTGTCGCGCTGTCCCCTCTGCGTCTGCGGTGTCCGTCATTGTCATCGACTGGACGACGACAGGGGCGCCGCCGCCGACCAGGACAGGTCCGACACGGACCCCGACCGTTCGATGGAGCTTCAGGACTGCCATGTGCTGAAACATTGATTTTAGCATCCATATTCGCGTCGCAGGCTGAGCTGGCGCGCATCGCGTCTAATTGCAGGGATAGCAAAGGGCGTTTGTTTTGCATTGTGTGGTGCAGGTGTTGGCGTTTGTCTGTCGTCAAGGCTCGGGAAACTCGACGTAGCTTCACGTGAACGCGGTTTGGGCTAGCCAGGCTGCAAAATCGAGGGGAGAAAAATGAATCGAATGACATTTACCCGTCCGGGCGGCCTGTGGCGCATGTGTGCGGCGGCGATGTTCGCGCTCGCGCTGGCGGTGCCGGTCGCTGCGCAGAACATCACGGCGGTGGACATCCAGCGGCTGCAAGACCAGGTGTACGCTGCCACTGGCGATGTGTACCGGATGCGGAACACGAACACGGATGGTAGCGCGCGGCTGCAGACCGATCTCGATGATCTTCACGACGAGGTCGTGTACCTGAAGGTCAAGCTGCGCAAGGAAGGCAGCGTCAGCCGGTACGAATACAACGATCTGCAGACGCGGATTCAGGATCTGCGCGCGCGCGCGCGCGGCGATCGCGGCAATACCTCGACCTCCACCAGCAACAGCGGCAACAGCGGCGGCTGGACGACGAACAGCGATGCCGGCGGCACCGCGACGAGCGGTTCACGCGGCGGCTATGGTACCGGCAGCAACACGGGGGTCAGCGGCGGCGTCATCGACGATCGCAACCGCAACGATCAGGGGACGACGTCGCGGAGCTCTGGCAACAGCGCGATTCCCGACGGCCAGGAGGTCGACGTTCGCCTGAACTCCGAGCTGTCGTCGGAGACCGCGCAGGTTGAACAGCGCTTCGAGGCGACCACTGCGGCCGACCTTTACCGCGGCAACGAGGTGATCATTCCCGCAGGATCGACGATGCGAGGCGTTGTCAGCTCGGTCGAAAAGGCGACGCGGACGCAGCGTAAGGGCAGCGTCACGGTCGCGTTCGATCAGATCACGATCCGCGGTCGCAATTATCCGATGCGCGGGACCGTCACGCAGGCGCTCGAGAGTGAAGGCATCAAGGGAGAGACGGCGAAAATCGGCGCCGGCGCCGGGATCGGCGCGGTCATCGGCGGAATCATCGGCGGCGTGAAGGGTGCGCTGCTTGGAGTGCTGATCGGTGGCGGAGGCACAATCGCCGCGACCGAAGGCAAAGACGTGAAGCTTCCCCCGGGCACGATCCTTCGGGTCCGGCTGGATCAGCCGCCCGCAGTTCGATAGGTCTGAGAGGGCGGGCCCGCCTCGGCGAAGGCTTCGGCGCGGCCCGCCGTTCTCATAGACGCTTCATCGCGTCTTTCGCTGCCTTTATCGTCTTGTCCACGTCGCCCGACGTGTGCGCCGCCGAGAGGAACCAGGCCTCGAACTGCGACGGCGGCGGATAGATCCCGCGTGCGAGCATTCGATTGAAGAACGTCGCGTACTTCGCCGTGTCCGCGGTCAGTGCGCTTTGGTAGTCGCGGACGGGGTGATCGGTGAAAAACGGCGTCAGCAGCGACCCGAACGCGTTCACTTGCAGCGCCACGTTCGCGGATCGCGCCGCATCCGCA
>JBKPLP010000080.1:0-51857 GCA_046731735.1 Acidobacteriota bacterium
CGCGACGTTGCCGTTGGGAGCCTCGTCGACCTCATGATGCGCATCCGACAACGCGCGGACGATTCCGCGCCGGAGTGAATCGTGATCGTCGGCTACCAGGATACGACCCATACGCACACGCCTCTCTTCCTACCGGAACAAATCTTGACCGCTGCTGAGCGGCAGCGTCACGCGGAAGCGCGTGCCCTTTTCCGCACGCGCGCTCACGTCGATGCGCCCGTCGTGCGCATCGACGATCTTTCGAACGATCGCCAGCCCCAGCCCCGACCCCTGCGGCTTGGTCGTGAAGAAGGGGCTGAAGATCCGGTCCATCACCTCGGGCGGCACGCCCGGCCCGTCGTCCAGCACTTCGACCTGGACCATCGGCGGGTTGTTCGCGTCGGTTCCCGCCGTCGTTTCCTCTTCCGCGGGCAGAGCCTGTGCGCAAATCCGCACGTGGCCGTGGCCGCTCATCGCTTCGAAGGCGTTGGTCAGCAGGTTGGTGAACAGCTGGCGCAGCTGGTGCTGATCGCCGTGAATCTGGGCGAGGTCTTCCGGCAGATCGACCTCGACCCGCACTTCGCCGCGCTGCACGTGGCTTTCCGCCATCGAGATCGCGTCGCGGATCACGTCGGCGAGGGAAGTCCGCTCGACCTGCAGCCGGATCGGCCTGACGAAGTCGAGCACTTCCAGCACGATGGCGTTCGCCATCTTCGCTTCCTTGATGATGTCGCGCAGGATCGACTGCGCATCCTCCATTTCAGGAAGCTGCCGCTTCAGGATGCCCGCCATCACTTCGATGCCGGCGAGCGGGTTCTTGACTTCGTGGGCGATGGCCGCAGCCATCTCGCCGAGGGCGGCCAGCCGATCCCGCAGCCGCTCGCGCTCTTCGAGCTGCTCGACGCGCGTCAGGTCTTTGAAGAACAGCGTGGCGCCGGTGATGCGCCCGCGGCTGTCGCGTACCTGCGACAACGTGTAGCCGATCACCTTGCCGGTGCTCTTCAGGCGCAGCTCGGCGCGGTTCGGCAGGTGCGACAGATCGAACGCCCCGGCCAGGATGCGGGAGACGTCCGGCCGATCCCTCAGGACCGTGGCGAACGGCTGTCCGATATCGGTCGTTCTGGGGGTCAGCCCCAGATTGCGATAGGCGACCTCGTTCATCACCGCGACGCGCCCGTCCCGGGTGATGGCAATCACGCCATTGCGCAGGGTCCACACCAGATCCCGGTAAAAACCTTCGGCAACGGTCTCGATATCCGTCGATACCCGAGGTGCCCGTGGCTTCGGGGCCCCCGCATGTTGCGGTGCCGCACTGGTGGAGTCCGCGGCTTGCCGCGGTTTTCGAATCGGCATGGTAGACGCGGCCGGACGAGACGGATCCGGACCAAACCCCAATATTGTAAGTTGCCGTTGTGCGGGAGCCAAGCTCTTTTGCATCTGTAGTTTAGGGACTGCCACCGTCGTCACGCGCAAGGCAAACTGTTCCCTGCATAGCGACGAGGTTGGCCGTTCGGCAAGGGGCAAAGCGTATGCCTCGGCTGTCGGCTCAGCGAGGCGGCCGATCCCTAAGGAAAACAAAGTCTGGAGACGGTCGTGATGGAGGCCGGATTACAAGAGTGTGAAACAATTACAGATCTGTCTGCTGGAGCTCTTCCCACTGGTGCATCAGGTCCCCGACTTCCCACATCAGGGCCTGATGCCGGTCGATGATCGGCTTGGCGACCTCGTGATTGTCGTAGAAGCCCGGCGCCGACATCGTGGTCTCGATGTCCTTGATCGCCTGCTCGCGTTCGGCGATCCGGTTCTCGAGATCGTCGATGCGCTTGCGGCGCGCGTCGAGCGCCTTCTTCGCCTTGCGCGCTTCCGCTTCCTGTCGCCTGCGCTCTTCGTAGGTGACCTGAAGCACCTTCGGCACCTCCTGCACCTTCGGCACCTCCTGCACCTTCGGCACCTCCTGCACCCTAGGCACCTCCTGCACCTTTGCCTGCGCACGCTGTTTCTGGCTCCAGAGGAATTCCTCGTAGTTACCCGGATAGAGCAGCGCCTCGCCGCCGCCGATACTGATCACCTTGGTCGCGAGCTTGTCGACGAAGTAACGATCGTGGGAGACGAAGATCAAGGTGCCCCCGAAATCCTCCAGCGCCTCGAGCAGCACATCCTTCGAGTCGATGTCCAGGTGGTTGGTCGGCTCGTCGAGCAGCAGCGTGTTCGACGGCCGCAGCAGCATGCGCGCGACGGCCAGCCGGGTCCGTTCGCCGCCTGACAACACGCGCACCGGCTTGTCGACGTCATCTCCCGAAAACAGGAATCCCCCCAGGATGTTGCGGATGTGCGGCACCATGTGCATCGGTGCCTCGCCGGCGAGCGTCTGGTACACCGTGAGTGCCGGCTCGAGACGCGTCGCTTCGTCCTGCGCGAAGTACTGCATCACGACTTGATGCCCTTCGGTCCGAGTACCCGCGTCCGGCGCCTCGACGCCCGAGAGCATTCGCATCAGCGTCGATTTACCCGCGCCGTTCGGACCGATGAGCGCGATGCGGTCGCCGCGCTCGATGTGGACGTTGATGCCCTTGAACACCACACGGCTGCCGTAGGCCTTTCGCACGCCGCGGAGATCGAGCACGGTCCGGCCGCTTTTCGCGCACGCGGGAAACGTGAAGTGCACGCGTTTCCGTTCCGGCGGAATCTCGATGGGGACGATCTTGTCCATCATCTTGATGCGGCTCTGCACCTGCGCGGCCTTCGTCGCCTGGTAACGGAAGCGGTTGATGAACGCCTGCATGCGTTCGATTTCCTCGTCCTGCTCGCGCTTCTGCTGACGCAGCCGCTCCATGCGCGCGTCGCGTTCGACGAGGTATCCGCTGTAGTTGCCGGTGTAGTCGGTCAGCTTGCGCAGCCCGATCTCGGTGATGCGGGTGACTACCGCGTCGAGAAAGAAGCGGTCGTGGGAGACCAGGATGACCGCGTGGGGATAGCCGGCGAGATATTCTTCGAGCCAGTTTCGCGCTTCCAGATCGAGATGGTTCGTCGGCTCGTCGAGCAGCAGCAGGCCCGGGCGTGTCAACAGCAGCTTCGCGAGCGCGATGCGCATCTGCCAGCCGCCCGAGAACGTCTCGCTCGGCTTGTCGAAATCCTCCGGCGAGAAACCCAGACCGCGCAGCACCGTCGTGATCTTCAGCTCGATGCTGTAGCCTTCCAGCCGGCGGAAGTTTTCCTGCAGCTCGCTGTATCGCTCGAGCATCACCGCGTGCTCGGACTCCGGACCCGAGTCATCGGCGAGCCGTTCTTCGAGCGACTGGATTTCCGCGCGCATGTCGAGAAGCGCCTTGAACGCCATCCCCGCTTCTTCAGCCAGGGTCCGGCCGCTGTGGGTCAGGCCGTCTTGGGGAAGGTAGCCGACCACCAGGCCTGAAGGCTTCACGACGGAGCCGGCGTCCGGTTCCTCGAGACCAGCCAACATCTTGAGCAGCGTGGTCTTCCCGGCGCCGTTCGGGCCCGCGAGGCCGACGCGCTCACGGTCGTCGATCTGCCAGCTCACGTTCTCGAGCAGCACGCGGTCGCCGAAGCTCTTGGTCAGCCCTGCGAGTTGGATCACAAACGTTCCAATTTAGCACATGCCTGTTCAAGAGGCGACCGGTTATCGGCTCGTTGGGATGAGACTCGCGCGTGTTGCTGACCTAGGCGGGCCAGCTGCGGCCATGAGGCGGGTGCCGCCGGTGACGCACGTCCTGTGCGCCACCGGCGGCCAGTTGAATTGCCGATGAGATCCGCGGCTTGTACCAGCCGATTGCTACTGCGCGACCAGGTTCGCCAGTACTTTCATCACGCCAGCCCAGGTGAACTGTTGTGTGGAAGCGCCCGCCTTCTTCTTGTCCGACACCGGCACGCTCACCTGATACGTGCTGCCCTTCTTCAGCGCCGTCGTACCCGTGAAGTAGTAGAAACCCAGCGCGTCGGTCGTGGCCGTCGCGATCACGCCGCCACCGGACAACGTCACCGTCGCATTGGCGACGGGTCCGCTGCCGTTGATGACGAACCCGACCAGCGGATTCGGCGCCGCCGTCGACAAGCTCAGGATCAGGCTGGTCACATCCGCCGTCAGCACGGCGCCTGGATCGATGACCTGGCCGTTGACCGTGCACGAGGACAGGATGTGCTTTCCTTGCTGCGCGCCGATCTGGTAGCGCAGCGCGCCGAGGGCGTTGATCGCCGGCTGAACCAGGCCAATGCCGTTGAGCGTGTCGGCCACGGCGAGTTTGGCCTTGAAGGCGTTCACCACGCCGCCGCTGTCGATACAGCCCAGCGAGCCGAAACTGTCGATCACCCCCCCCACGCTGGCGGCCGTGGCGACCGCCGTGACAATCGCCGTCGCCGTATGGGTCAGCGAACCGCTGGTGGCGGTGACTGTGATGGTGTGATCTCCTGCCGCCACGCCGGCGTCCAGCTCCACCCTCATGCTGCCGGTGCCGGTTCCGTCGGCCGGGACACTCACGGGATTGGGAGTGAAACTGACATACACGCCGGGGTCGGCCGACGCCGACAGCTCGACGTCACCGGTGAAGCCGGAGACCGAATTCAGACCGACATTGGTGAAGTTGAACTGGCCGAGGACCACCGTCACCGCGTCGATCGGCGAGATGGTGAAGTTGGGCGGCTCCGAGAACTCGTAGGCGCCGATATCGCACGGCGCCAGGTCGGCCCGCGGCACACCGCGCTGATCGGCAACGGAGCAGTAGGCATCGTCACCCGTATCGCGCGCCGAACTGTCGATGCCGATCGCCATCGTCGGCGTGTTGCCGGGCGAGTTGATCTGGAGCGGGCCGAGCGCCGGATCCGCCGGCGACGTCGCGATGTTCCCCGGGCAGCCATTGTTGAACGTAATGAGATTCCCCGAGCCCTGCTTCGTCACCTCGCCGAGATCGTCGCCGCGCAGGGCGCATTCGCGCACCGCCGGCGCGCTGTTCGAGATGATCGTGTTGCGCAGCGTGAACGACGCCGAATCGGTCTCGCTCGAATGGTAGAGGACGATGCCGGCGCCCTCGCCGGTCGTCTCGTTGTAGGCCAGCGTCGCGTTGGTTACCGTGAGCGCTCCGTCGACGACGAAGATGGCGCCGCCGGCATCACCGCCGTTGCGCGCGGTGGTTCCGCCGGCGAGGCCGCGGACCGCGAAGTTTCCCACAAAGGTGCTGTTGCGGACGTCGATGGTGGCGCGGTGGCCGAAGATCGCGCCGCCGAGACCGGCGCCACCGCCGCCGTGATCTTGCCCGCCGTTGCCGGCGAACGAGCCGCCGTCGCCGGCGTCGCCATCCTCCAGATACCCGCCGTGGCCGGACCCGCCGCCGCCGCCGAAGCCGCCGTCGCCGCCGTCAGGACTGAAGGGATACAACGGACCGTTATTGCAGCAGCTCGTCCCGCCGCCGCCGCCGCCGCCGAAGCCGCCATGGCCGCCGCTGCCCCCATCGTAGCCGCCGCCACCGCCGCCCCCGCCATAAAGGCCGGCGCCGCCGTCGCCATGACCGACGAACCCGACGATCGGCCGATAGGACTCGCCGCCACCCCCTCCGCCGCCGGGACAATACGCGTGATCGCCATCGTCGCTGCCGATCCCGATATCCGTCACGCCGCCCGCGCCGCCGCAGCGGAAGCCGCCCTCGCTGTTGTCCGCCTCCGGATGGTAGTCATCTTCGTTGAATCCGTTGTGTCCGTCGCCCACCGTGCCGCCGCCGCCGCCACCGTGGCCGCCCAACGAGTAATGTCCGCCTTGGCCGCCATCGCCGCGCGAACCGCCGCCGCCCCCGCCGCCGTGGAACGGCGCTACCCCTTTGGCGCCTCCGTTACCGCCGAGCCCGCCGCCGCCGCCACCCCCCGTGGCGTTGACGTTGGCGCTGCCATTGCCGCCACCCGCGCCATTGTCCTGAAAGGTGGTGTTCTGAACGTCGAGCCCCGCCTGAAGCACGTAGATTGCGCCGCCGGCACCGAGACCGCCGCCGCCGCCGCTCGCGCCATTCCCGCCCTTCGCGGTGAATCCCTTGATGAAAAGGTTTTTCAGCGTCAGTTTGCCCTTGCCGTCGCCGGGAATTGGCATCGTCGTGTCGGAGTCTTCCACGCACGCTTCAATGAGCGGGAAGGAGACGCACGTTACGAAGGGGCGGTTGCCGACGGCAAAGGCACGAAAGTTCGGCAGACCGGTAAAGTCCCTGCCCGGATTCGCGCGCACCAGTTTCGCGCCGTTGCCTTCGATGGTGATGTTCGACAGCACGATTGGCGTCGCTGTCGGTCCGGTGGGGTTGTAGGGATCGTCGACGGGCGCGGTCATCGTGTAGGTGGCGCCCGCCTCGAGCTCGATGACGTCGTCGCCGCTGCCTGCTTCGCAGGTGGTATCGAAGAGGATCAGCGGATCCCACGCGCTCGGAGCGACGCCGCTGTCGAAGTTGGCCGCATAGATGGCTTCCTGAAGCGAGCACTTGCCATCGTTGGCGATGCCTGGTGATGTGGTGGTGACGTGGATCGTGCTTCCCGCCGTTCGCGCGCGCTGTTGCAGCGAAACGCCGACGATAAGCATGGTGATCAACGCCGTCAGACAAGCTCCCCGTAGTCGCGTGCGCGTTTTCATCTGGTGTTCCCCCGTGCAGCTCATGCCACAAAACCGCCGAACACTACGGAGTGATCCGGACACGGGAAACATTTCAGCGGCTATAATTCCGCCCCGCGCATTGGGCGGCGACATGTTCCGCGCTTCGCCGACACTAACGAGAGGATGGCCATGGGTACTTTCGGTACGCGTGCCGCAGGATTCGTCAGGGTTGCGGTAGTCCTGCTGCTATTCGCCGCCCCGCACGGCGCTGCCCAGACCAGCGACCTTCTCGCGCCGGGGTTCAAGACGGAACGCCCGCTCAAGGCCGGCGAGGTGCATTCCTATGAGGTGAACCTCACCGCCGGCGAGTACTTCGAAGTGCACATCGACCAGCAGGACGTCGACGTGCAGCCGAAGATTCTCGACCCGGACGGCACGGTGGTCTACGACTACGACTACGGCGAGTGGGGCGACGAGCCAGCCGCGCTGATCGCCGCAAAAAGCGGCCGGTATCGGCTCGAGATTCATACCGAGCCCAATTCGCCGCCGGCCGGCCGCTACCGGCTGCGGGTCGAGGCGATCCGCGCGCCAACCGCCGCGGACATCGCGCGCGCGGACGTGATCCGCCTCCAGAACGAGTCGTATCCGCTCATTCGTTCGGCCAAGCGGGACTACGTCAAGGGCCACGTGGCGTACGAACGCATCCTCGGGATGTGGGAATCGCTTCATGACGGGTTTGGCGTCGCCCACGCCTTGACCGCGCTGCGATTCGCCGCGGGCGAGCTGGACGATCGCATTGCCGGGCTGGATTACGCGGTGCGGGAAGTAGCGGCCTACCGGGCCATTGGCAACGATTACGGTGAAGCGCGAGCCCTTCGCAACCAGGCGAACGCCCTGGGGGCGCTGGGGAACGGTGAAGAGGCGTATAGCGCTTACGACCGGAGTCTCGCTCTCCATCGGGCGGCAGGACGCGTGAGTTCCACGATCCTGCTGCTCACCGATCTGGCCAACAACCGCGGCGGCGCTGGAGACTTCGAGGCCGCACTGAGACATGCCTACGACTCGATCGCGCTCGCCCGTGACAGCCGAAATGCTCTGCTCGAAGCGCGAGGGTGGAACACGGCGGCACAGATCCATCAGAACCTCGGCGAGCTGGAAGTCGCCATCGACGCCTACAAGCGGGCGCGCTCGCTCGCGCCCAGCGACAACGTCGCGCAAGTGGACGCGGCGGCGCGGATGGGGACGGCGTTCCTCTCGCTGGGCGATCTCGAGCAGGCGCAGCGTCTGCTCGAAGAGGGGCTGGCCGGCTGGATCCGCTTCGGCTACCGCGCGCAGCAGGGGCAGGCGCTGATCGGCCTTGGCGAGGTTCAGCTGGGATTGGGAGCGCTCGACAAGGCGCGGGAGTATTTCGAGCAGGCGGTGACGCGGACGGAAGAGGCGTCGTATCCGCTGGGCCAGGCGATCGCACGCCGCAAGCTGGCGGAGACCCTGCTGAAGCTCGGGCGAACCGGCGAGGCGGAGTCCGTGATCGACGCGACGCCGCTCGATTTGCTCGCCAACCCGAACGTTCGGGCGCTGTCGGTCGCGACGCACGCGCGCATCGCCCTCGCCGCGGGGGATCGTCAACGCGCGCGCCGGCTCGCCACCGACGCCGTCGCTCTGACCGAATCGGTACACGGCCGGGCGCAAGCCGCGCGCATCGAGGCCGGCGTGCTGGCATCAGCGCAGCCGGTGTACGAAGCGGCGACCGACGTGCTGATGGCCTCGCACGAAGCCGATCCTGGCGGTAAGTACGCGGAGCAGGCGTTCGAGTTGAGTGAGCGGGCGCGGGCCCGGAGTCTGCTCGAATCGGTGATCAGCGGCGGCGACAGCGTGGACAAGGCTACCGGGACGACGTGGACCGAGCTGCGGCAGGTGCGGCAGGGGCTGAACGCCAAGGCAGTCGCGCTCGGCAGCCCGCGTTTGAAGGGCGCCGCGCGCGCGGGGGTGACGCGCGAAATCGATGAACTATCCACCCGCGCGGCGGTGCTGGAAGGTCAGTTGCGGCGCGAGCAGCCGGCGCTTGGCGCAATCGCCACCGCCGAACCGATCTCCGTGGCTCGCCTCCAGCACGAGCTGCTGGACGATCGTACGGTCCTCGTCGAGTACATGCTGGGCCGCAGCCGCAGCCATGCATGGGTGATCTCGCGCGGACACTTCGCCAGCTACGTGCTCGCGCCGCGCGCGCAAATCGAAGAGGCTGCCGTGCGCGCGCGCGAGATCGCGTCCGCGCCGGCGCAGCGCGCCGGCACGGCGCCGCTTGCGCCGGGGGCGGCGCTGAGTCGGCTGCTCCTGCCACCATTACGCGCGATCTCTCCAGGACGGCGTCTGCTGATCGTCGCGCCGGGTGTTCTTCAAGACGTCGCCTTCGCGGCACTGCCGATGAACGGCGACGGCCGGCCGCTGGTGATGGCGCACGAGCTGATCTACGCGCCGTCCGCAGCGGTGCTGCTCGCCGTCAGGACGGCCCACGATGCGCGAAGGGCACCACGCCGCGGCATCGCCGTGTTTGCCGATCCGGTATTCGAGCCCACCGATCCACGAGTCGCACAGCGCACGGCCGCACCGCGGCCGCCGACGGCGGCCACACCGGCCACAGCGGCGGCCCCCGCCGCGCTCGATCGCGTTCTGCGCAGCGGTGAGGAAGCCGAACTGGTGCGGCTGCCGTTCACTGGTCTCGAGGCCGAGCGGATCGCATCCGTGTTGCCCGCCGGCGACGTGATGAAGGCGACCGGCTTCGCCGCGAACGCCGACGCATTGAAACGAGGCGCGGCAAACGGTTTCCGCATCGTGCACTTCGCCACGCACGGCGTCCTCAATACGCGGACGCCGGAACTCTCTGGGCTCGTGCTGTCGCTGGTCGACGAACGGGGCCGGCCGCAGGATGGCTTTCTGCGGCTGCACGAAGTCGAGAATCTGCATCTGAATGCCGACCTCGTCGTGCTCAGCGGGTGTGAAACGGCGCGCGGCCGCCGCGTCGACGGCGAAGGCACGATCGGACTGACGCGAGGATTCCTTGAAACGGGCGCACGCGCGGTGGTTGCCAGCCTGTGGCGTGTGGACGACCTCGCGACGGCGGAACTGATGCAAGCGTTCTACGCGAACCTGGTGCGCCGGAAACTGGCGGCACCGGCGGCGCTGCGGGCCGCCCAACAGCAACTCGCCGCCTCGCCGCGCTGGGCGCACCCCTACTACTGGGCGGGCTTCGTCGTGCAGGGAGATTGGCGATGATAGAGTACGCCGCATGGCGAGGCAGGTGCCCGTCGACCGGCCCGAAGCCGCGTTTGCCCGGCTCCTCTCCGCGCTCGATCCGGATCCCGATCGCGCCGGACAGGCGTACGAGCACCTGCGCCGCGCGCTCATCCGTTTTTTCGAATGTCGCAACGCGCATCCGGCCGACGAGTGCGCCGATATCACCCTGGACAGACTCGAGCGCAAGCTCGGCGAGGCGACGCCGATCCTCGACGTGCACGCCTTTGCCTATGGGATCGCGCGGCTGGTGATGTTCGAACGTCTGCGTCGCCCGGTCGCGTTGCCGCTTCACGATGCCGGCGATATCCGCGCGCCGGAGGTGTTGACCGCCGGCGATCAGCGCGAAGCAGCCGTGCGCCGCTGCTTCGACGGCTGCCTCGCCGGTTTGCCGCAGGACAGCCAGGCGCTCGTCCTCCGTTACTACGAACTGGAAGGGCGAGCACGGATCGAGGCGCGCCGCGCCCTCGCCGTCACGCTCGGCCTCACCGACAACGCCCTTCGCATCCGCGTCCAGCGCCTGCGGGATCGGCTCGAAGGGTGCCTCGGCACTTGTCTTTCCGGGACTGCCTGACGATGCCGCACGCTGTCGAAACCGATCGTGAGCGCCGCTATCTGCTGCGGACGCTGTCGGACGCCGAAGAGGAGCGCCTCGAACGCGAGTACTTTGCGTCGCCCGATGCGCTCGACCGGATAACGGCGGCAGAGGAGGCCCTGATCGAGGCGTATCTCGACGGTCGATTGCCGGGTGATGAGCGGCAGCGTTTCGAGGAGGCGTACTTCTCCTCGAGCGCGAAACAGCTGCGTGTCGACACGATCCGGCGGCTGCGCCTGGCGGCCGGGGCGAACCGCGCGAAGGCTTCGGCATCCGCTGCAGCGTTCGGGACTGCTGCCGCGCGGCGCTACATGCCGTTGGCTGCGGCGGCGGTACTCGTGATCGCGGTCGTCGCCATGAGCTGGCGCCTGCGCGACCACGGTCCGTCGAACGCACCTGCGCCGGCTGCGCCACCGCAGGCGGCAAATCCAGCCGGACCGGCGTCGCCTTCAGGCGTCACGGCCGCACGACCGCCGGCCATCGTCGCGCTGACGCTCTCGCCGATCGCTACGCGCAGCGCCACGGCCTCGCGTCCGCTGGTGATTCCGTCAGGCACGGACATCGTCGAGCTCGAACTCGCCGTCGAATCGTCCGCGGCCTCGGCGACGCGCGTCGACGTCACGACCGTCGCGGGCAGTCAGGTGTGGAGTGGCGCGCCGACCGCGGCGGCGCAGCGGAACGTGGTCAAGGTCCAAATCCCGGCGTCGCAACTCCAGCCGGACGACTACCTGGTGACATTGCTCGGTCGCACGGCGACGGGCGCCAGCAGCGAGCAGCATCGGTATTTCCTGCGCGTTCGCGCGCGCGCCGCGCGGCGATAAAAGCCGGCGTTGCGGAGGTAAGAGAGTTATTCGCCGAGCGCCTTGGCAGCGACGGCGAGCACCCGCGGGACGCGGAATGGTTTGGTCAGGTAGCCGGAGACTCCGAGGTTCAACGCCTCGATCGCGCTGGCTTCGGTGGAGAACCCCGTGATGATGATCACCGGGATGTCGGCCTTCAGCCGCCGGGCCTCCCGGATGACCGCGAGACCGTCGACACCCGGCATCTTCAGATCGGTGATCAGCAGATCGTAGGGAATGATGCGAAGCCGTTCGAGCGCGGTGCGCCCGTCCGGGGCGAGATCCACGTCGTACTCGGCGAGCGCCAGCGTCTTGGACAACAGATCGCGAATGCTCGCCTCATCGTCCACGACAAGCACACGCGGACGGCCTGCGGGCGCCGAGGCGCGGGCGGGCGCGGAAGCCGCCTGCCGCGAGGTGCGCGGGCGCTGGCTTTCGAGCCAGGCGTCGATGTCGCGCTTCCGGAACCGCCACTGGCGTCCGACGCGGACCGCAGGAATCTTTCCCGCCTTGATGAGGCGGTAAACAGTCCGCAGGTTGACCTGGAGGTAATCGAGTACCTCTTCGGTCGTCAGGAAGCTTTCGTCCATCGACGCGAAGGTACTTTATCACCCTCTAAGTGAGCGCAGGGAGCTCGATGGTAAACCGTGCGCCTCCTTCGGGCGCGTTCTCCGCGTGAATCGATCCGCCATGCTCCTGAACGATGCCGTAGGTGATTGCGAGGCCGAGCCCGGTTCCTTTTCCGACTTCTTTCGTGGTGAAGAACGGATCGAAGATGCGCGGCAGAATCTCGGGTGGAATGCCCGCGCCGCTGTCCTGGATCGCCAGCCTGACGGTTTCCCCGCCGGGTGCAACGTCCACGATGGCGTCGATGCGTCCGCTCGCGCCGGTGGCCGCGATCGCATGCTCGGCGTTGACGAGGATGTTCAACACCGCCTGTTGCAGGAGCAGGGCGTCGCCGGCGATGGGCGGCACGTCGCTGATCTGCCGGCGCACCTCGATACGGTTTCGGCGCAGCGATGCCGAGCGGCTCATCAGCGCGCGCGACAGCACGCGTTCGAGGCGTACCTTCCGGCGCGACATACGCTGCGATCCCGTGAACACGAGCAGGTTCCGCACGATCTTCGCCGCGCGATCTCCTTCCTGGTAGATCCGCCGCAGCGTCGGGCGGATCGGTTTCGCGGCTTCGGAGGTCTCGATCAGCAATTCGAGATGACCGAGCACTCCCTGCAGCGGGTTGTTCATCTCGTGCGCGATGCCGGCGACGAACTGTCCCAGCGAGGCCAGCTTCTCCGACTGCTGCAGCCGGCCGCGTAACGCTTCGCGCTCCGCCTCGAGCTGCATCTGCGCGGTGATGTCGCGCGCGACGAGGACGCGTCCGACCGGCTGTCCGTCGCGATTGATGAGCGGGGTCACCGTGCTGGAAAAAATTCCGCCGAGCCGATCGTCGGTGAACTGCCGGCTCTTACCGCCACCCTCCGCGCGGTCCGCCGGCGGCGGCTCGGCGACCCATTGCGCGATCTCCGATCCGACGAGCTCGACGAGCGGCCGATCGATGATCTCGTGGCGCTGCCGCTCCACCCGGGCCATGAACGCCTCGTTCGTCTGCACCACGCGCAGCGCGGTGTCGGTGACGACGATCAGATCCGCGAGCGAGTTGAACGTGTCTTCGAGCAACCGGCGGTGCTGCAGCACTTCTTCCAGCAGCTGCACGTTCTCGAGCGCGAACGACAGCTGCCTGCCGAGATCCCCGACGGCTTCGATGTAGGCGTCCTCGCCGAGATCGCGGGGTTCGCCGTCGATGACGAGAGTGCCGAGCGCGCGCCGCCAGCCCCGCAGCGGCGCGACGAGCGTCCGGACCGCGGCCCCCTCAGACGTGAGGAACTGCGGCGCCTCGAGGCGAAGGCCGCGTCCCGGCACCGTGTCCGAAGCAGTCGGCACACGGGTCGCGGCGGCGCCATAGGCGCGATCCGAGGAGGCCGACAGGACGAGCTCGCGGGCGCGCCGCTCGTGAATCCAGACCGACACCCGGCGCGTGCCGAAGAGCGTATTCGTTTCCAGGGACAGCGCATCGAGCGCGGTGACGACGCTCAGCGTGGAGGAGATGCCACGTGAGAATCCCAGGAGCAGCTCCTGGATTCGCCGATGGAGCGAGGAAGGCGCCTCAGGCCTCATTCTGGGAGGGGTCGAGGCATTCTAAAAGGTTGAACCGAAAAGGTAAAATGGCCTGCCGACTGTGCCCGCCGCTCCGACGTCTAAATCTTCGAACGGCGGGCGACAGCTTGGTCCAGCCGGATTCGTCAGGGCATGCCGTCCACAGATGAAGAGCTGGTCGCCCGCTCAATGGGGGGCGATCTCGACAGCTTCAACCAGCTCGTGCTGCGCTGGGAGCGGCCTATCTATGCCCTTGCGTACCGAGTCATCGGCCGCGAGGAAGACGCGCGCGACGTCGCGCAGGAAACGTTCCTGCGCGCCTTTCGGGCGCTCAAGGGGTTCAAGGGGCAGGCGAAATTCTCTTCGTGGCTGTATCGCATCACCCTGAACCTCTGCCGCGACTGGATCCGCCGCGAGAAGCGCACCCCGGTGGCGCAGGCGCCAGAAGGGGTCGATATCATCGAGCTCGCCGGCGAAACGACCCCCGCTGAAACCATCGAGGATCTCGTGGCGCGGCACGAACTGGGTCGCGCCGTCGGCAAAGCCATGTCGATGCTCCCCGAGGAGCAGCGCACGGCGATCATCCTGAAGGAGTACCACGGGCTCACCTTTCAGGAGATCGCCGACCTGCTCGATTGTCCGTTGAGTACTGTCAAGACGCGTTTGTACCAGGGGCTGACCGTGCTAAGAAAGCAACTGCGCGAAGCCGGAGTCGAAAGCACCTTTGGAAAATGAGTACGCATATGTGTGATCGCAAAGAACAGCTGATCGGGTTCCTCTACGGAGAGCTCGATGTTTCCGAAACGCACGCGTTCCGTCAGCATCTCGCCGGCTGCACCGAGTGCCGGGGCGAGTTGGCGGACCTGCGCGCGACGCGCGGACAGATTGCCGCGTGGACGCCGCCGGAGCCCGACCTTGGGTTTCACTTAGTTCGCGGCGCCGCCGCGCCTCCTCCGCCGCCGGCTCGCGGGTTCCGCATTGCGCCGGCGTGGGGGCTGGCCGCCGCGGCGATTCTCGTCATGGCCATCGGCGCCGCGATCGCGAACCTGGAAGTTCGTATCGGCAGCGGCGAGGGTCTCGTGATTCGCACGGGCTGGAGTCGCACCGCCGCCACTGGCGCCGCCGCGCAGTCCGCCGAGACCGGCGCGCAGCCGGTTGACTGGAAACAGCAGGCGCTGCAGCTCGATCAACGGTTGCGGGAAGTCGAGCAGGTGCTCGCTCGCGATCGAGCGGCCTCCGTCCAGAATGCCGCCGCGTCGGGCGTGAGCGATGCGGAGCTGCAGCAGGTCCGTGACATGATCGGCCGGAGCGAGACACGCCAGCAGCGGCTGCTTGCGGCGCGGCTGGCCGACGTCACGCGTGATTTCAATGCCCAGCGGCGGATCGATCTCGCGGCCATCGACCAGGGGTTCATGCGCCTGCAGAACACCAGCGGCGCGGAGGCCAGGCAGGCGCGCGAGCTGGTTCAGCGGATGAACCGGGTGATGTCGACATCGCTTCAGACGAAGTAACGAGGTGAGATCGTGAAATCAGGGTTGGCAGTCGCGGTGATGATGACGTTGGCTCCGGCCATCGTGATGGCGCAGACGCCGGTCAGTACGGGCTCCGATCAGCTGCGACGCCACGAGCAGATCAGCGTGTTCGAAGGCACGCTGACGGGCGCGGTGAACCTTGCCGCCCGCCGTGTCGCAAAGGAAGTGCAGTCGCGCACGCCCGACGCGAACCTCTTCAGCGGCAATGCGCGGGCCAAGGGCTTCGCGCTCGATGGCTACGGCGTCTTCGTGTATGTCGAGATCCCGGCGCTCGATCTGACGCTGACGCTCACGACGAGGGTGAATCAACTCGAGCGCGAGTTGGAGCTCCGGCGCGCAGAGCCCGACAACACGGCGAACGTGGCGAACCGGGTCGACCTGCCGAGCGCCAAAGCACCAGCGACCGCGAGCGAAGCGCTGCGAGATGTCGAGGACACCGGCGAGAGATACCGCGCCGCCGTCAAGCTCGCGCTTGCCGACGCGATGCTCGATTACAGCAAGAACCTCGACCTGAAGCCCGACGAGTGGCTGTCGGTCGCGGCGCGCGGCAGCGAGAGCGCGCTGCTGCCGGGCGAAATCCTGCAGCTGACGACCGTCGTGCTCCGCGTGAAGGGCAGCGATCTCGCCGATTACCTCGCCGGGCGCCTCACCAAGGAGCAGGCGCGCGAGAAAGTCGAAGTGCGGCAGTTCTAGGCTAGAATCCGGGGGATGACGCGCCGCACCGCTGCGTTTCTGGCCTTCGCACTCGCGGCCGCCGTGCTGGACGCCTGCACGTCTCCCGTCGATCTGAAGCAGGCGCTGCAGGTGGCCGACGTCAGCTCCGGCTGGTTCGATGCCGGCATCGTCGACGGCAAGAACAAGCTCGTGCCGAGCATCACGTTCAAGTTGAAGAAGAACGCCGACGTCAACCTGTCGTCGGTTTCGCTGAACCTCACCTTCACATTCGCAGGCGATCAGGAACACACCGACGACGTGTACGTGCAGCGCGTGGATTTCCAGGGACAGGACACGGCGCCGATCACGGTGCGCACGAAGTGGGGCTACACGGCGGACCCGCCGCAGACGCGGGCCGAGATGCTGCAGAACAGCCACTTCCGCGACCTGGACGTGCAGATCTTCGCGAAGCAGAGCTCGTCGCAGTGGGTCGAGCTGCACCGCGCCCACATCGCACACCAGCTCCTGACCCAGTAGCGGACAACGTGCCGCCTTCCGCTCCCGCACCTGCTCCGCGACGCGCGCCCGCCGGCCCGGCATCGCCGCCATCGCTGGAGCGGCGGCTCGGTCCCTTCGATGGCGCCGCCATCGTGGTCTCGAACGTCATCGGCAGCGGCATCTTCTTCGTCCCCATCATCGTCGCGCAGATGCTGCCGTCTCCGCCGGCGATGCTGTGGATGTGGTTTGCCGGCGGCGCGCTCGCGTTCGCCGGCGCGATGGCGTATGCCGAACTCTCGGCGCTGCGTCCGCGCGCGGGGGGCGAATACGTCTACTTGCGCGAAGCGTTCGGGCCGCTCGCCGCGTTCCTGACCGGCTGGACGTCGTTCGTAGCCGGGTTCTCCGGCGCCATGGCGGCCGCCGCCGTGGCGGTCGCGGATTACGTCGGCCGCTTCGTTCCCGCAGCCGCCAGCACCGCGCCGCTGCTGACGATTCCGATCCCCGCGATGCCGCTGGTCATTTCGCCGCGATCGGGGGTCGCGCTCGCGACGATCGCCATCCTCTCGCTGATCCACATCCGCGGGCTCGGACCTGGCCGCATCGTGCAGAACCTGCTCGCGGGAATCAAGGCGAGCGCGCTGGTCGCGATCATCGCGCTCGGCTTTGCCCTCGGGCGCGGCCATGGCGCGGCAGGTCCGCTGGAGATAGGTATCGCGCCATCGGGGCTGCTGCTCGCGCTGGTCCCAATCATGTTCACGTATTCAGGATGGAACGCGGCCACCTACGTCGCCGAAGAAGTGCGCGATCCCGGACGCAACGTCCCGCTCGCACTGGGAATGGGCACGGTGGCGGTGATTCTGATCTATCTCGGGCTGAACGCGCTGTATCTGCACGTGATCCCGGTGCCCGAGCTCGCCTCGATGTCAGGCCGCCTGCTCGACGTTGTCGGCGAGCGCCTCTTTGGCGTGGGCGTCGGCAATGCGATCGCCGTGTTCACCATCGTCAGCCTGTGCGCGAGCATCAGCGCGATGACGCTCGCCGGTCCGCGCGTGTACTACGCGATGGCGCGCGACGGGCTGTTTCTGCCGGCGGCGGCGTCGGTGCACCCGCGCTTTCACACGCCGGCCGTCGCCATCATCGCGCAGGCGTTGTGGACTGCGGTGCTCGTCTCGAGCGCATCGCTGTCGCAGCTCGTGAGCTACACGGGATTCGCCGTCGTTCTTTTTTCCGCCGTCGCGGTGGCGGCGGTGTTCGTCCTTCGCCGCCGGCAGCCAGACGCGCCGCGGCCGTTCCGTGCCTGGGGATATCCCTGGGCGCCCGCCACGTTCGTCATCGCCAGCGCGGTCATGCTCGTGAACGAGATCATGCGGAACGGCATCACCGCAGTCGCCGGCCTGGCGGTGATCGCCGCCGGTGTGCCGGTCTATCTCCTGTTCGCGCGCAAAAAAAAAGGCGGGGTCTGAAGACCCCGCCCTACGGACGCACGATGTTGCGGACGCGCGATGTTACGACGCGCGATGTTACGACGCGCGATGTTACGACGCGCGATGTTACGACGGGCGATATTACCGACGGGCGATGTTACCGACAGGCGATGTCGGGGGGCGATGGTACGACGGGCGATATTATCGGCGGGCGATGTAGGGCGGGGTCTTCAGCGGCGATGTAGGGCGGGGTCTTCAGACCCCGCCCGCACCACTTACCGGCGACGCATCTCGCCCTTGTAGGTAATCGTCTCGCCGGGGATGACCATCACTTCGAACTGGGTCGATTCGTAGCCGTCGGCGCGCAGTTCGATGCGGTGCGATCCACCCTCGACGCTCAGACGCTGGAATACGCCGTCGAAGCTGTCCACCGACCCGACGAGGTAGCCGTCGACGAATACCTGCGCGTGGCCAGGCTTCACCTTGAGCCGCACCGAGCCGACGCCGTGAGAAACCTGACTGCTGCTGGAGCTGTAGCCGCCCCCGCCGTACCCGTAGCCGCCACCGCCGTACCCATAGCCGCCGCCGAAATACGGATCGTAAGCGGAGTAATCGGGATACCCGAACCCGCCGAAGAAGAACGGGTCGTACGCCATGTACCCGAAGCCGAAGCCGTAGCCCCACGGGCTCCAGTAGTAGCGGCTGCGATAGTACGGGTTGTAGTAGTACGAGTAGTACGGATCGTAGATGTACGTCGTGTAGGAGTAGCCCCGCCCGTCACCATAGTAACCACCGGTCCGTTCGACGGCCGTGCCGTTCACCGGACGTCCATCACGCGGACGGCTGTACGTCGGCACGGCGCGGTTGCCACCACTCGGCGTCTGACGATCGTCGCCGTCGCTCGACCGCGTGCTGCTCGTGCTTCCGCCGCCGGCGGCGCTGTCGCGCGGAACCGCGCGGCCGGTGCTCGCTCCGCCATTACCGCGGCGCTGGTCGCCGTATCCGGCATTCTCCGGGTTCACGGGCGCACGGCGCGGTGCTTCATATCCGCCGTTGCCCATCCAGTTGCCGCTTGACGATGAGCTGCCGCCACCCGATGAGGTCGTGCTCGATCCGCCGCCGGAGCTCGATGACGACCCTGCGGACGACGATCCCGAGGACGAGCCGGGATCGCGCGCGACTGCCGTTCCCGTCGCGGGTGTGTCCGCGGGGCGCGAGCGCTCCTGCGCCCATGCGGGCGCGAGGCTCAGCGCGAAGGTGGCCGCCGCAACGCCAATCGTAGATTTGTAACGCATCATGACGCCCCCTCCGGGGAGCCTGTCCGCCCTAGGCGGGCCTGGTGACAGGCGAAGCAATGGTGCTGCCAGACGCAGAGCTCCACCGCTGCAGGATTCCTCCATTTTACCTTGCCGACTGCCCTAAATCTGTCACATTTCGGGGGCATCCGGGTCGCCGTTGGGGGACAGCTCGGTCGACAGCTTCCACCTATCAGCTATCAGCTCCCAGCTGCCAGTCACCCCAGCCGCCAGCCGCCATCTGCCCGCCGCCAGCCGCCACTCTTGATAGACTCGGAAGATGCTTCATGCGACGACGGTGCTGGCCGTGCGGCACGGCGGTCACACGGTCATGGCCAGCGACGGCCAGGTCACGTTCGGCGACACGGTCATGAAGCAGTCCGCGCGCAAGATCCGGAAACTCTACAGCGACAAGATCCTCGCGGGTTTTGCCGGCTCTGCCGCCGATTCGTTCGCGCTGTTCTCGCGCTTCGAGGCCAAACTCGAACAGTACCGCGGCAACCTCGAGCGCTCCGCCGTCGAGCTCGCGAAGGACTGGCGCACGGATCGGTTTCTGCGTCGCCTCGAGGCAATGCTGATCGTGATGGATTCGAAGGCGACTTTCCTTCTGTCCGGCAACGGCGATCTGATCGAGCCGGACGACGGGATCATCGCGATCGGGTCGGGTGGCGCGTATGCGCTGGCGGCGGCGAAGGCGCTCGCGCGCCACACCACGCTCGACGCCCGGACGATCGCGCAGCAGGCGATGGACATCGCCGGCACAATCTGTATTTACACGAACAACGTCATCACCATCGAGGAGCTCTAGAGTCCCCGACGGCACAACGAATCGGAATGGCCATTTATCTTCCTGAAACAACCGCCACCACAACCGCGTCACTCACGCCCCGTCAGATCGTTGGCGAGCTCGACAAGCACGTCGTCGGGCAGGGGCGCGCGAAGCGGGCGGTCGCCATTGCTCTGCGCAACCGCTCGCGGCGCCAGAAGCTGCCCGCGGAGCTGGCCGACGAGATCGCCCCGAAGAACATTCTGATGATCGGTCCGACCGGAGTCGGCAAGACCGAAATTGCCCGCCGCCTCGCGCGGCTCGCGCAGTCCCCGTTCATCAAGGTCGAAGCCTCGAAGTTCACCGAGGTCGGCTACGTCGGCCGCGACGTCGAATCGATGGTCCGCGATCTCGTCGAGCTCTCCGTCGACATGGTGAAGGAAGAACGGATTGCCGACATACGCGAGAAAGCCCGGCAGGCCGCCGAGGAGCGGATCCTCGATCTGCTGCTGCCGCCGCTGCCATCGGCGGCGGAATACGACGACCAGACATCGTCGATCCGCGACCAGGCGCAGCGCACGCGGGAGAAACTGCGGGAGCAGCTCCGCGAGGGACGTCTCGACCACAAGCATGTCGAGATCGACGTGCGCGAGAAGAGCTTCCCCTCCTTCGAGATCATCGCGGGTTCGTCGGTCGAGGAAGTCGACATCAACGTCAAGGACATGCTGCCGGGGTTGTTCCAGGGACGCACGAAGAAGCGCCGGCTGGCGATCCCCGAGGCGCTGGAAACGTTGACCCAGGAAGAAGAGCAGAAGCTCGTGGACATGGAGAGCGTGGCGCGCGCGGCGGTCGACCGCGTGCAGCAGGCAGGCATCATCTTCATCGACGAGATCGACAAGGTGGCGGGACGCGAAGGAGGCCAGGGACCGGACGTGAGCCGCGAAGGCGTGCAGCGCGACATCCTGCCGATCGTCGAGGGTACGACCGTCAACACGAAGTACGGCATGGTGAAGACGGATCACATCCTGTTCATCGCGGCCGGCGCCTTTCACGTGTCCAAGCCGTCCGATCTCATTCCCGAGCTGCAGGGGCGGTTTCCGATCCGCGTCGAGCTCGAGGCGCTCGGCCGCGAAGACTTCGTGCGCATCCTGACCGAGCCGAAGAACGCGCTCATCAAGCAATACGTCGCGCTGCTCTCGACCGAAGGACTCACGGTGCGGTTCACCGACGGCGCGATCGGACGGATCGCGGATTTCGCGACGCTCGTCAACGAGCGCACCGAGAACATCGGCGCGCGCCGGCTGCACACGGTGATGGAGAAGCTGCTCGACGAGCTGTCGTTCGACGCGCCGGAGCTCGCCGGCCAGGAGGTCACGATCGACGAGACCTACGTCGACCGCATGCTCGCCGATATCGTCGGCAACAACGACCTCTCGCGCTACATCCTCTGATGGTGCGGACCGCGTCGCCGCTGATAGTCGCGTGCGCGATGGCGCTCCTTCCCGCATGCGGCCAGAAGGGCCCACCGCTGCCGCCGCTGCACATCGTGCCCGCGGCGCCAGCGGACGTGTCCATTACCCGCAGCGGCGGTGAAGCGCGCCTGCGCTTCACCCTCCCGTCCACCAACCTGAACGGCCCGGGCGCTGTCCAGCTCGATCATCTGGAGGTCTTTGCCGCGACCGTGGCTGCGGGTGCGGCGCCGCCGCCGAATCGTGACTTCCTGACGGCGAAATATCGGGTCGGCATCATCGGTGTGAAGCCGCCGCCCGTGGAAGGCGAGGCCGCCCCGCCGGAGAGCGCACCGCCCGACACCCGGCCATCGGCGGGCGAGAAGACGGCGTTCGTCGAGAAGCTTTCCGCGGAAACGCTCGAGCCGGTGTTTACCGCGCCGGCGCCGAAGCCGGCGACCCCTCCGGTAGCGGCGCCCGTGGCGGCGGCGGAGAAGCCCGAGGAGCCGCCACCGTCCTACGCCGTCCGGGTCTACACGGTCCGCGGCGTCACGAAAAGCGGCCGGCCGGGACAGCCGGCGGCACGCGTGCAGCTTCCGCTCGTCGATCCGCCGGCCCCACCCGCCGCCGTTGCGGCCGCTAACACCGAGACCGCCATTACCCTGACCTGGAAAGGGCCGGAGACGGATCAGCCGGTGACTTTCAATATCTACAAGGCCGCCGGGTCGGAGCCGGTGAACACCGCCCCTGTCACGTCGTCCGCCTACGAGCGGCAAGGGCTGGAGTTCGGGACGGAAGAATGCTTCGTCGTCCGCTCGGTCCAGAAGATTGCCGGCCGGGACGTGGAGAGCGAGTCGTCCGACACCGCATGCATCGTCGCGAAAGACACATTTCCGCCCAAGGCGCCCGAGCATCTCGCGGCGGTCGCCGCGGAAGGCGTCATCAGCCTCAGTTGGGACGCGAACACCGAGGCCGATCTGGCCGGCTACCTGGTCTTGCGCGGCGAAGCGCCGGGTGACACACTGCAGCCGCTGACGCCGGCGCCGATTGCCGCGACGAACTTCGAGGACAAAACCGCGACGCCGGGCGTGCGTTATGCGTATGCGGTGGTTGCGGTCGACAAGGCAACCCCGCCGAACCGCAGCCCGCAGTCGGCGCGTGTCGAAGAAACAGCCCGATGAAACGATTCTTCCGGGTCGAGCACAGGGGAACCCCGCGGCACGCCGTCGAAGAAGGCGGCGCCTGGAAGCTCGTCGAAGGGGATATTTTCGGCCGATTCGAAACCGGCGACACGCTTCCGGCCGGGGAACGCCGGCTGCTGGCGCCGGTCGAGCCGTCCAAGATCGTCGCCGTCGGGCTGAATTACAAGGACCACGCGGCCGAGCAGCACAAGCCGCTGCCGGCCGAGCCGTTGATCTTCCTCAAACCATCGACGGCGGTCATCGGACCCGGAGACCCGATCGTGATTCCACCCGGTGTGGGGCGCGTCGATCACGAGGCGGAAGCCGGGGTGGTGATCGGGGCCAGGGCGGCGCACGTCCGCGAGGAGGACGCGCACGCATACATCTTCGGCATTACCTGCGTGAACGATGTCACCGCGCGCGAGCTGCAGAGACGGGACGTCCAGTACACCCGGGCGAAGGGTTTCGACAGTTTTGCCCCCGTCGGCCCCTGCATCGCGACCGGACTCGACTTCGACTCGCCGCAGGGACTTGCGGTCGAGGGGTGGGTCAACGGCGTCAAGCGCCAGTCGTCGTCGACCCGCGAATTGATCTTCTCGATCCGGAAGCTCATTGCGTTCATCTCGTCGGTGATGACGCTGTTGCCCGGCGACATCGTCTCAACCGGCACCCCCGCGGGGATTGGTCCCCTCGTGGCGGGCGATCGTGTCACCATAAATGTTGAAGGCGTTGGCGAGCTGACCAATCCAGTCGGCCACGGAGAACACCCATGAAACTCTTCATCGACTCGGGAAACATCAAGGAAATCGAAGCCCTGGTGCCGCTCGGCATCATCGACGGCATCACCACCAACCCGTCGCTGCTGGCGAAGGAGCCGGGTGATTACAAGGACAACCTCAAGCGCATCTGCGACATCGTCAACGGTCCGACCAGCGCCGAAGTCGTGGCGAAGGACTACGAAGGGATGCTGCGCGAGGGGCGCGATTTCGCCGGCTTGCACGAGCACATCGTCGTCAAGGTGCCGTTGACCAGGGAAGGGATTCGCGCCTGCAAGACGCTGTCGTCCGAGGGCATTCGCGTCAACGTGACGCTCTGCTTCTCGCCGACGCAGGCGCTGCTCGCGGCGAAGGCGGGCGCGACGTTCGTGAGCCCGTTCGTCGGACGGCTCGACGACATCGCGACGAGCGGCATGGGCCTGATCCGCGAGATCGTCGACATCTTCGAGAACTACCAGTTCACGACCGAGATCCTCGTCGCGTCCGTGCGCAACCAGGTCCACATCATCGAGGCGGCACGGATGGGGGCCGACATCTGCACGTGCCCGGCGGCGGTGATCGAGTCGATGTTCAAGCATCCGCTGACCGACATCGGCCTCGAGAAATTCCTGAAGGACTGGGAGAAGGCGCAGACGGCGAAAGTGTGATGAATTGCCATAATCGCCGGAATTTCAATAATTGCCAGAGTTCAATTACGGGGATTCCGGCGATTCCGCCGATTCCGCCGATTCTGGCAATGCTCTGATGGACATCCTCAAGCACCTCGAAGAGCTGGAGCGGCAGGCGGAACTTGGCGGCGGCGACGAACGGCTTCGACGACAGCACGAAGCGGGCAAGCTGGCCGCGCGCGAACGGATCGACCTGTTGTTCGATCCGGGATCCTTCGAGGAGTTCGACAAGCTGGTGACGCACCGCTGCCGCGACTTCGGGATGGAAGAGCAGATCATCCCGGGCGACGGCGTGGTGTCGGGCGTGGGCCGCGTCGATGGCCGCACGGTCTACGCCTTTGCCCAGGACTTCACGGTCTTCGGCGGCTCGCTGTCGGAAACCAACGCCGCGAAGATCGTGAAGATCATGGATCTCGCGATGAAGATGGGCGCGCCGGTGGTCGGCTTGAACGATTCCGGCGGCGCCAGGATCCAGGAAGGCGTGCTCTCGCTCGGCGGATACGCCGACATCTTCCTGCGCAACACGCTCGCGTCAGGGGTCATTCCGCAGATTTCCGCGATCATGGGGCCGTGCGCCGGCGGCGCCGTCTACTCGCCCGCGATCACCGACTTCAACGTGATGGTCGAGGGTACCAGCTACATGTTCGTGACCGGACCCGACGTCATCAAGACGGTCACGCACGAAGAGGTCACGAAAGAGGAGCTCGGCGGCGCGACAACCCACAACGCAACGAGCGGCGTCGCGCATTTTGCCGCCGCGGACGATCGCGAGTGCCTGCGGCTGATCCGCGAGCTGCTCGGCTACCTGCCGTCCAACAACATCGACGATCCGCCCCGCCGCGAGACCTCCGATCCGCCCGATCGCGAGGACGAAGCGCTCGATGGCCTCGTGCCCGCCTCACCGAATCAGCCGTACGACATGCACGATCTCGTGCGCGCGGTGTTCGACGACGGGGCGTTCCTGGAAGTGCACCGGCTGTACGCGCGCAACATCATCGTGGGGTTCGCGCGGCTCGGCGGCCGTTCCGTCGGCATCGTCGCGAACCAGCCGGCGCACCTCGCCGGCACGCTCGACATCGATGCCTCGGTGAAAGCGGCGCGGTTCGTCCGCTTCTGCGATGCCTTCAACATCCCCCTGGTGACGTTCGAGGATGTGCCGGGGTTCCTGCCGGGCACGCGCCAGGAGTACGGCGGGATCATCCGCCAGGGCGCGAAGCTGCTCTTTGCGTTCGCCGAGGCGACGGTACCGAAGTTGACGGTGATCACGCGAAAGGCGTACGGCGGCGCCTACTGCGTCATGTCGAGCAAGCACATTCGGACCGACGTCAACTTCGCGTGGCCCACGGCCGAAATCGCGGTGATGGGTCCGGAGGGGGCGGTCAACATTCTCTACAAGCGCGAGATCGACGCGGCCGCGGACAAGGACGCCGCGCGCGCGAAGCGGGTGACGGAGTTCAAGGAGAAATTCGCGAACCCGTATGTCGCGGCGTCGCGGGGGTTCGTGGATGAAGTCATCCGCCCGCGGCACACGCGCGCGAAGCTGATTGGCGCGCTCGCGGCGCTGGAGACGAAACGAGACAGGAACCCGCCGAAGAAGCACGGTAACATTCCATTGTGAAAATCCTCATCGCCAACCGCGGTGAAATCGCCGTCCGGATCATTCGCGCCTGCCGCGAAATGGGTCTGCCGACCGTGGCGGTGTATTCCGACTGTGACCGCGATGCGCGCCACGTTCGCGAAGCGGACCAGGCGTTCCACATCGGTGCCAGCGAAGCGGTCAAGAGCTACCTGCGGATCGACGCCATCGTCGATGCGGCGAAGCGGGCCGGGGCCGACGCGGTGCATCCCGGGTACGGATTCCTCGCCGAGAACGCGGCCTTCGCGCGCGCGTGTGGCGATGCGGGGCTCACGTTCATCGGGCCGTCCGCCGACGCGATCGCGCTGATGGGAAGCAAGACGGCGGCACGCGCCGCCGCGATCAACGCCGGCGTGCCGGTTGTGCCTGGCACCGAGCGTCCACTCGACGAGAGCGTCGGCGTGGACGAGATCGCGAGGATGGCGGATTCCATCGGGTATCCGCTCCTCGTCAAAGCGGTCGCCGGCGGCGGCGGCAAGGGGATGCGCGCGGTCGACGATCGCGCGTCGCTTCCCGCGGCAATCCGCTCGGCGAGGTCGGAGGCCGGGTCGGCGTTCGGCGACACGACGATCTACCTCGAACGCCGCCTTCAGCGGCCGCGTCACATCGAGATTCAGCTGCTCGGCGATCGGCACGGTACGGTCGTGCCGTTCGTCGAGCGCGAGTGCTCGATTCAACGACGGCACCAGAAAGTGGTGGAGGAGTCGCCGTCGATCGCGGTCACGCCCGAGCTGCGCCGCCGCATCGCGTCCGCGGCGGCGGCCGTCGCCCGTGCGGTGAACTACTCGAACGCCGGCACGATCGAGTTTCTGCTCGACGACAATGGCGCGTTTTACTTCCTGGAGATGAACACGCGTCTCCAGGTCGAGCATCCCGTCACCGAGATGGTGACGGCCATGGATCTCGTGCACTGGCAGATTCGGATTGCGCGCGGCGAAAAGCTGACGATCGATCCCGAGCGGGCGCTGACGCCGCAGGGGCATGCCATCGAATGCCGCATCTACGCCGAGGATCCGGACCAGGGCTTCTTGCCATCACCGGGGTTGATCCGCGGGCTGCGGCCTGCGGCCGGTCCGGGCGTGCGCGACGACAGCGGCGTGAGCGTGGGATATACGGTTCCGGTCTTCTACGATTCGATGATCGCGAAGCTCGTGGCCTGGGGCGAAACCCGCGATCACGCGGTGCGGCGGATGTCGCGGGCGCTCGGCGAATACGAGGTGCTCGGAATCCAGACGACGATTCCGTTTTTCGTCTGGCTGATGCGGCAGCGTGAGTATGTCGAAGGCCGCTATGACACGACGTACCTCGACACCTTGCTCGCGTCGCGCAACGGCAGATCCTTCAGCGAGGTGACCGGCGAGGACGAAGAGCTGGCATCCATCGCCGCGGCGCTCGATGCATATCTTCGCGGCAGGCTGGCCCGGTATGGGCCGGCGGCGTCGGGTACCCGCGCGCATGGACCGGGCGCTGCCGCCGCCGGCGGGGTGTCCTGGAAAGACGTGGCACGCCGCGAGGCGCTTCGCGGATGACGTTCGCGGTCCAGATCAACGGCCGCAGCCGCTCGGTGTCGATCGAGCGCGCGCCGCAGGGACGGTTTCTCGTAACCGTCGACGGCCGCGCGCACGACGTCGATGCCGTGCGGATCGGCACGTGGGGTCTGTCGCTGCTGCTCGACGGCGCGCACGCGGTCAGCCGCGACGTCCAGGTCGCGCCCGCGGGCGGCACCGGGGAAGTGCTGATTCGTCTCGACGGTCGGACGATCCCCGCGGTCGTGAACGGGAACCGCACCGGTCAGGGCGCTTCAGCGCCGGGCTCGCATGCGCACGGGGAGCAGTCGGTCGTCGCCCCCATGCCCGGCCGCGTCGTCCGCGTGCTGGTCGCACGCGGCGACCACGTCACGGAGCGGCAGGGGGTTGTCGTCATCGAGGCCATGAAGATGGAGAACGAGCTGCGCGCGCCGAAGCCCGGCCGCGTGAAGGATGTCGCCGTTGAAGCCGGCGCATCCGTCGAGGCCGGACGCGTGCTGGTCGTGATCGAGTAACCGGTCCGAGCGTTTGATGCACGAGACGAACACATCGGCGGACCCGCTGGCCGAATCAGCGCCGCCCAACGCGGAGCCGGAGGCGCGCACACCTGCCGGGCGTCCGGCGTGGCGGCGTGCCGCCCTTGCCCTGCTCGCGTTGGTCGTCGCCGTCATCGCCGCTCTGATCGTCGCGTTCTTCAGCGTCGATCTCGGTCCGTCGTTGCGCGCGCGCGCGGAACGCGAAGGCTCCAGATACCTGCAGCGCCCGATGCATATCGGCCGGCTGTCCGCCAAGATCACGCCCGGCGTATTCGTCGTCGAAGACCTCATGATCGAGGGGCTGGCCCCGGCCGATCGTCCCTTTCTCAAGGCGAGGAAGATCGAGGTCGTCCTGCCGTGGTGGACCATCTTCAGCCGCAGATTAATCGTCGAATCGGTCGAGATGACCGACTGGGACATGGTGGTCGAGACCTGGCCCTCCAGCCCTGCGTTCCCCAAGGGTCGCCACAACTTTCCGAAGTTCACGCGGGAGTCGAAATCGAACGGCCCGAAGCGGTTCACCACGACGGTGCGCAGCGTGCTGGCCTCGCGCGGGGCGTTCACCTATGAAGATCACGGAACGCCGTGGGGAATCGCGTCCCGCGATCTCCGCGTGTCGCTGACGCGCGGGATCATCGATCGCGTCTACCGCGGCAGAGCCTCATTTGCGGATTCGATCATCGCGATTCAGAAATACGAGCGGTTCCACGCGAACATGCAGTCGCGGTTCACGCTCGAGGGATCGAACCTCGACTTCAGCCGCATCGACCTGATCAGCGAGGGCGCGACCTCGCTGCTGCGCGGCCGGATCGATCTGGCGCACTGGCCGGAGCAGACCTACCAGATCTCGTCGAAGATCGACTTCCCGACTCAGAAGAACATCTTTTTCCACCAGTACAGCTTTGCGGCGTCCGGTCGCGGCAACTTTCAGGGATCGTTCCACCTGTTCAGCGGCGGCCGCGAGCTGAAAGGGACATTCGACTCGCCCATGGCTGGTGTCAACGCGTGGCGTTTCCCGAACCTGAAGGGATCGGTGCGGTGGCTCCCGGATCGCCTGGACGTGACGGACGCCACAAGCGGTCTCTATGGCGGTAGCGCGCGGTTCGACTACAGACTGTTTCCGCTGAATCAGCGCGGCGTACCGACGCGCGCCACCTGGGACGTGTCCTATGAGCGCGTGAATCTGCCGCAGTTGACGGATTTCCTCGAGCTGCAGGGGCTGCGGCTTGGCGGTGCGATCGCCGGCCGCAACCATCTCGATTGGGAGCTCGGCAAGTGGGGCGAGCGCCGCGGCGGCGGAGAGGTCTTCGCCGCACCGCCGGCGGGCGCCGCGACGATGACGCGCGAGCTCGATCCGCAGGCCGTCGTCGCGGAAGCCGCGATGCCCGCCGAAGCCGGCCCGTTCAATCCGCACCGCTCGCTCGGCTACCTGCCGGTCGCCGGTCATCTGGCCTACACGCTGGACCCCGCGTGGATCTCGCTCGGACCGAGCTGGGTCGCCACGCCGAAAACCTACGTCGATTTCCACGGACGCACCGCCTACGGCGAGCGCTCCGAGATTCCATTTCACGTGACGAGCCTGGACTGGCTCGAGAGCGATCGGCTGCTCGCCGCGATGATGACCGCGTTCGGATCGCCGACCGGCGCCGTGGACGTCGGCGGCTCGGGGCAGTTCGACGGCGTCATGCTCCTCAGCTTTACGAAGCCGCGCGTCGAAGGCGCGTTCACCGGCGACAACATGCGCGCGTGGGACACGGTGTGGGGTCATGGCACGGCAAAAGTCGTCATCGAGAACGGCTACGCCACGATCACCGACGGCATCGTCACCGCCCGCGCTCCCGGAGCGACGTCGGAGATCCGCGCGGACGGCAAGTTCTCGCTCGGCTACCCGCGCAAGGACAACGGCGAGGAAATCAACGCGCGGATCTTCGTCGCCAGGCGTCCCCTCGCGGATCTGCGCCACGCGTTCGAACTGGACGTCTATCCCGTGGACGGTACGGTGTCGGGCGAATACCACCTCTACGGCAAGTACGAGACACCTTTCGGCTTCGGGCGCCTGGTGATTGACGATGGCGTCGCGTACGGGGAAACCTTCGAGACGGCGAATTCGTCGCTCCGCTTCGAAGGTTCGGGGGTTCGTCTCGACGCGATCCAGATTCGCAAGAGCACGGGAACCGTGACCGGTGCCGCATGGGTCGGCTGGGATGGCAACTATTCGTTCAACGCCGACGGCAGCCGTATCCCCGTCGAGTCGATGAAGACGGTCGCGTTTCCGCGCGCGCCGCTGTCGGGCCTGATGCAATTTACCGCGACGGGAACCGGCACCTTCGACGAGCCGCGCTATGACGTCCGGGTGCGCGTCGACGATTTGTTTGCCGCCGACGAAGGCATCGGCCAGCTGACCGGGCGCCTCTCGCTGCGCGGGGAACTCCTGACGATGGAGCTCGAGGCGGCATCGCCGCGGCTCGTGATGTCGGGATCCGGCCGTATTGCGCTGACCGACGCGATGGATGCAGAGCTCACGCTGCGATTCTCGAACACGTCGCTGGACCCGTATCTGCGTTTCTTCGAGCCGCGGCTCTCGCCGTTCACGAATGCCGTCGCCGGCGGAACGGTGCGCGTCGTCGGCGAGCTCGCGGATGTCGACCATCTGGTCGTCGATGCCCGCGTCGAGCAGCTCGACCTGAAGCTGTTCGACTACAACGTCAGCAACCGCGATCCGGCTACGAGTGCCTACCGGCCGCTCGAGCTCAGGCTCGACCAGCACGTCGTCCACGTCGTCCAGCTGCGGTTGTTCGGCGAAGGCACGCGGCTCGATATGAGCGGGAATGTCAACCTGCACGATTCCACGCTCGCGGTGGCCGCCTCCGGCGACGCGAATCTCGGCATCCTGCAAGGGTTCTACCGCGACATCCGCAGCTCCGGCGAGGCCACGCTGCGGGCGACGGTCGAGGGCGCGCTGGCGAAACCGGTGTTTTCCGGCAGCGCGACGATCGCCAACGGCCGTGTCCGTCAGCTGTCGCTGCCGCACTCGCTCGAGGCGATCAACGGGCAGATTTCGTTCGACGCGGGCGGCATCCGTATCGACAACGTCCGCGCGCGGCTCGCCAGCGGCGACGTCACGTTCGGAGGCCGCGTGGCGATGAACGGTTTTGCGCCGGGCGAGTTGAATCTCACGGCGACCGGTCAGCAGATGCGGATCCGTTACCCGGAAGGCTTCGTCTCGAACATCGACGCGGATCTGGCGCTCCTCGGCAGCGCGCAATCGCCGCTGCTCAGGGGTACGGTCACGGTGCACGACGCCCTGTACTCGAAGCGGTTCGAGCCGAACGCCGACATCTTCAATCTCGGATCCGGGGGCGCGCCGCTCGCCGGCGCCGTCCAGGCGGCCGCCTACCCGCTGCGCTTCGACGTGCAGATCGACGCGCCGTCGGCGCTGCGGGTGGAGAACAACCTGGCGCGGATGGTGGCCAGCGCAGACCTGCAGCTCCGCGGCACGTACGATCGACCGCTCCTGTTCGGCAGCGCGCAGATCGAGCGCGGCGACGTGATCTTCGAAGGCAATCGCTATCTCGTCACGCGCGGCACGATTGGATTCGCCAATCCGGCGCGTATCGAGCCGTATTTCGACATCGAGGCCGAGACGCGCGTGCGCGTCGCCGGCGCGGGGCAGAGCATCGCGTACCGGGTGACGCTCGGCTTCACCGGCACGGCGACCCGCATGGCGGTGAGCCTGAATTCGGATCCGCCGCTGTCGCAGGTCGGCATCGCGCTGCTGCTGTTCGGACAGACGTCCTCGACCGATCTGAACGCGGAGCTGCGGATGCTCAATCCGACCGCCACATCCCGATCCGAGGAGGACCTGCTCAAGGCGGCAACCGCCCGGCTGCTGACCGGATCCATCTCCGCGCCGGTCAATCGCGCCGTCGAACAGACGCTGGGCGTGGATCTGCAGATCACACCGTCGATCGGCACGTCCGAAACGGAGTCGCTGACGCCATCGGCCCGGCTCATTCTGGGACGACGACTCTCGAGCCGCGCCTACGTCACGTTTGCGCGGCCGCTGGGCACGGCTTCGGGCGCCACGCAGATCCTGGTCCTCGAGTACGACCAGAACGATCGGGTGGGCTGGGTGCTCACCCAGAATGGCGATCGCACGTTTTCCATCGATTTTCGCGTGCAGCACCGACGCTGATGGGGCGGTCGATGTTCCGATCGATCCTCGCTGCCGGCATGATGGCGGCGCTCTTTCCCGCCGCCGCCTTAGCCCAGACGGCCGCCGCGGCCGCGTCGCCTCTGGGCCAGCGCATCGTCGAGATCCGGCTGGTTCGGGAAGGCCGGCCGGTCGACGAGCCGACAGTTCTCGCGCTCGTCGAGACGCACGTGGGCGATCCGCTCTCGATGGTGCAGGTGCGCGCCTCGATCACCCACATCTTCGGCCTCGGACGATTTCAGGACGTGCAGGTCGAAGCGATCGATGCGCCCGGCGGGGTGGCGCTCCGTTACAACCTGATTCCGCTCCACAGCGTCGAGCGCGTCGATTTTCGGGGAGAGCCGCGCCTCGCGCTTTCCCGGGCGCTCCTGCGCGACGCGGTCAACAACCGGTTCGGCGCGACGCCGCCGGTCGGCCGCGCGCCCGACGTCGCCCGGCTGCTGGAGCAGGTGTATCGGGACCACGGCTACCTCAACGCGAGCGCGGTGCCCACGGCGACCGAGAAACACGATCCGGATCGCACGCTCCTGGAATTCACCGTGCGTCCCGGACCGCGGGCCTCCATTCGCACGGTTCGCATCGAAGGGGACCAGCCGCAGTCGCGCGACCGGTTCCTGCGGGACATGCACGCCGCGCCCGGCCGCCCGTACCAACCAACGGTCATCACCGACGCGCTCTCCAGATACGCGCGTAAGCTGCGCCGGCGCTCCCACTTCCAGGCAACCGCCTCGTACCAGGCGGCTCCTTCGGCCGACCGCACGACCGTCGATCTGGTGATCGACGTCCGGAGCGGGCCCATCGTCTCGATTGCGTTCGAGGGTGATCCGCTGCCGAAGGACAAGCTGTCGGAGCTCGTCCCGATCGCGAAAGAGGCATCGGTCGACGAGGATTTGATCGAGGACTCGGTACAGAGAATTCGGACGTATCTCACGCAGCAGGGCTACTGGAAAGCCGACGCGATTCCGGCGAGACAGGAGAGCGGCGGCTCGCTGCGCCTGGTGTTCACCGTCAATCGCGGCCGCCAATATCGCATCGCGGAAGGGGGCGTCGAAGTCGGCGGCAATCGCGCCGTCGCGATCGAACAGCTTCGCCCGGCCCTCTTGAAGCTCCAGGCGAACGATATCTTCATCGAGGCGAATCTCGGCGCGGCGGTGAGCGCCATCGCCGGCCAGTATCAACGGCTCGGCTATGCGCAGGCGAAGATTGCCGCCGGCGTGAACGAGGTGCCATCGACCTCGCCGGCGCTGGGCCTGGTGCGGCCGGTCATCACGATCACCGAGGGCCCGCTGACCGTGGTTGGGGCGGTGACGTTCGAAGGCAACGAGAAGGTTCCCGCCGACCAGCTGCGCGGGGTGGTGACGTCGCAGACCGGCGCACCGTACTTCGAGCCTCGGGTCGTCGCCGATCGCGAGTCGGTGCTGCTCGAATACCGGAACCGCGGGTTTGCCTCGGCGAACGTCGTGGTGTCGCCGACTCCGACCGCCGACAGGACCCGCGCCGATCTGATATTCCGCATCACGGAGGGCACGCAGACGATCGTCGACCACGTCCTGATCGTCGGCAACACGCGCACCGATCAGCGGATCATCAAGCGCGAACTGCTGATTCAGGAGGGCAAGCCGCTCGGTCTCGAAGATCTCGTGGAGAGCCAGCGGCGCCTGGGCGCGCTCGGTCTGTTCCGCCGGATCAGGGTCGAGGAAATGTCGCACGGCGCGGCCACGAGCGACGTGCTCGTGACGGTCGAAGAGGCGGCGGCGACGACGTTCAGCTACGGCGGTGGACTCGAAGCGGCGAAGCGGCTGCGCAAGGATGCAGAGGGACAGGCACAGGAGCGGCTGGAGTTCGCGCCGCGCGGATTCTTCGACGTCGGGCGCCGGAATATCGGTGGGAAGAACCGGTCCGCGGATCTGTATACGCGGCTCGGCCTCCGCCCGCGCGCAGACGACGAACGACCCGGCACGGACAACCCGTTCGGATTCAGCGAGTACCGTATCGCCGGCACCTACCGCGAGCCGCGCGCCATCGGGCTCAACGCCGACCTCTTCCTGACCGCTGCCGCCGAGCAGGGTGTGCGCTCGACGTTCAACTTCGCACGCAAGGGCATCAACGTCGAACTGGCGCGCCGCCTCGCTCCGGGCGTGCGAGTCAGCGCACGGTACGCGTTCGGGACGACGCGCACGTTCGACGAGAAGCTCAGCTTCGAGGATCAGTCCCGCATCGATCGCGTGTTCCCGAAGATCCGCCTCTCCGGCTTCGGCGGTGCCATTACCCGCGATACCAGAGACGACGTGCTCGACCCGGAGCGTGGAACGTTCGTCAGCGGCGAGGGGACCATCGCGGCGCGCGCGCTCGGCGGAGAGGTCGGATTCATGAAGTCCTACGGGCAGGGTTTCTGGTTCCGGCGGCTCCCCGGCAAGCGGCGCGTCGTGTTCGCGTCCCGGCTGGCGGTCGGCGTGGCGAACGGATTTCCCAGGACTGCTCCGTCCGTCGACCTCGACGGACGGCCGATCACCGTGACGGTCGAGGATCTCCCCGCGAGCGAACGATTCTTCGCCGGCGGGGACACGACCATTCGCGGGTTCGCGCTCGACAGCGTCGGCGCCGTCAACACGATCAGTGCCACCGGGTTCCCGCGCGGCGGCAACGCGCTGCTGCTGATGAACGGCGAGCTGCGGCTGCCGTTCTGGCGCGACCTCGGGGCGGCGGTCTTCGTCGATGGCGGAAACGTCTTCGATCGCGCCACGGAGATGGACCTTGGCGAGCTCAGAGGCAGCGCCGGCGTCGGCCTGCGCTACAAGTCGCCGATTGGACCGATCCGGTTCGACGTCGGGTTCAAGCTCGATCGCCGCGTGGTCGCCGGCGAGCTCGAATCGCCGCGCGCGTTCCACTTCAGCATCGGGCAGGCGTTCTGAGTGAATGAAACAAAATGATGAATGATGAACGATGAACGATGAATGGCGCGCAACCAGTTCGTCGGGTTCGAGGTCATTTAGGACACTACTGGCTGCTTTGCTTGCGTTACTCGGGACCGTTCTTGCTGCGCGCGAATTCGCCCAGGGAGAGATCGAAGACATCGTGCAACAGACTGAAAAGAGGCGGCAGGAATACGTCACCAGCTTCAGAGATCTCACGGCGGCTGAAACGTGGGTCACCGAGATCCTGAACAAGAACGGGATGATCGACCAGCAGCGGACGGTCGTTTCAGACTTCTACCTGTACCCATCGAGATTCAAGACCGACGTCGTCACGGAATACCGCATCACGCGCGCGGTCGAGGGAAAGGCCGCCGGGAATCCGACGGATCAGGCGATGAAGTTGTTTCGGGCCTTGGCGAGAGCGAAGACTCTGGATCAGGAAGAACAGGTGCTACGCCAGCAGAATTTCAGGCACATACTCGGATTCATCGTCGATGGCCTCGCAGTGAATGCATTCTGGCCAGTCCGCAGCGACGCCCGGGAGGACTATAGCTTTGCTCTCTCCGGGCGCGACCGTCTGGGCCAGCGAGAGTTCATCGTGTGACCTATGAATCGAAAGCGTTTCGTCCCGTCGAATCGGCGACAATCTTCAAGCACTTTAGAGGTGCGCGCCGTGGCGCGCGCGGCCGGGCTTGGTTGGATGCGGAAGATCGACATATCCGCCGATGGGTCGACGACACGATGGTCGTGGACGACGAGGTAATCACTCCAGCTGTGCTGATGCACAAGGAAATCGATTACGCGTCGAGCGGGTTGGGCGTCGTGCCGTCGCGCATCACGATTTCGCTCTTCGACAAGAGCGACGATAAGCACACGCTCCGAGCCGCAATACGACAGACGTTCACTTACGAGGCCTGGAAACGTTTCGCAGTGTCTACCGCTACCGGGATGGCAAAGTCGATGAATGATGAATGCGTTCATCATTCATCATTCATCATTCATCATTCATCATTTGCGATTGTCCCCGTCACCGCGGCAGGATATTGATATTCGCCCGACGTCTCAATCCAGCGACCCAGTCGCGAATCATTTGCGCCCGCTCCTCGGACGGCTGCGTCGTCCCGAAGCGCTGCTGCAGGTAGGCGTCGATGCGGAGATCGTCACGAACCTCGCGCCGCAGCTGCGCCTCCGTGAGTCCGACGTCCGCGAGCACGGCATTGAAGCGGTCTCCGGCGCGCACGCGAATCTCGTCGACGCGGCGAATGATTTCCGCTTCCGGCGGATCGGGCGGCGCGTAGCGATCGACTTCCTCGAGCATCAGGCGCCGCTCCACGAGCGCGTCGACCGCCGCCGACACGGGATCGCCGCGACCGCGTGCGACGCGCCCGAGCTGCATGGCCGCCGCGACATCCGACTGGGTGATGGGAGCGCCGTCCACGACGGCCACGATTCGATCGAGCCACTGGGCGCCGACGAAGAGCAGCAGATACAGCGCGGCGCGGCTAATCACGCTGCGTCACCCGGATGTAATCGACGGCGGCGGCGAGCGGGCGTGTATCCCCGCCGAGGCCCACGTCCGACGGCGCGTGCGCCCACGCGAACTCGAGCCGCAGGCGATTGACGCCGCTGCGCCAGGTATCGCGATCCGTGGCAAATTCCAGCGTCTCCCACCCGTCGTGGACCGGGACGGGGCCGAAGGTATGGCCGTCGACGTTCAGCGTGAGCGTCTGCGCGGGTGCTTTCGCAAAACCGAACGCATGGAGCCGCACCTGCACGGTCAGCGCTGCCGCATGATCCAGCGGGATCATCACGACCGCAGGCGAAGCAGCCCAGCGAAAGGTGATGGCGCCGTCGCGTTCGGGACCATGCCATCCTTCCTCGAGCAGCCAGGCGTCCTCGGTGCCGATGTCGATGCGGCCGTATGGGCGCAGCGGGTCGCTCATGAACCGGTTCGTGCGAAGTAGATCGTAGGTCGCGGGCGGCACGCGGTTCCGCAGCGCAAAGAGGAGGCTTGCCGGATACGAGAAGGGATTGCCGAACCAGCGGTGAAAGGCGCGACCTTGCGCCGCGAACGTGTCGCCATACGACACCGTCGTTCCGATCCGGAAGACGCCCTCGTTTGCCGCGCTCATCAACGTGAGATTCCAGACGATCAGGAGCGATGCGCCCGCGGTGAGGACCCGTAGCGGATGACGTCGGGTGACCCCGGCCGCGTAGGTGACAAAGGCGCCGGCGCCCAGGCACAACATCGGGATGATGCCATCGAATCGCCGCCCACCGAATCCATCGCTGCCCCACCAGTCCTGGATCGCCGCATTGAAGTAGGTCATCGCCGCGACCGACATCAACGCGGGAACTCCGACGGCTGGTTGCGCGATGGCGAACATGATCAGGCCGATGGCGGCGGCGTACAGGATCGGCGACCAGCTGAATAGCCCGTTACGCGACGACCAGAGGATGTCCGCGATCTGCGGATGCGCCCATCGAATCTGCGGTCCGAGCGGCGAGACCGCAAGCCAGGATCCGTAGATTGAATGCCAGGCAATCATCTGCGGGACGAATGCGATGGTCGCCGCCAGAGTGAAGACCGCGCCGCCGATCACGACCTCGAGCGCGCGATCGCGTCTCGCGGTCCGCCAGGCCGCGACGAACGCCACCAGCACGTCGCACAGCGGAAGCAGCGTGAACAGCGCATTCTGCCATCGAATGAGCGTCATGCCGCCGGCAACCGCCCCGAGCGCCGCCCAGGCCTTGAACCTCACCGATCGCGGCGTTGCGGGATTGGTGAGCCGCCCGCGCATCGCGAGCCAGACCCACATGAACGCCGCCACCGCCATCATGGACGGTGCGTGGGTCATGCTCGGCTCCTTCACGAAGTACCAGAGCAGAAATGATCCTGCGACGACGAGGGTCACCGCAATCGCCGCAATAGTGGGCGCGAAATAACGTCGCGTGATGCTGAAGCAGAGCCAGCAGCCGACGAGGCCGTAGAACAGCCCCGCGACGCACACTGCCTGCCGATACGGAAACGAGATGCCGTTGACGTCGATATCCGGATGCCGCGCGTTCAACGAACGCGCGACGACATGCGCCCCGGCGAAGAACGGCGTCCACAGAATCGCCGGCCCGATCGACGCGGCCGACTGTGCATGCTTCGTCCTGGTCGGCTGGAATAGCTGCGGGTGGTCCTGCAGCCCGAGCAGGGTGTAGTCGTTCGTGAAGTTGACGTCACGGTCGAAGGCGATTGAACGGAGGTAGGCGTAGTAGTAAAAGCCGTCGCTCTGAAGGCGGGCGCCGAGCTGAACCTGCGCCGCGAGTCCTACGGCGAAGAGCGTCGCGAACAGGAGCGTTCCGCGCCGGAATACCGCCGCGCCCCACAATCCGGCCGCGATCGCTATCAGCAGACTCAACGCGCCAGGGCTGAAGCCGGTGAGGTGACCGAACAGCGAGCGCCGCGCAACTTCGCGCGCGCAGAGCTCGGCGATCGCACACGCGATCGCCGTCCAGGCGCAGACCAGCAGCACTCGCCTTTGCATCGTCACGGTGCGCGTCAGGGAACCACCTTCAGGATGCGAAGCTCAGGCCCGGGATGATCCGCGGACGGAGAAAACCGGGCGATCTCGCGTGACTGAACGAAGATCCGCATGTATTCGGCGTACTCGCGCGGAAATCTTTGGGGGCCGCCGGCGTTGTCGTCAAAGAACGGGCCGTAGACCTGGGACGACGCGATCAGGTAATCGACGCCCTCATTGCGCCACTGCCAATAGTCCTTCGGGCGAAGCGCGCCAACGTTCCGCGCCCGGAACTTTCCGGGCAGCACCATCGCCCGCGTTTCCATGACCACCGAGGCGTTCTCCGGGAGATTCTGCACGACCCACTCGTAGGCGAGATCCAGGGTGCCGACCCGCGCCAGGTCGTGGTCGCTGCGGATCGCGACGATGGCCGGGGGCAGCAGCGCGGCGGTGGTCAGCGCCGCGATCAGCGCCGTGCGCGCCATCCGCGGAATCTCGTAGCGGCGGAGCAGGCTGACGCCGGAGACGACGGCAGCCGCCGCGAGAACGCAGAGCGGGGGAGTCATGGGCAGGAGGTAGCGCGCGTAGACGATCCGCTGGCTGATCACCATCCAGAAGAAGACCGCGGGGAAGGTCACGACGAGTGCCCAGCGGACGCGGCCAGGGCCGCGCACCAGCCGCACGACTCCCATCACCATCCCGCCGGCCGCGAGCAGGAGCGCGGGCCATCCGAAGGTGTGGCGCAGCAGCAGCTTCAGGTACAACATCCACGCCGGCTCGGCGAGATCGGCGACGCGATACTCGCGCGCCAGCCGCGCAAAGCTGTTCAGGAAGTCGGGCAGCGCGAGCACCGTGTAGGGCGCGAAGATCAGAAACGTCACGATGCATGCGGCAACCGCCGCGAGTGCCGCCTGCACCCTGCCAGGACGGACACCGAGGGTCATCCAGCAGGCCAGCAGCGGCATGATGAGCGACACGCCGCCGTTGTATTTCGTCGCCGCGGCCAGTCCCGCCGCCGCGCCGGCCCAGGCAAACCCGCGCACGGTGCCGCGTTCGTGCGCGACGAGCGACAGGAGCAGGGTCAAGGTCACCCACAGCGTCAGGGGTGTGTCGGTGAGCACGAAATGGGAGTAGCGGACGTGCAGCGGGAGCACGGCCATCAGTCCCGCGGCGAGCAGCGCGTGCCGCGCGCCCCATCGCGCTCCGATCTGGTAGACCAAGAGGACGGTGACCACGCCGAGCGCCGCCGTCACGGCGCGGCCCCAGAGATAAAAGGCGCCGCCGGAGGCCTCCGCGAGCGATGCCCATTGGCCTGAAATGGCCCCCGTCACGAAGCGGACGCACGCGACGAGGAGCTGAACGTAGATGTAGAAGCTTGGATAGTCGAAGAAGTGCGGATGCAGCGACCCCGAGCGCATCATGTTGACGGCGCGCTCGACGATTTCCGGCTCGTCGACCTCGACGGCGTAGGGGATTCCGCGTCCCAACGCCCAGAAGCGCAGCACCGCCGCCGCGATCAGCACCGCAGCCAGTGCGAATCGCGACGTGCGCAGATCGCTTGCCTCACGCCACTCACGCTCGATCAATGGGTGCCTTCAGTGCTCACGAAAAGGTAAAAGGTAAAAGGTAAAAGGTAAAAGGAAAAAGGAAAAGGGAAACGGCCGGTACTGTACTACACGGTCATCGGAGGAGATCCTCGTAGAGTTGCAGCGTCGCGGCTCCGGCGGCCTCCCAGGAGAACTCGCGCTCGACAATCGTGCGACCGGCGTCGCCCATCGCTGCGAGCCGCGCGGGATCGCCAAGCGCGCCGCTGATCGTCGCGGCAAGAGCCGAGGCGTCGCCCGGTGGAACGAGCCAGCCGTTCACGCCCGCCCGCACCTTGTCCGGAAGACCGCCGGCGTTGGTCGCCACCACCGCGCGGCGATGCGCCATCGCTTCGAGCGTCACGAGCGAGCTTCCCTCGTACAACGTCGGATGGACGAAGAGATCCGACGCTTCGTACCACGCGTGCAGCTCGGCATCCGGCAGACGGCCGGCGAACAGCACGCGCGGCGTGAGACGGCGATCGCGAACGGCGCGTTCGAGTCCGGTACGAAATGGACCATCGCCGGCGATCACCCATCGCCAGCGGCGTTCGGCGATCGGCGCGGAATGCTCGGCGAGGGCGGCGAGCGCGTCGGCCAGCACGTGAAAACCTTTGTTCCGCTCGATCCGTCCGACGCTCAACAGCACGAGCTCGTCGTCGCGGATACCGGCGGTGTGGCGCGTGCGCGGACGATCCGCCGGGCCCGCGAGGCCATCGACGATCGAAAGGTCCAGCGCATTGGGTATCATCCGGATCTGGTCCGGCGGAACCTTCAGGTGAGCGAGCACCGCCGGTTCGAGGGCCCGGTCCGTGGCGATAACGCAATCGGCGGCACGGGCGCAGACGATCACCGCCCGCCGCAGCGGCAGGTACGCGGCGCGCTTCAAGGGCGCGCGCGAGGGATCCGTCGCGCCGAACTCCTCGAGTCCCTGCGGATTGAGCACGAGCGGCGCCCGCGACCGGGCGCGCCGGCGCGCGTAGCCGAGCACGCTGGCGCCGAAGCCGTGGACGATGTCGATAACGCCCTCTTCGACCAGTTGCGACGCGAGCCTGCCGGCGCGTTCTCCGAAGAGCGGATAGGCCGTGCTTCGATCGAGCACCGTGGTGCCGCGTCTGCCGGCCAGCGGAAACGTGCGATACGGCACGAACCTGGTGGTGATGCCCGCTGCCACGGCGTCAGCCGCGGAACTCTTCGCAGGAGTGCGGGTGATCAGCGTGACCTGCACGTCGTGCGCGGCGAGATACCGCGTGAGATCGTACACGCTCCGCTCGAGGCCGCCGAGCCCGTGCAGCGGAAACACCGAGCGCGCGACAATCGCGACGCGCAGCGGCCGCGTCACGCGCGCCCCCTCACCAGCTCCAGATAGAGCTGCTCGATTCTGGCGACAACGGCGGGTGCGTCGAACCGGGATTCCGCGTGCGCCCGCGCTGCCGCGCCGAGTTGTGCCCGCAGCTCCGCATCACCGCGCAGCCGCCTGACATCCTGTGTCAGCTCGTCGGGCGTCGACGACAGGAGGCCCGTCTGCTGGTCGATGACGATGTCGCCGGTGCCGCCGGTGTGCATGGCGGCGATGGCCACGCCGAGCGCGCTCGCCTCGATGAGTACCCGGCTCAACGACTCCGGCCCGCGTGACGGGAAGATCAGGATTGAGGCGTGGGCCAGCAACGCCGCGGCGTCCCGCTGGTTCACCCAGCCGAGCATTCGGATGTCACGCGCGGATCTCGCGGCGTCGCGCGCGATCGCCGCGCGTTCAGGGCCGTCACCGGCGATCAGCACGGGCCAGTCGAGTTCCGCGCCTTCGATGATGCGGACGAGCGCCGCCGTCCCCTTGTTCGGCGCGAGCTTTCCCAGATACAGCGCGTAGGGACCTTCGATGGGCGATGGCGTCGTCCCAGCCGTCTCGCGCAGTGCCTGCACGTTGACGGGATTGGGAATGACTTCGACGCGCGCGGCCGCGATTTCGCGCGAACGCGCGCGCAGGTCGGCCGCGATGGTCGAGCTCACGGCAACGATCGCGTCGGCGCCCGCGATCCCCCGCTGTTTTCGCCGCAGATTGCCGCGCATGTACGGAATCATCGGCAGCGCGGCCGGCCAGAGGCCTTTCGCATGCGGCCGCACGCACGCGGTCATCATGCCCGCCGAACACCGCGGGCACAGCGCGAGCCCGTCACTGGTATGAATCAGGTCCGACCAGTAGCACACCGGCCAGTAATCGCGAATCGTGCAGACCGCGGGGATGCGGTGCCGCTTCGCAGCGCTCACCGAGGGGACCGCGGTCATGACGTGCTGGCCATGAACCAGATCGATGCGCTCGCGCGCGATCAGGTCCCCCAGAAACGTGCTCAGCTGCGCGTACAGCTTCTCGTTCTTGAAGAAGTTGCGTACGTAAGGAATGGGAGGCGCCGCGGCGCCGAATTCGATGACCCGCAGCCCGTCATAGGTCTTCTCGCGGCTCCCATGGGGCGTGCCCGGGCGTGGCTGGACGACGATGACGGTATGCCCGCGGCTGCGAAGGCCACGGGCCAGCTCGTACGAGCTCCACCCGCTGCCGCCGCACACGGGCGGGAACGCGTCGGTCGGCAGCAGGATGTTCATCCGTGCGCCTTGAGGCCTGAGCCCTGAGCCTTGAGCCCTGCGTGAGCCACGGTGATCGCCTGATCCAGCGCGGCGCAATGGGCCGACCAGCTGTAATCGCGTACCGCGCGCGCGCGCGCGGCGTGCCCGAGCCGCGTCCGAAGATTCACGTCGGTCAGCGCTTCGAGCGCGGCTCCGAGCGCGTGGGGAAACGCCGGATCGTACAGCAGCCCCTCGTGGCGATGTTCGATGAGTCCGGGGATCCGTGACGAAATGGGCGCGACCACGGGCAGCCCTGCCGCCATGTACTCGAAGATCTTGAGCGGTGACCAGTAGAACGCGAGCGATAACGCGCGATGCGCGTCGAGATCGAATGGGGCGACTCCGATGTCGCATGCGCTGAGGCACGCGGGCATCCGGGTATGGGGAACCGCGCCCGTAAAGACGACGCCCTCGAGGCCGGCGGCGGCGCTGCGGACCGCCGCCAGCTCCGGTCCGTCGCCGATGAACACCGCGCCCATGTCGTTGCGTCCGCGCGCGCGCAGCTCGCGGATCGCGTGCGCAAGATGAATCGCCCCGTGCCAGCGGCGAAACGCGCCGGCAAATACCGCGACGATCCCGGCAGGACGCGCGAACGGCACGGGCCCGGCTACGTCCGGGCGGAACTGCCGTGTGTCCGCGCCCCACTCGAGGCGCAGGATCTTCTCCGGGGGCACTGAGGGCGGCAGTATCGCAGGCTCAGGGGTGACGATGATGTCCGCCTGCACGCACATCCGTTCGCGGCGGCGCCGCATCGGCTCCACGAGCAGCATGCGATCGACGACTCGTTTCAGCGAACCCGGATGATCGATCACCGGCGCGTTGACCTCGAGCACCGCGAGCGCACCAGTTTCCGCGGCCGTCGCCATGCCTTCGCCGGCAAAGTTGTAGTAACGCTCGATGATGACGTCAGGATGGATCTCGGCCGCGAGCCGCCGCACCGTGCCGGCCAGCGCCCAGCGAAGCTCCTTTCGTCCGAGCGGCGGCGGCATCGCAATCCAGGCCGTCCGGCCGCGAGGCAGGTCTCCGCCCGGCGTCACGAGTGCGTGCACCTCGTGTCCGAGCTCACTCAGCCCGTCGGCGACCGCCATCACGTGCACGGATCCGCCGGTGGTGCCGGGCACGATCTGATCAGAGGCGCAATAGAGGATCTTCAATCCCTAATCCCTAATCCACGAATCCCTAATCCACGAATCCCTAATCCGCGAATCGCGAATCGCGAACCGCGACCTACTCTTTCACCAACAAGGCAAAGAAAGGGCCCGAACGAATGCGGCCGAACAGCAGCAGATCCAGTTTCATGGCGAACGACAGCGTCCGCAGGGCGGCATACGTGGCCGGGCTCTCGGCGATTCGTTGCTTCGCGTCAGTGCGCGCCTCTCGAATCGCCTGGGCGTGCGCGTCAGGATCGCTGCTGCCGCCCAGCCGTGCCGCCGCGCGCCGGGTCAGCGCCCGCTCCGCCATACGCATCAGGATGTTCTCGACGAAGCCGCCGACGAGCGGCGTGTAGTAGCGGATGCGGCCGATGCGAAAGCCGGCCTCGCGCACGACCTGTTCCAGCTCCGGGATATCGCGCAGCGGATTGAGGTGATCCGACTTCCGCAGCCGTTCCTGGCGCATGTCGACGAGCCCCCAGGCCTCGAGCCGGCGTGCCAGCGCGTTGATCCAGCGCAGCCCCACCGCAATCGGCGCGTTCCTGCGAACATGCGTGTAGACGAACAGCGCGCCTCCGGGCGCGAGCACCCGGGAGGCCTCCGCGAGCATGGCGCGCAGCGCGTCCGGCGACAAGTGCTCGAGGACGTCGAGCGAGAATGCCTTGGTGAACGTCGCGTCGGCGAACGGCAGCTTGCGCAAATCGCCAATCAGCAGATCGACGTCCCGCCGCGCGTCGGCGGAGAAGAACGGACTGATGTCGATGCCGACGTTGGTCGATCCCCACTCGCGGTTCCAGAGCAGCGCCCGCCCGCTGCCGCAGCCGAGATCGACGACGATGTCGTGCGGTTCGGGCGCAAGGAAGGCGCGGAGCATGTCGTTGCGAATCTTCGAGCCGAGCAGCGGCGGCGACACGCGCTCGTGCCGTGCGTCAGCGTGCAGCGCCTCGTCGAGATACTTCGTCTGCTCGGCGAACTCGACCCGCGGCCGCAGGTCGAGGTAGTCGGCCGACCGGCTGTGATACGGCCGGCCGCAACCGCGGCACACGAGCGAATCGCGCGGGCCGGCGAGCACCCCGCGGCAGTCGGGACACCGGACGAGCGACAGCAGGGTCTGGGAAATCATCCGCGCGCCGCCGTCACCTCGGCGAACAGGCGCTCGAGACGCTCGGCGCGATGGTCCCACGAATAGTCCAGCGCCGCGTCGAACGCGGCCCGCGCCAGGCGCGCGGCAAGCCCGGGCTGCGCGGCGAGCCGTTCGATCGCCGCGGCGAACGCCTGCGGATCGCCGGGCGTGACGAGCAGCGCGTCCACTTCGTGATGCAGGACTTCACGAATCGACGGCAGATCGGACGCGACGATCGCGCGTCCCGCCGACATGTATTCGAACAGCTTGAGCGGCGAGGTGAAGCGGGTGGAGATCGCCGACGCCGGATTGGGCAGCGCCAGAATGTCCGCCCGCTGAAGGATCTCGGCGACTCGCGACGGCTCGACGATGCCGGCGAATTCCACGCGGCCCGCGATCCCGAGCCGATCGGCGTGCGCCTTCACCCTGGCCAGGTCCGGTTCCTCGGCGTGCCCTCCGACGATCAGGCCCAGCGCGTTCGGAACGCGCGCCAGCGCCTCCAGCAGGACGTCCGCCCCTTTCCACGGATAGAGATGACCGGCATATGCGACCACGGGCTTATAGGGCGTGTCGCTGCGCGGCACGAGGCTTCGGTGTTCCGCGTTGAACCGCGCTCCCGGCGCCACGCGCACGCCGTCGTGAATGACGGCTGAGCGCTCGCGTGCGCCGTGGCGCGAGCGCATCTCGTCGCCGAGCGCGGCGGTTATCGTGACGTAGCCTTCGGCTCCCTTCCAGACACGCGCCTCGCGCCCCGCCAGCCGGCGCAGCTTGGCCGCCGACGGCTGCCGCGCGGTCTCGACCAGCGCCGGCAGCGCCGCGGCGACGGCCGGGGAATACCCGTGCGACTCGTACACGAGCGGCGCACGCAGGCCGTGAGGCAGGCCGGCGAGCAGGGATGCGACTCCGAGATCTCGCGTCATGATGACGTCGCTGCGGGCGGCGCCGATCGCACGGCCGAGCGCGAACGCGAGATATCCGATCCGGCGCGCAAAGGCGGGCCCGCTGACCGGCGCACGCTCGATGTGCAGACTCTTCGCTTCGGGCAGGCCGTAGTACTGCAGTGGATCGCGTGCCGGCGAATGTGTATCCGGCCTCACGATTAACGAGACATCGTGTCCGCGCTTGGCCAGCGCATAACACGTCTCCATCGTCTGGATCCCATTGGCCCGCTCGAGCGGGAACCGGATATCGGCGAGATACAGGATGCGCATGTCTATTGCGCCTCTGACGTGGATGGCTTGTAGAACGACGAGCGGCTGGTGAAGTAGCGGTAGATGAGCTCGGGCGCCATGCGGGGCAGGGTCACGAACGCATCGTACGCGTTACGCCGCAGCTCGAGACGCTGACGATCCATCATCGCGGTACCGAACTCCGCCATCAGCGCGACATTCCACCAGACCGAGAGCGCGACCAGCACATTGATCATCACGCGTGCGGGACGCGCGCGGACCGCGGCGCGCAGCGCCGCGATTCCGACCACGAGCAGGATGGTGAGCGCGACGAAGCGCCGCTGGCCGAACGCGCCGGCGACGGTCCACGATTCCACCGCGCCGCTGATGTACACCTGCAGCCCCAGCATGAGCAGCATGCAGGCGCCGATGCGGAGCGCCTCCGATGGTGCCGGGGTCTGAAGACCCCGGCCTACCACCGGATTGTGACGGGCCGCCAGCAATATCAATCCAATCACCGCCAGGATCGCGAGCGGAGTCCAGAAGAAGAAGCCGTGCTCGGGATCCGCGAGCACCTGAAGCGCATGCGGTGCGTTCCAGTACATCTTCCTCGTCACGAGCGGCGACGGTCCGAACTTCCCGTTGAGCACCTTGTAGGCCAGCAGCTGCGGCAGGTATCCGATGACGAACGCCACGCAGCCGACGACTGCGGCAACCGCCGTCTTTACCTTGTCCCTTTTACCTTTTACCTTGTCCGCGAGTGCGAGGCCCACATCGAACGCTGGGCCGAGCACGAAGAACAAGTCCTGCTCTCTTACCATGGCCATCAGCGCGCCGGCGAGTCCCAGTGCCGCCGCCCCACCCACCGACCATGTCTCCCGGACGCGCAGCCACACCGTCACGAACAGCGCCACCGCGAACGCGGAGCACGCGTGCGAGAAGGGAGGCGCGATGTACATATAAAAAAGGAGAGGCGTCCCGACCCATACCGCGACGCCCGAGCTGAGGGCCGCCGGCCCTACCACCCGCCGCGCCGCCGCAATCGACAGGACGATGGCGGCGAACCCATAGCAGGCTGACCCGTAGGCGACCGCCGAAATGTACGGGCGTGAATAGCCGTCGGCCGCGATGTCGCGGCCGGCGCTGCGCAGCACGCGCGTCGCGGCGTCCGCGGCGGCGTAGAACGGCGCCCAGAGGATCGCGCAGCCCATCGTTCCGTAATTGATGCGCCGGCCGGTTGGTGTTTCGAGCTCGAGAAAGGTGTGATGGAAATCCGCCGACTGCGCGATCCGGTGATCGTAGAAGTACCGGTATTCGTTCTCGAACGACACGTCGCGGTCGAACCAGAGCGAACGCAGATATGAGTAGTACTCGACCTCGTCGGAGGAATAGAGACGCGCGGTGACGGCGGGAAGGGAAGCGAGGAAGAGCAGCGTCAGGACAACGAGTTCACGGCGCGACAGCATCCGGCGCTACCTCGTGGCGAACGTCAGGTACATCACCAGCTGCGCGAGGTTGAATCCGGCATGACTGACGACCGGCGCCACGATGCTCCGGCGCGCGAGGTAGACGAAGCCCCAGACGACGCCCAGCAGTCCCGTCATGATCATCGCGTCATATCCCTGATCGTAATGACCGAGGCCGAAGATGACGCTGTAAATCAGCACGCCGGCGACCCCGCCGCCGAGGTAGTGCGCGAACCGGTGCGTGATGAACCCGCGCTGCACTTCTTCGCGCACGCCGCCGGAGATCACCACGACCACCGCGAAGACGAGGACGTCGTGCCGGTTCTGCAGCATGTCCTCGAGCGGATTCCGCGTCACGTTGTGGAGCTGCGGCGCGTACTTCAACAGGAGGATCCGCACGATCATCACCAGCATGAAGGCCGCGGGCAGAATCGCGAGGCCGAACAACGCTTCGCGCAGCAGCGGGCGGCCGCCGAACAGCACGTGCCGCGCCGATTCGCGGTGCACGCGCAGGAAGAAGACGCAGAGCGTCACGACGAGGATCGCATCGAGCAGCGAGATAGTGGAGACGAACGGAGGCGAGAGCCGGCCGTCGGCCGCGAACATGTGGAGCCCGAAGCCACGCAGGATCACGATCAGAAAGATTTGCGAAGGAAACCCGGAGCAGATGACCACTTCGACGAGCGCCGCCAGCCGATCCAGTGGCAGCACCGGGCGCGGTACAGGAATCGGAGGCTCCGGCGCCGGCTCGTACACGAAGGGGGATGGTACTACAGGGGCTTCAAGGCTTCAGGGCTTCAGGGGTTCAAGGCTTCACGGCCTGAAGGCTTCACGGCTTCAAGACTTCACGGCTTCAAGCCCTGAAGCCCCGAAGCCCCGAAGCCCTGAAGCCCCGAAGCCCTACTTCGCCGGCACCCGCACGGTCAGCGGTGCCGTCAGTTTCGTGGTCACCGCGGCGCCAGGGCCCAGCCTGACTTCTTCGCCGCGCGTCGCGAGTACCGCGCCTGTTCCGGCGGCGCCGCCAATCGCCGCGCCTTTCGCGGCGCCGCTGCCGCCGCCGACGATCGCGCCGATCGCGGCTCCGGCGCCGGCGCCGACGCCGATTTTCGTCGCGTCCTTCTTCTTCGTGGCCGCCGCGACGCGCGAGATCGTCGCCGTGCTGATCGATTCGCGTCCGCCTTCACCTGGCAGATCGATGGTGTTGAAGCGGAACGCGATCGAGGCGCGTCCTTTGACTTTTGCCGATCGTTCGGCGGATGTGACGTGGCCGAGGACCGCCGTCCCCTCCGGCAGCGCCCGCACGCCGTCGACGGTGACGGGGCTGCGCAGCGCCGCGCGCACCTGGTCTTCGACGTTGCTCGTGTCCGATGCCACCGCGGTCTTCAGCTCCAGCGACAGCGTGGTACCCGCCGGAATCGTGACCTCGCGATACTCCGGCAGACTGCGTGCTGCGGTGTCCTTTTTGTCGTCATCCGGCTTCGGCGCCTCCGGAGGCGCAGGGGCCGCCGGCGCCGCAGGCGCAAGCTCCTTCTTCGCGTCGTCTACCGAGGCCGCCTTGATCGACTCGATCTCCGCTCGCGGCACGATCCGTTTGACGCCGTCGCGGTTCGCGAGGACGACTTCCTCCGCCTTCGCTTCGACCAGCTTTCCCTGGACGTTGACGCCGTCCTTCTTCTGAACGGTGACGTCGCTGCCCACCGGTATTTCGAGCGCGTTCTGCTTACGCTCGCAGGCCGAGACCGCCAGCGCGAGACCGAGGACGAACAACAGCTTTTTCATACCGATCACACCTCTAAATCCAGCGGTGCAACGCGTATGCCCGTGATACGGCGCTTCGGGCACGGTGGATGCTAGAGCCATTCCGTTCAATTTTCCTACAGCAGAGCTAGTGTTGTATTCGTTCGATTCCGCCGGGCCTCTAATCACGGGTCCGGCATCCGGATAGTGTGTAACCGTTACGTAGGTGGTAGGCTTGAAGTGTAAGAACAACACGATCGCGAGACCGAAGTATGCCTGACGAGATTGAAACTCAGCCCCCGGCGCCCGAGCGAGTGCTCATCGTCGAGGACGACCCCTCCACGAGAAGCGGGCTCTCGGAACTGGTACAGGCGTGGGGGTTCCAGACCGACGAAGCGGGGGACGGCGAAGACGCCATGCGGAAGGTGACCACCTTCCGTCCGGCGATCATCGTGTCGGACCTGGTCATGCCCCGGATGGGGGGCGCCGACCTCCTGCGCGCGCTGAAAGATCAGCTTTCCGACATCACATTCATCCTCTTGACCGCGCAGGGGACGGTGGAAAGCGCGGTCGAGGCGATCAAAGAAGGCGCGTACGATTACCTCAGCAAACCTGTCGATCCGCAGCGGCTGCAGATCCTCCTGCAAAAGGCGGTCGAGCGGCAGGAGACGCTCCGGGAGGTCCGGCACCTGCGCCGCCAGCTTCGGGAGCAGGGAAGCTTCGGCCGCATCATCGGCAACAGCCCGGGAATCCGCAAGGTGTACCGCGTCATCGAGCAGTCTGCGCCGACCGGTGCGTCGGTGCTGATCTCGGGGGAATCGGGGACCGGCAAGGAGCTCATCGCGCAGACGATCCACGAGCTGAGCCCGCGCGCTTCCTTTCCCTTCGTCGCGATCAATTGCGCCGCGATTCCCGAGACGTTGCTCGAAAGCGAGATCTTCGGCCACGAGAAGGGGGCGTTCACCGGCGCGAGCGATCGGCGCACGGGGGTCTTCGAGCTCGCCCATCGGGGAACGCTGTTCCTCGACGAGATCGCCGAGATGATGCCGGCGACGCAGGTGAAACTGCTGCGCGTCCTCCAGGAGCGCATCTTCCGCCGCCTGGGCGGACGCCAGGAGATCGCCGTCGACGTGCGGGTCATCGCCGCGACGAACGTCAACCCCCACGAGGCGGTGTCGACGGGGAAGCTGCGCGAGGACCTCTACTACCGGCTGAACGTCTTCGCCCTCGATCTGCCGCCGCTGCGTGAGCGGAACGAGGATATCCCGCTGCTCGTCCAGAGCTTCCTGTCGGAGTTCAATCGGACGAACGGCAAGGGGATTCGCGCCGTGGACCAGGACGCGATGCACATCCTCGAGCACTACCCCTGGCCGGGCAACATCCGCGAGCTGCGCAACGTCATCGAACGCGCGACGATCCTCGCCGAGAGCGAGTTCATCGAGCCGCGGCATCTGCCGCCGACGCTGCTCGAGCGCGGTGAAGAATCGCTGCCGACGCTGACCCTGTCGCCGGGCACGACCGTGGACGAAGCGGAGCGGCGCTTGATCCTGCTCACGCTCGACCACACGCGCAACAACAAGACGCGCGCCGCCGAGATCCTCGGTATCAGCCTGAAGACGCTGCACAACAAGCTCAATCGGATGAAGGACGAAGGCGCCAAGACAGAAGCGTGAGCATCAAGGCCAAACAGGTCGCCGGGGTGACCTTGCTCGTGGTTGCGGTCGTCATGGCGCTGAGCGCCTATCACATGACGACGCTTGCGCGGCTGAACCTCGAAGACACCGCCTCGCGCGGACAGATGCTCAAGAACGCCATCTTCCAGCGCGTCAAGGTCGTGGTCGCGCAGGGAGCCGGAGATCCGTACGAGGCGCTGCGCGAGGACGGCGGGATCCAGTCGATCATCAGCTCGGCCAGCGCGTTTTCCAAGAACGTCGGCTACGTGGCGATCGTCAACAAGGACGGGATCGCCATTGTGTCCAGCCTGCCGCAGCTGGTCGGACAGCGGATCCCGCCGCAGGGCGACCCGCTGCCGCAGGACTTCCTGCCGCTGGCCGCCGCGCCTCCCATCCAGCAGCTTCGCGCCGTCTATTCCGATCAGACCTACGAGATCAACGAGCCGATGGTCGACGCGGCAAGCGATCAGGTGTTCGGTTCGATCCGCATCGGCGTGTCGACGACGCTGCTGAGAGGGGAGCTGCGGGAGGCGATGCGCAACGCGGCGGGCGCGGTGCTCGTCGCCTTGATCCTGGCGTCGGCCGTCGCGATGCTGCTGTCGCAGTGGATGCTGCGGCCGATTCACGTGATCCAGAGCGGTCTGTCCCGGCTGGGACGCGGTGAGCTGGACGTCACGCTCGATCTGAAGGAAAACGAGTTCCGCGATCTGGGCAGCTCGTTCGAGGCGGTGAGCGCGCAGCTGTCCGCCTTGGGCCGCGGCGCCGCGACGCCGGCCGACGCCCGGGCGGGCGCGTCGACCGATCTCGAATCGGTCATGGACAACCTCGAGGACGCGGTCGCCTTGTTCTCGCCGCGTGGCGAGCTGATTTTCTGCAACAAGGCGATGAACGCGCTGCACGCGCGCGAGATGGCGGCGCTGCCGCACGACAGTCCCGTCCGGCAGATCGTCGAACGCACGATTGCCGGGCGCAAGTCGCAGGGGCCGATTTCAGTGTCGCTCGGCGAAGGAGAGGCGGCCGAGCGGCTCCTCGTGACCCACGCCATCGAGGACACGAGCGGCCGGTTCCTCGGCGCGATGCTCGTCGCGCGCAATCTGGGGTATCTGAGCCAGGTCTATTCGACGCTGAACTACTCGCGCAAGCTCGCCGCGCTCGGACGGCTCATGGCCGGCGTCGCCCACGAAGTGAAGAACCCGCTGAACGCGATGACGATTCACCTGGAACTGCTCAAACAGAAGCTGCTGCGTCAGCAGGCGGTTCCCGTCGGCGCCTCCGTGGGTGTCGGGGACCGGATTCCGGATCCCACCCTTCGAGAGCCTCAGGCCCT
>JBKPLP010000081.1:0-11330 GCA_046731735.1 Acidobacteriota bacterium
CGCGCCCGCGCGCGTCGGCGCAGCCGGTGACACAACTGGCGCCGCCTCCCCCGCCGCCGATGCCCACGGTCGAAATCATTCGCGGCGATAAGCGCGCGACGGAAGTGATCAAGTAGCTGTCACGCGACAGCTCATATCTGACGGCTTTGGAGGACCCCATGAATCCGGCTTGCACGACAGAGTTACGCGGTGGGCACCGCTCGTTCGTCGCGGCGCTCGTCGTGTTCATCATCGTCATCCTCGTAGCGGCGCCGCATGCGGCGCAGCAGCCGCCCTCGTCGTTCGCGACGAATGGCGGACTGACGGTCAGTGCGCCTCCGGCGGCGGAGATCAACGCGACGGACATCGACCTGCTGGTCGGCCGTTCGACGATCCTGAACGTCGGCGCGACGATCACCCGGGTGTCGCTGACGGTGCCGGACATCGCGGACGCGCTGGTGACGACGCCGACGCAGCTGCTGATCCATGGCAAGCAGCCGGGGATCATCTCCTTGTTCGTGTGGGACCGCAGCGGCGCGATCCGCACTTACGAGGTGAACGTCCGGCGTGATCTCAGCGTGCTCAAGGAACAGGTGAAACAACTGTTCCCCGGCGAGGCGATCACCGTGTCGGGCAGCGGCAAGGACGTCGTGCTGTCTGGCGTCGTCTCCGGGCAGTACGTGATCGACAAGGCCGGCAACGTCGCGGGCGGCTACGTCGAGAAGAAGGAAAACGTCGTCAACCTGCTGAAGCAGCGCGAGGGGGTTGCCTCGAATCAGGTGCTGCTCCGCGTGCGCTTCGCTGAGGTCAGCCGCAACGCGCTGCAGGAGCTTGGCGCGTCGGTGTTCTCGGACGGCAACAACAACTATTGGGGCCGTACGACCACGCAGCAGTTTTCCGCGCCGTTTTTCGACAAGAACTCACCGGATCTTGGCAAGGCGCTCGTGTTCAGCGATTACCTGAACCTGTTCCTGTTCGACGCGAAGAATCAGCTCGGCGCAGTGATCAAGGCGCTCCAGAGCAAGGGCGTGTTCCAGAGCCTCGCGGAGCCGAACCTCGTCGCGCTCAACGGCAAGGAGGCGAGCTTCCTCGCCGGCGGCGAGTTCCCGTATCCCGTCGTGCAGGGCGCCGCCGGCGGCAACGCGGTGACGATCATGTTCAAGGAGTTCGGCATCCGGCTGAATTTCACGCCGACGGTGCTCGGCGGCGACCTGATCAACCTGAAGCTGAAGCCGGAAGTCAGCTCGCTCGATTTCAGCAACGGCGTCATCGTCGAAGGCTTCCGGGTTCCGGCGCTGTCGTCGCGCCGTGCGGATACGGAAGTGGAGCTGCGCGACGGGCAGACGTTCGCGATCGCGGGGCTGATGAACAACACGGCGCTGCAGTCGATGCGCAAGGTGCCCGGGCTCGGCGACATTCCAGTCCTGGGGAACCTGTTCCGCAGCCGTTCCTATCAGAAGGACCAGACCGAGCTGGTGGTGATGGTCACGCCGACGATCCTGCGCCGCGATTCGACGGGCGCTTCCGAGGGTCTGCCGGCGATGGTCGAACCGTTCCTCGGCGCACCGTCGAAGACGGTGCCGCCGCCGGCGCCCTACGTCGGGTCGCCGCGGTATCCGGCCGCCGGCCAGCCCGCGCCGCGCGGCGGTGCGAGCGCGCCGCAGTCACAGGCACAGCCCGTTACGCGTCCGATCCAGGGTTCCGCGCCGCTGCCGCAGCCTAACGTGGCGTCCGATGCGTCGCCCGCCGCGACCGAGGCCGCGCCGACGGTGAAGGCCCCCGTCGCGATGAATCCGCCGCCGCCGACGAAGGAGCAGCTCAAGGCCGCCGAGCGCGCGCGCATCGAAGATGCGAAGCGCTCCGCCGAGGCGGACAAGGAGCGCCAGGAGCAGGCGAAGAAGGACGCGGAGGCCAGGCGCCGCGCCGACAGACTGGAGAAGGAACGCGCCACGCGTGAAGCAGAGGTCGCGAGGAAGAAGGCCGAGCAGGACGCGAAGCGCGAGAAGGCGCTCGCCGACGCGGCCGCGCGACTGAAGGCGGCGCAGGCCGAATATCAGGCGGAAATCGAGAAAGCGAAAGGCGGAGCCAATGACAAAGGCAAAACGTCCGGCAAAGTCCCGCCACCCTCGACGCCCAAGTCCTAGAGCACCCAAGGTGACCTGGGGCGGATAGATGGCTCGCGGATAGAAACGCTCAACGAAGAACAAGAGGTTTCGTCATGACGAAGCGACTCCAGCGGCTTGGCAAAGACGAATCGGGCATGACCTACGTGTTCATCGGCCTCGGCCTGATGGCACTGCTCAGCGCGAGCATGCTCGCCATCGACGTCGGGATGCTGATGACCGCCCGCAACCAGGCGCAGAACTCCGCCGATGCCGGGGCGCTCGCCGGAGCGACCGCGCTGGCGTTCGACAGCTGGACCGATCGCACGGCGAGCGGCCCTGCGGTCCAGAGTGCGATCCGGACCGGGACAGAGAACCTCGTACAGAGGGCTGCGCCTTCGATTATTCCCGACGACGTCACGTTTCCAGCCAATCCGACGACTGGAGAGTTCAACCGCGTGCACGTCAATGTCTGGCGCAACAACGCTCGAGGCAATCCGGTGTCGACGCTGATCGCCAGTTACTTCGGGATGCGCACGGTTGAGATCGGTGCGGGGGCAACTGCGGAAGCGGCACCGGCCAACGCCATGACCTGCGTGAAGCCGTTCACCATTCCTGACAAGTGGAGCGAGAAACAAACACCGCCTTTCGATCCAGGCGATACGTTCGCGCGCTACTACGAGAACGGGAATCAGAAAGGCCAGCTGATCACGAACCCTGACTCGTACACGCCCGCGTATGACGGAGCGGGCAACCCGAATCCGGGCTACACGGGCTACAACAACGAATCCAACCGCGGACTGCAGATGACGCTGCACGCCAGCAACGGCGCCAATATCGCGCCGAGCTTGTACTACTCGCTTGCGATGACCGGCGACACGGGCGGCGACGACTACTCGTGGAATATCGCCAACTGCAACCACTCGATTTATCACTGGAACGATCCGCTTGTGCAGGAACCGGGCGCCAAGGAAGGCCCGACGATCCAGGGTATCGAGGAACTCATCGCCAGGGATCCCGGTGCGCGTTGGGATACCGGCTGCAACTGCGTCAAGGGCAGTGCGTTCGCCGATCGGCAGAGTCCGCGGATATTCCCGATCCCGCTGTTCGATCCCGACTACTACCAGGGCGGTGTCACCAACGGCCGCGTCGCCAGCCTGAGGGTCGCCAACTGGATCGGGTACTTCGTGGAATACATCGGGGGCACGACCATTTACGGTCGCATCATCCCGATCGCAGGCATTCGCGACACCACTGGCATGAAGGGGAGTCCGGCGTTTCCCAAGTCGATTCATCTGGTGCAATGACATGGCGCAGCTCGCGGTTTCCATCGTCAGCTATGACGAAGAGTTCAAACGGCAGGTCGCCCGCCTTCTCAGGGCGGGCGGCGTTCCCGTCGGGATAGTTGAAGGGCGCGCCGAAGGGGCGAGCCCCGACGCGTTTGTAGTGGATATACGCGCTGACGCCTCGTCCGGCATGGCGGCGATCGAGCGGATTCGTGCGTCCAGCGCCGCGGTGGCGATCTTTGCCATCGCCGCAAGCGCGGAACCGGATCTCATCCTCCAGTCGATGCGGGCGGGAGCGAACGAGTTCTTTCCCTGGGTGCCGGGCGGCCAGTCATCGGCGTCGCGGCAGATGGAAGAGTCGTTTCAAGGCGCGGTCCGGCGCACCGCGGCGCGGCGCGAGGCCGCCAACGCCGGCACGCGTCAGCCGTGCGTGAACCACGTCTTCCTGGGCGCCAAGGGGGGCGCGGGCACGACGACGATCGCCGTCAACTGCGCCGTCGAGCTCGCCTCGCTCAGCAAGCGTCCGACGCTCGTCCTCGATCTGAAGCCGTGCCTCGGCGAGATTGCGCTGTTTCTCGGCGTCCGGCCGCGGTTCACGATCCTCGATGCCATCGAGAACCTGCACCGTCTGGACCGCGACTTCCTCAAGGAGCTCGTGGCCAAGCACAAGTCGGGGCTCGACATCATGGCCGCGTCCGAGCAGTTCGATCGCCCCGGCGCGGGGGACGCGAGCGCGATCGAGGAGCTGCTGCGCGTGCTCGCCCGCACCTACGAATACATCGTCATCGACGTCGGCAATTCGGTGAACGCTTGCGCGGTGGCGGCGCTCTACGCCGCCGACACGGTCTTCCTCGTGACGAATCCTGACGTGCCGTCGATCCGCAACGCGCAGCGGCTCGTCGATCGCGTGCGCCAGCTCGGCGCGGGCAGCGAGCGCGTGAAGATCCTGCTGAACCGCGTGTCGGATCAGCACCTGATCGCGCCGAAGCAGATCGAGACCGCGCTCGGCTACGGCATCCATCACACGTTCTCGAGCGACTACCGCACCGTGTCGACCGCGCTGAATTCGGGCGTGCCGATCACGATGGCAAATCACTCGGAGCTCTCCGGGCAGTTCGGTTCCTTCACGCGGCAGATGCTCGGCATGAGCGACGACGCCAGGGCCGAACCGGAGAAGCGCCGCGCGTTCCTGGGCATCCTCTAATACGGACCTACGCATATGCAGAGCCTGTCGCTGAATACCCCGCAGCCGCCAAAGGACTCCGGTAACACTCCGGCTCGCCCGCGCGTCGAAGCGCCGCGGCCGCAGTACATGGAGCTCAAGGCCAACGTCCACCGCAAGCTGCTGAACCGGCTGAATCTCGAAGCGCTCGCCTCGGCGGAGCGCTCGCGAGCGGAAGCGGAAATCCGCACGCTGCTGTTCGATCTGATCGCGGAGGAAGGCACGCCGCTCAGCATGGCCGAGCGCGAAGTCATCCTCGGCGACGTCATCGACGAGGTCTTCGGCCTCGGGCCGCTCGAGCCGTTGCTGCGCGATCCGGGGGTGAGCGACATCCTGGTCAACACCTACAAGCAGGTCTACGTCGAACGCTCCGGCAAGCTCGAACGGCTGCCCACCACGTTCCAGGACGACAAGCACCTGCTGCGGGTCATCGACCGCATCGTCAGCGGCGTCGGCCGCCGCGTCGACGACAGTTCGCCGATGGTCGATGCGCGCCTGTCGGACGGGTCGCGCGTCAACGCGATCATTCCGCCGCTCGCCGTCGACGGCCCGCTGCTCTCGATCCGCCGTTTCCCGGCGGAACGGCTGAAGGCGGAAGACCTGGTCATGATTCGCTCGATGACCCGCCCGATGCTCGAGTTCCTCGAGCACTGCGTCCGGGCGAAGATGAACATGCTGATCAGCGGCGGCACCGGCGCGGGCAAGACAACGCTGCTCAACGTGCTGTCGGGCTTCATCTCGGAACGCGAGCGCATCGTCACGATCGAGGACGCCGCCGAGTTGCAGCTGCACCAGGAGCACGTGGCGCGGCTCGAAACCCGTCCGCCCAACGTCGAAGGGAAGGGCGCCATCCGCCAGCGGCAACTCCTGATCAACGCGCTGCGTATGCGCCCCGACCGCATCGTCGTCGGCGAGACGCGCGGTGAGGAAGCGCTGGACATGCTGCAGGCGATGAACACCGGCCACGACGGATCGCTGACGACGATTCATGCCAACACGCCGCGTGACGCGCTGACCCGTATCGAAACGATGATCGCCATGGGAGCGACGAACCTGCCCGAGCGCGCCATGCGGCAGCAGATCGCCGCCGCCATCCAGATCGTCATCCAGCAGTCGCGCATGGCCGACGGCACGCGCAAGGTGACGAGCGTCTCGGAGATCACCGGCATGGAGGGAGACGTCATCACCATGCAGGAGATCTTCCTCTTCGAGAAGCTCGGCGTCACGCAGGACGGCAAGGTCATCGGACGCTTCCGCGCCACGGGCGTGCGCCCCAAGGTCTGCGAACGGCTGAAGGCGTCGGGCATTCATCTGCCCCCCGACATGTTCGAAGGCGTCACGGAGGTGCGGTGATGGCTCTCGTCATCCTGATGTTCTTCTTCGGCGTCGCGGCGGTGATGGGGCTGTACTACGGCGCCATCAGGGTTCCGGGCATGATGGCGCAGCGCAAGCTCGATGCCCGCCTGCAGGAGCTTTCTGCGCCGGCCGACGAGCCGAAGGACGCGGAGTCGCTCCTCGTCAAGGTTCAGCACGAAGGGCCGATGCCCGCGCTGGATCGTTTCTTCGCGGGGACGACGCGCGGTTCGGCGCTCGGCCGATGGATCGAACAATCGGGTATGAAGGCGAGCGTCAGCGGCGTGCTGATGATCGCCCTCGTCTGCGCCGCGCTCATGGCGCTCGTCGCCGGGATCATCACCCGGGCGCCGTGGGGCCTGCCCGTCGGTGGCGCCCTCGGGTTCGCGCTGCCCTTGCTGTTCCTCAAGATCAAGCGGACGCGCCGCATGCGCACGTTCGAAGAACAGTTCCCGGAGGCGCTCGACCTCATTGCCCGCGCGCTCAAGGCGGGGCATGCGTTCGCGACCGGACTGAAGATGGCGGCCGACGAACTGCCGGAACCGGTCGGACCGGAGTTCCGGAAGACCTTCGACGAGCAGAATTTCGGCCTGCCGATGAAGGACGCGCTCGACAACCTGGCGCGGCGGATTCCGATCCTCGACGTCCGGTTCTTCGTCACCGCGGTACTGATTCAGCGCGAAACCGGCGGCAACCTGGCAGAGATTCTCGAGAACCTCGGCTTCGTGGTGCGCGAGCGCTTCAAGATTCTCCGCCAGGTCCGCGTGTATACGGCGCACGGGCGCTTCACCGGGTACGTGCTCCTCGCGCTGCCAGCGGTGCTCGGCATCGCGCTCTCGTTCATCAATCCCGACCACATGAACATGCTGTTCCGCGAGCGCATGGGACAGATGCTGCTGGGCGGCGCGCTCGTGATGCAGACCATCGGGTTCCTGTGGATCAAACAGGTCATCAAGATCGAGGTGTAGCGTGTCGATGATGCTGCCACTGCTCGCGTTCCTATTCGGATCGCTCGTGATCGCCGCGGCGGCGCTCGTGCTGATGCCGAAGCCCGCCGCGGCCATCGACCGCCGCCTCGAAGAGCTCACCGCGCCCCGCGGCGACGACGAGACCGAGCGGAAGCCGCGCCTCCAGTCGATGGTCGCGTTCTTCAAGCGCATCGGCGAGAAGGCGCCGCACTCGACCAAGGAAATGGGCTCGCTGCGGCTGCGCCTCGTGCAGGCCGGGTACCGCCGGCCGGAAGCGCTGACGATTTTCTTCGGCATCCGCGTTGTAATGTCGCTTGCGCTCTTCTCGCTCTTCGCCAGTTCCGCGATCGCGCGTCCCAACATGTCGCTCGCCCTCGGCGGCCTCGGGTTCGGCTACATCGCCCCCGGGATGATTCTCGCGCGCATGGCGAAGCGCCGTGCGCACCGGATCCGTCTGTCGCTCGCCGACGCGCTCGACCTGCTGGTGGTCAGCGTCGAGGCAGGCCTCGGTCTCGACCAGGCGCTGTCACGCGTCGGCGCGGAGCTCCAGTTCGCGTATCCGGAGCTATCCGACGAATTGAAGCTCATCAACCTCGAGCTGCGTGCCGGCAAGCCGCGCGCGGAAGCGCTCCGTAACCTGGCGGACCGGACCGGCGTCGACGACCTGAGCTCGCTGGTGACGATGCTGATTCAGACCGACAAGTTCGGCACCAGCGTCGCGCAGTCGCTGCGCGTGTATTCGGAGACGCTGCGGACGAAACGCCGCCAGCGCGCCGAGGAAGCGGCCGCGAAGACCGGCGTGAAGATGGTGTTTCCGCTGGTGTTCTGCATCTTTCCGGCGATCTGGGTCGTCACCATCGGCCCGGCCGCGATTCGCTTTGTCACGGTGCTCTTCCCGCTGATCGAAGGCACCCACAAGTAGTCGACGCCGATGCCGCTCATCGCGACCGTTCTCGACACCGGCGCCGTGCTCGCCAGCAACGTCGTCGTCGCCGCCACGCGCGCGACGCGCGCGGTCGGCCTGATGTCGCGGGAGAATCTCGACCCCGGCGAGGCGTTGTGGATCGTGCCGAGCCGGGGCGTGCACACGTGCTGGATGCGATTTCCGATCGACGTGATCGCGCTCGACGACAAGGGCGTGATCATCGACCGCGTCGTGAACCTGAAGCCGTGGCGGATCCGTTTGCCGCGCCGGGGCACGGCCGGAGTGCTCGAGCTCCGGGCCGGAACCCTCGACGCCGCCGGCGCGCATATCGGACACCGCATCGAATTTGCCCAGGGGAGTAGCCGATGACACCAGTTGCCGCCGCAGCCGCCGAGCCGGGTCTCCCGTCGGCGCCGGCACCGCCGGCGCCGCCGAACACGATCGAAGAGACCGGTCTGCATCCGGACGCGCTCAACCAGTTGCTGCTGAAAACGCTGATCGGCGGCGAGGCCAGCGGAACCGGACTGGCCGACCGGCTGCGGGTGCCGTATGCCGTCCTTGATTCGCTGATTCAGCACGCACGCATCGAGAAGCTGGTCGAGGTCCGCGGCGCCGCGGGGACGGGGACGGCGGGATATCGCTACGTGCTGACCGACCTCGGCCGCGATCGGGCCGGGCAGTTCCTCGACATCTGCCGCTACGTCGGTCCGGCGCCGGTGCCGCTGGCGCAGTACAACGCCTACGTCCGTGCCGCCATGGCCGCGCGTCCGTATCTCGATCGCACGCTGCTGTCCACCGGATTCACCGACCTGGTGGTGGGGCCGGCGATGCTCGATCAGCTCGGGCCGGCGGTGAACTCCGGCAAGGCGCTGTTCCTCTATGGCGCGCCGGGGAACGGCAAGACGGTCGTCGCGGAAGGCATCGGCCGGGCGCTCGGCGGCGAGATGCACATGCCATTTGCGATCGACGTCGACGGCCAGGTCATCACGATGTACGACCCCGTCAGCCATCAGAAGCTCGGGGACGGGGCGACCGCGCAGAGCGTGATCGCGGTCGCCGGAGCCGATCGCCGCTGGGAAACGATCCGGCGCCCGGTCGTCGTGGTCGGCGGCGAGCTCACGCTCGAAATGCTCGACCTGACATTCAACCCGATCTCGAAATTCTATGAAGCGCCGATTCAGCTGAAGGCCAACGGCGGCGTGTTCGTCGTCGACGACTTCGGGCGGCAGCGGATCCCGCCCCGCGACCTGCTGAACCGCTGGATCGTGCCGCTCGAGAGCCGCGTCGATTTCCTCACGCTGCACACCGGTCGAAAGTTCGAGATCCCCTTCAACGTGTTCATCGTGTTTGCGACGAACCTGAAGCCGGAATCGCTCGCCGACGAAGCGTTCCTGCGCCGCATTCCGTACAAGATCCTGGCGAAGAACCCGACGATCGAGGAGTACTGCCGGATCTTCGAGTTGAACTGCCGCAAGCGCGGCCTGACGTTCGATCCGGTGATGGTCGAGTATCTCGAGCGGAAGTACTACGCGCCGCGGCGGCTGCAGATGCGCGCGTGCCATCCTCGCGATCTCATCAACCACGTCGTCGACATCTGCCGCTACACCGGGCGCGAGCCTGTCGTCTCGCGCGAGCTGCTCGACGCGGCGTGCGGCAACTACTTCATCGAAGAAGCCGAGTCGCAGGGGCACGGCGAATGATCAAACGGCTGGCGTTGACGTTGCCGGCGCCGTTCACGGTGTCGCCGTGGCGCGAACGCCGCCTGCTGCGCGCGGATGTCGAGCGGCTGGCCGACCTGGTCTCACGCGCGGTCGTCGTGTGTCTGTTCACGATGATGGCGGTTCGCTTCGGCGTGGATTTCCTGAAGACCGGGCGGGTCACCGGCCTGCTGCTCGTCGTCAGCGAGATGCTCGTCGTCATCCTTACGGTGATGCGCCGATCGGCGGCGGCCGTCGACCGCAGTCTGCAGGCACGCGTCTTGACCACGGTGTCGATGCTGGGGCCGTCGCTGCTCAAGCCGGCGACGGTCATCGCGCTGCTGCCGCAGATGGTCACCGTCGGGATCTCGGCTGTCGGCCTCGGAGTCGTGATTGCCGGAAAGGTGACGCTTGGGCGCAGCTTCGGCCTGATGCCGGCGAATCGCGGCATCGTGTCCTCGGGCGTCTATCGCCTGGTTCGGCATCCCATCTACCTGGGCTACCTGATCACGCACGCCGCATACCTGGCGGCGATGCCCTCGAGCTGGAACGTCGTGGCGCTGTTGATCGCCGACGCGGCGCTGCTTGCCCGCGCGGTGTGCGAAGAGAAGACGCTCGCGCGCGATCCGCGCTACCGCGACTATCAGCAGGTGGTTCGCTGGAGGGTCTGCCCGGGACTCTTCTGAGCGCACGGTCAAGGCTTCAGGGGTTCCAGGCTTCAGGGCTTCAAGACTTCAGGGCTTCAGGGCTTCCAGACTTCAGGATCGCGACGGTCGCTCCGAGGTGCGCCTCCGGCGCATCGTGAAAACTCTCAACCAGTGGGTGACGATCGAGCGCGGCCTGCACGTTGCCCCGTTGCACGCCGATTCCTCTTCCATGAATCAACCGTACTTCCCTGAATCCGGCGGCGTGCGCCGCGTGGACGTACTCTTCGACAACTGATTTGATATCGGCTGGTCGGAACGTGTGGAGATCGATCGAATCCTCGATCGGGATTTCCATGGGAGCCTTGAAGTCTTGAAGCCTTGAAGCCCTACGTCTTCTCGTAAGAAGCCGTCACCGTCGTACTGATTCCCCCACGTACCGAAAAATCCCCGATCACCGTCATCCTGCGCGGCGCGCAGGCGGCGACGAGATCGTCCAGAATCTGGTTCGTCACCGCCTCGTAGAAGATTCCCTTGTTGCGGAAGTCGATCATGTAGTACTTCAACGCCTTCAATTCGAGGCACGTCTCGTCTGGTACGTAGGTGATGATGATTTCGCCGAAGTCGGGCAGTCCCGTTTTCGGGCAGACGGAGGTGAACTCGGGGCAGCGGATCTCGATCTCGTAATCGCGCGCGCGGCTCGGGTTGGGGAACGTTTCAATCACGGCAAAATTGTAGCATTTCGCCTTATTTTTCGGCCTAAACCGCGCGTCTGCGATTGACACCGCAAAAGACCGCGCGCTAGGATGTGACGTTTCACGCCCGTCGTTTTCCGCTGCCGCCGCCCGCGCGCGCGGCCGTGAAGCGGTCCGATACAAGCGCGCACAAGCAAGGGGAATAGCCGATGGCAGAGGCCCGCAGGATGGGCAAATCCGAACTCTTCTCGCACTTCGCGGATCGTTTTGAGGTCAAGCGGACACAGGCGCGGGAGTTCTTCGACGAGCTGAACACGCTAGCGGAAAAGGAGCTGAAGCGCTCCGGCGAGTTCGTCCTTCCGGGGATGGTGAAGCTCGTGGTTCAGAAGCGAAAGGCGCGGATGGGCCGGAACCCGGCGACCGGCGAAGCGATCAAGATTCCCGCCAAGACCGTGGTGA
>JBKPLP010000082.1:0-8231 GCA_046731735.1 Acidobacteriota bacterium
ACGCGAGCGCATCCAGGTACGGAATTCGCGAATCGCCGGGCGGCTGTAGTCGAACCGATCGCTGGGATATCGCGCGTAGTCGAGGTGGATTCCGTCGACCCGATACCGCTTCACCAGGTCCGCCGTGAGCGCCGCGATGTAGTCGGCGGCCTCCGCAAGGATTGGCGATGAATAGAGGCCTTCGACATCGGCGCTCTGCGTGCGCGTCCAGCGCGCCAGCTTGCCGACGTAGCCGGGACTCTCCGGCTCCATCCCCGCGAGCTCCTGCGCGATGTCGCGCGGGACCATCAGCCACGACGGGTGCCGATAGATCAGGTGCTCGCGCGCGATCGGCAGATCGACGGCGCTGGAGATCAGATTCACATTCACCCACGCGTGGACGCCGAGCCCCGAAGCGTGGGCGCGCTCCAGCACCGTGGCGAGCGGGTCGAAGCTGTCCGGCTGCCGCAGCAGCTCTGCGGCGCGCGGCTCGACATCCCCGCTGTAGTACGCGTCGCCGCGTCCGCGCACCTGCACGAACAGCGTGTTGAAGCCGTGTTCCTTCGCGGTCCGGACGACCGCCGCGATGCTTTCAGGTGAGACGAGCGAGGTGCGAAGCACCCAGAGGGCGCGAAGTTCTGTGTTCGGCGGATCCACCTTTGCGGCGTCCGCCTTCGCGTCGCTTGAGCGTGGCGACGCTACCGCGGACAAGCCGATTGACAGGACACCAAGACATGCGGCTACCGCAAGTGCGGCGGCTGCAACGAGGCCGCGCATGGGTCCTTTCTCTGATTTCATAAAAGATGGGAGTGTAACAGTCGCGGGAATGCGCGGTCAAACGCGGTGAGCGAGCGGTATCGCTATTAAACTGCTATCAGATGTTCAACGTGCTGGGGATCGACGCCGGCGGGACGAAGACCGTGTGCCTGCTCGCGGATCAGGATGGACGGATCATCGCCGAGGCACGCCGCAGCGGCGCCAACCTCCAGGCGTCAGGTGAGCTCCAGGTGGAGAAGGTCCTCCATGAGGTGATGGAGGAGGCGATCGGCGACCGCGATATCGTCCCGGCCGCCATCTGTCTCGGCATCGCTGGCGTCGACCGTCCAGACGACTCCGCGACCGTTGCGGCGATCATGCGGCGCATCGGTTACAAAGCGCGTGTCCTCGTCGTCAACGACGCGCTCGTGGCGCTCGAAGCAGGCGCGCCGGGGCAGCCTGGTGTCGTGGTGATTTCGGGAACGGGCTCCATCTCGTACGGGCGCAACTCCAGCGGGGAAGCGGCGCGTTCTGGTGGATGGGGGTATGTCCTCGGCGACGAGGGAAGCGGCTATTGGATCGGCCGCGCGGCGATCCGCGCAGTGCTGCGCGAAGCCGACAAACGCGGACCCGAGACCTCGTTGACCGGCATGCTGCTGGAGCACTTCGACGTGCCGCGGGCTCAAGGGCTCATTCACGAGGTCTACAACGCGCAGTTGAAACCTGCCGCCATCGGCGCGCTCGCCAAGTGCGTGCAGTCGGCGTTTTCGCACGGAGATGAGGTCGCGATCGGCATCCTGCGCGCCGCCGCGAATGAGCTCGAAGCTTCGGCGCTGTCCGTGGCCCGGCGCCTCGATTTAGTCGGCGAGCCGTTTCCCTTCATCCTCGCGGGCGGAATCTTCCGCGCCGTTCCGTGGCTGGAAGGGGAGCTCGAACGCCGGCTTCCGATCGCCGCTCCGCGGAGCCGCGTCGAACTGCTCGAGCGCGAGCCCGCAATCGGGGCCATCGCACTCGCGGTGCAGGAAGCGCGCGGACACGCGGCGGTGCCCGCCTATAAACTCGATTGATGCCAGTCAAATCCCAGGGAATCCGCATTCACGCCAGAAGTCCGCGCGTTACCGTGTATGCGGACGCCGACGCCGCCGCGCGCGCGCTGGCGCGCCGGGTCGCCGGCGCGATTGAAGCCAATCCGCGCGTCGTGATCGGCCTGCCGACCGGCCGTACGCCGCTCGCGTTCTATCGCGAGCTCGTCGCGCAGCACGCCCGCGGGGCAGACTTCGGAGAAGTCACGACGTTCAACGTCGACGAGTTCGTCGGAATTCCTGCCTCGCATCCCGGCAGCTATCGCAGCTTCATGGAGGAACACCTGTTCCGGCACGTGAACGTCAGGCCAGAGCGCCGCCACTTTCTGAACGGCACCGCACCAGATGCCGAGGCTGAATGCCGGCGCTACGAGGAAGAGATTGCGGGGGCCGGCGGGATCGATCTGCAGATCCTTGGTATCGGCACGAACGGCCATATCGGCTTCAACGAGCCGGCGCCGGCACTTGCCGCGCGGACGCATCGTGTGACGCTGACGCTGGAAACCCGCCGCAGCAACGCCTCGCTCTTCGGCGGCAATCCTGCGAACGTTCCGCCGGAGGCGTTGTCGATGGGGATGGCGACCATCCTCCACGCGCGCGCGATCGTCCTGCTGGCGACGGGAAAAGCGAAGGCGGGGTGCGTCGAGCGCGTGGTGAACGGACCGCTGACAACCGAGCTGCCCGCGTCATTCCTGCAGCTTCACGACGACGTGAACATCATGCTTGACGCGCCGGCGGCGGAGAAGCTGCGAGCAACTCTTTGAGCCGCACGTCCGCATCTTCGCCGATCGCTTCGCGCACCGAGTCGTGCGCCTTCTTCAGCCGGCGGAGCGCCTGCGGAAGCGTGAGGTTCGCCCGCTGCATGATGATCGCCGCCTTGACGTTCCATTTCGCCTGCTTGAGCAGCACGTCTGCCGCGTCGTAGTCGATCCCGGTCACGAGGACCAGAATCCGCCGGGCGCGGTCCTTCAGCTTCTCAGAGCCCGTCTGGACGTCGACCATCAGGTTACCGTAGGTCTTGCCGACCCTGATCATCGAGATCGTCGTCAGCATGTTGAGGACGAGTTTCGTGGCGGTTCCCGCCTTCAGCCGGGTGGACCCGGCGATGATCTCAGGCCCGACGCCGGGCGCGATCTGCAGATCCACGAAGTTCTGGAGCTCCGAACCAGGCCAGCAGGTGACGAAGATGATCTTCGCCCCAGCCTTGCGCGCGCGCGTCAGCGCCCCGCGGACAAACGGCGTCATGCCGCTCGCGGAGACGCCGATGACGACATCCTTCTTGCCCAGCCGCATCCGCGCAATGCTGCGTGCGCCCTCCTCGTAGTTGTCCTCGACCCCTTCCTTCGCCTTGAACACCGCGTCCTGTCCGCCGGCCATGATTGCCTGCACCAGGGTCGGGCTCGTGCCGAACGTCGGCGGCATCTCGGAGGCTTCGACGACGCCGAGGCGGCCGCTGGTGCCGGCGCCGACGAAGACGATGCGGCCTCCCTTGCGGAGCGACTGCGTCACGATCTCGACACCGTGCGCGATCCGTGCCTTCTCCTTCTGCACGGCCGCCACCACCTTGCGATCCTCGTTGAGGATCATGTCGATGATTTCAGGAACGGGGGTCTTGTCGACCGAAAGACTGACCGGGTTGAGCGCCTCGGTCGGAAGGTACTGCCATTTGGATTGCGTAGCCATGAATAGTTCCGTCTGCTGCAACCGCTTACACTACTCCTCGGATCAGGGGGTGTCAAACATCCGGGATGCGGGATGCGTGATCCGGGATCCGAAGTCCAGAATCACGACGATCGGATCCCGCGTCCCGGATCCCGAGGGTCACTGAGTGGTTGACGAGTATCTGACCTACCTGCGTGACGTGCGCCGGATGTCGGCGAACACGCTGGAGAGCTACGCGCGCGATTTGGCGCTGCTGGCGGCGTTCGCGGAAAAGCGCGCGACGGCGGTCGAGGAGCTGTGTCGCGAGGACCTCGAGGCGTTCGTGCGGCAGCTGATGTCGTCGGGACTCGCGCCGCGATCCGTGGCTCGCGCGGTGGCGTGCGTACGGGGCTTCTACCGGTTCGCCGCGCTCGAGCGGAAGCAGGACAATAGTGCCGCCGACGACCTCCGCCCGCCGCGCGCCTGGGCGGCGTTGCCGAAGTCTCTGTCTCTCGAGGATGTCGATCGCCTCCTCGCGCAACCCGACACGTCGACACCACGCGGCCTTCGAGACAAGGCCATGATCGAGACGCTTTACGCGACCGGGCTTCGTGTCTCGGAACTCGTTACGCTCCGGGCCGGCGATCTCAATCTGACCGACGGATATCTGACGTGCATCGGCAAGGGCGATAAGCAGCGCATGGTGCCGCTCGGCCACGAAGCGGCGGACTGGGTGCGGCGGTACATTCGCGAGGGACGTCCGCATCTTCTCAAGAAGAAGAGCTCCCCCTGGTTGTTCGTCAACGCCCGCGGCGGCACGGCGCTCTCGCGGGTCGGTTTCTGGAAGGTGCTGAAGGAGTACGGACTGAAGGCGGGCATCGCACGCGGCCTCAGCCCGCACGTCCTACGTCACTCGTTCGCGACACACCTGCTCGAACGCGGCGCCGATCTGCGGATGATCCAGGTAATGCTCGGCCACGCGGATCTGTCGACCACGCAAATCTACACGCATGTGCTCGAAGCACGCTTGAGGGCGGTGTACGACAAATTTCATCCGCGCAAGTAGGGCTTCAGGGCTCAGGGCTCAAGGCTCAGGGCTTCAGGGCTCAAGGCTTCAGGGCTTCAGGGCTCAGGGCTCACGGCTCAGGGCGGGCTCTGAATCGGGCACGGACTTCTCGACCTCGATGCTGCAATCCGTGATGAGCGCGGTGAGGGCGCCGATCGCCGCCGCGACGGGCGCAATCACGGCTCCGATCACGCCGGCCGTCAACGGGAACTCGGCGATCGTCTTGCCATGTTGCTTTACGACCACGCGGCGGACGTTGCCTTCCGCGACGAGCCGCTTGAGCTGCGCCAGCACCTGTTCGCCCGTCCCGCCAATCTTTTCCCAAATCGTGCGTTCCATCTGTGGATGCCCCCTCCATCGGTTAGACGAGTGGCGACCGGAAGATGCTCCAACAGCTCTGAGCCTTGCGCCTTGAGCCTTGAAGCCTTGAGCCTTGAAGCCCTGAAGCCCTGAAGCCTTGAGTCGAGTCGTGCCCCCGCTGCAACCGAAGTCCAAGCGCTGCAACGGTTTGTTGTTGCTGCGACCGCTCGAAAACTGCTATATTTGGCGGATTTGAAACGCTCTTCCGCCTGTGGGAAGGAGCGCCCGCTTCTCGGAAAACCCGAGCAAGTCCACGAATACCTGCGTAAGCCGTGTCGGCACCATCCCGACACGCGTACGCACAGCTTGAAGGAGCGCGAGACGCATGAGCCGTAAGGGCCGTCATCTGTTTACGTCCGAATCGGTGACCGAAGGGCATCCCGACAAGATTGCCGACCAGATTTCCGATTCGATTCTCGATGCGATCCTGGCGCAGGACGCCCGCAGCCGCGTCGCGTGCGAAACGCTGGTTACTACCGGGTTGGCGATCATCGCCGGCGAGATTACGACGTCCGCGACCATCGATTACCAGCACGTCGTGCGGCACGCGATCAAGGACGTCGGCTACACGCGCGCCAAGTTCGGATTCGACTCGGAGACGTGCGCGGTCCTGTCGTCGATTCACGAACAGTCACCCGATATCGCGCAGGGGGTCGACCCGGGCGGAGCCGGCGACCAGGGGCTGATGTTCGGCTACGCCTGCACCGAGACGGTCGAGCTGATGCCGCTGCCCATCATGCTCGCGCACAAGCTGACCAAGGGCCTCTCTCGCGCGCGCCGTGAAGGCGCGCTCGAGTACCTCCGGCCCGACGGCAAGTCACAGGTGACGGTCGAATACGACGGCAACCGGCCGGTGCGCGTCGACACCGTTGTCATCTCAACCCAGCACAGCGCCGAGGTCGCCAATGACACGCTGCGCGGCGACGTCACCGAACGGATCGTGAACCGCGTCATCCCGGACGAGATGCGCGACAAGAACACCCGTATCCTGATCAATCCGACCGGCCGTTTCGTCGTTGGCGGACCGCACGGCGACGCCGGCGTCACCGGACGCAAGATCATCGTCGACACCTATGGCGGCGCTGCACCACACGGCGGCGGCGCGTTCTCGGGCAAGGATCCGACGAAGGTCGATCGCTCCGCCTGCTACATGGCGCGCTACGTTGCGAAGAATGTCGTCGCGGCAGGGCTCGCCGAACGCTGCATGGTCCAACTCGCGTACGCGATTGGCGTCGCGGAACCGGTCTCGGTGCTGGTCGACACATTCGACACCGGTGTCATAGACGACTCGAGGATCAGCGAGATCGTGCGCGCGCACTTCAAGCTCACTCCGAAGGGGATCATCGAGGCGCTCGACCTGCGGCGGCCGATTTACAAGCAGACCGCGGCATTCGGCCACTTCGGACGCACCGAGCCGGAATTCACGTGGGAGCGTACCGACAAGGCGGAAGGCATCCGGTCCGATGCGGGGGTCAAGAAGCAGGTAGCCGCGACGCAGACCGTGTAGCGTCCCCGAATGCGCAGAGTTCTGTTCGTGACGGCGGCCGTCGTGGCCGCCGTCATTTTTTTTGGGCTTGCGACGCTGCCGCCAGGACCTCTCGCGGTCGACAGCGCCAACATCGATCCGGATCTCGTGCGCCGCACCGTTCGCGGCGCTTACCATGTGCACAGCACGCGTTCCGACGGGGCGTGGGACAAGCCCGCCATCGCGTCAGCCGCTGCGCGTGCAGGCCTGAAGTTCGTCATCTTCACCGATCACGGCGACGGAACGATGCCTCCGGATCCTCCGGCGTATCTGTCGGGCGTCCTGTGCATCGACGGCGTCGAGATCAGCACGAACGGCGGGCACTACGTTGCGCTCGGCATGCAGCCTTCACCCTATCCGCTCGGAGGGGACCCGGCGGCGGTGGTCGAGGACGTCGCGCGGCTCGGAGGATTCGGCATCGCCGCGCATCCGGATTCGCCGAAAGCGTCGCTCGCCTGGACCGACTGGGAGGCGCCAATCGATGGGATCGAGTGGCTCAACACCGACAGCGAATGGCGCGACGAGACGCGCACGACGCTGGCGCGCGTGTTCCTCGCCTATCTGTTTCGGCCTCCCGCAGCACTCGCGTCGATGCTCGACCGTCCCGTCGCCACGCTGAAACGCTGGGACGAGCTGACAAAACGACGACCGGTCGTCGCCCTTGCCGCTCACGACGCGCACGGCGGGATCGGACGCGGGGTGGAGGAGAGCGGCGCCCGCCAGAGAGCGCTCGGAAACGTGCCCTCGTACGAGGCGAGCTTTCGCACGTTCAGCGACAACGTCATCCTCGATGCGCCGCTCGGTGATGATGCCGCAAACGACGGGCGCGCGGTGCTTGAAGCGATCCGCCACGGCCGAGTGTTCACGGTCATCGACGCCATGGCGACCCGGGGCTACGTTCGCCTGCGCGGGTCGCGCGGGGACCGCGCGGGCACCGCAACAATGGGCGCGAGCCTTCCGCCCGGCCCGGCGGCGGTGGATCTCACGGTCGCCGAACCTGCCGGCTCTGAACTGGTCGTCATCACCCGAGGCGTCGAACTGGAAAAGACAACGAAGGCGGAACTCGGTGTGGGCATCGAGGATGGCCAGACCGGAGCGTTCAGGGTCGAGGTCCGCCCGGCTGGTGCGCCGGGAACGCCGCCCGTTCCATGGCTGCTCAGCAACCCTGTGTATTTCCTGCCGCCAGCGTCCGCCTCGATACCTGTTGCGCCGGCAAACGCCGTCGCGCTGCCCGACGAGCTCGGCTGGCACGTAGAGAAGGATTCACGATCCGTCGCGACGATCGCCGAGGTGCAGCACGAGGTGTCCCTGCAGTACACGCTCGCGCCCGGCGCGAAGGCCAGTCAGTTCGCCGCGCTTGTCGCGGATTTGGCAGACAGGGTGCCGGCCGCAGGGCAGATTGTGTTCACGGCATCGGCCGCCCGGCCATCGCGCGTGTCGATCCAGCTCCGTTATCCGAGCAGCGGAGAGCGGTGGGGAAGCTCGGTCTATCTGGATTCGACGCCGCGTCAGCTCGTCTTGTCGATCGTTCGCATGCGGCCGCTCGACCGGCAAACCGGACCTCCTCCGGATCGGGAGACCGCCTCCTCGCTGCTGTTCGTCATCGATCTCACCAACGCGAGGCCCGGCGACTCGAACGGCTTCACGATCACTAAGGTGGGTTTCGCGCGATGACCACGTCGTCCGGTCCTACCGATTCCCCCGGCCCGGTGCAATCTCCTCCAGCGCCGCGATGAGATCGCTGGCCAGCAGCCCGTGCCGGAATGCTTCACGCAGCATCCGCGCGGCAATCTGTCGGGCGGCCGCGGCCTGCGTCGTGCGT
>JBKPLP010000083.1:0-33429 GCA_046731735.1 Acidobacteriota bacterium
CGGTGTTCAGCGGGAAGCCGACGACGGCGAATGCCGGCCCCCCATGAAACCCGAAGCCGGTTGATACGCGGACGTGACGCGCGGTATTCGCATCCCAGACCGATCCGACGTCGAGAAACAGCGTGAGCCCCGTGTAGCGATATTCGATCGAGGAGTAGGCCACGCGATCACCGCCGGCTGGCGAAATATCGAACTTGTCCCAGCCGCGCAGCGTCGTCGAGTCACCGAGCGCGAAGCGTTCGAAGAGCGGCGCGTGCCCGGTGATCCCGCCAGCCATGCCGCTCGCCTGTACGTGATGGCGGCCGAAGTCGAATCGATACGAGCCCTGGCCGAGATACCTCGTGTAGGCGAGATCGCTTTCCAGACTGCGGGAGCCTGCGCGCATGCCGAAGCTCGCCACGGCGCGATGGGTCGAGTCGGAGCTCTGCTTCCACTGCCGATCGAACTCGACCGACGCGACGGCCGCGTTCGCCATCTGCGAATCAATCGCCGGCGGGAGCGCCTCGAGCTCCGAAATGCTCACGCCTGCGGCGATGCTGATATCCGGCGTGAACGCAAACTTCAGAAGCGGCGTGATCGTCGTCCGTGAGTCGTACGCGCGCGGGATGTCTGGACTGAGCGGCAAGGCGTCGAGCGTGGGACGTCGCCAGTCCTGATCGAACCAGGTCCACTCGAGACTCGCGCCAAGCCGGCGCGTACCGAGCTTTCTCGTTTCGAAACGCAGGCCGGCGCCGGAATACTCCTCGACGGAATCCTCCGAGTTGGCCAGCGCAAACGTCGGGATGAAGCGAATGGTGCGGTTAGCTTCGATGTTGAAGTCCCAGTAGCCCCCCCAACCCTGATCGGAATGATAGACAAGGTTGGAGCGAAGCGGCTCGAAGCGCAGCCACGGCGGCGGCTCTTTCCTGCGCGCTTCATAGAGGAGCTTGATGCGGCCGACCTCGTCCCCGCGCTGAATGCGACGGGAGACGTCGTAGCGCGGCAGCTCGCGTTCGATGCGTTCCTGCAACTTGTCGGCTTCGCCCGAGTCGAGGCGTCTGCCGACCAGCGCACGCAGGTCGTCGCGCAGCGCCTGCGACAGCTCGCCATCGGGCACGCCCGTAATGTCGGCCCGCTCGACGATATAGCGGGCGTTGATGTTGTCGTCGCGATCGGGCTGGTCCTGCCGGCCGACGACAAAGAAGACGCGCGCCTGTCCGTCGGGATCGAGGACGGAGCGCACGGCTGCAACGTGGCGAGGCCGCTCGGCCTCGATGCGCGCGGCGAGTTCGTCGAGCCGCTGTTGATTCAGCGCCGTGCCAGCGAGGCTCTGGATCGCCTTGCGAAGGCCCGGACTGAGTCGATCGATGTCGAAGCCGGTAACCTGCGCCGATGCGATGGCCGTGCCTTCCGGAGCGGGCGCTTTCTGGTCGGGGATTGCCTGCGGGGCCATCGCCAGCAGAGTGACGAGAAGTCCGATTGTTCGCATGCCCGCGTCAAGAGCAAGGACTGAGCCCATATCGAAGTTGTTGTCGTTCAAGAAGATAGCGCAATCGGTTGCGTGAGCGCTGGTCACACCTGTGCGCGCGGAGCAACAGGGCGGAGGGGTTCGTCAATCGTCGAGTGGGGAACTCAACGTGCGCTGCAGTTCGAGGCGAGACGTTGATGAACCTGCCGTCGGACTGCAGTCCGAAGTTGCGACCGTGGACCGCGTATCGTCAGCGGCGTCGTAAACCGGCTACCTGCATGAGAATTTTCGGCCGCAGTGAACGGGCGTCGGCGACCGAGAGCAGTCCCGACTTCACCAGCGCGTCGACAGCTTCGAAGAAGGCGTTGAGCTGCTGCGCGCCCGCGGCCTGGTCTCCTGCCGCTATCGACTCGAGTGCGGCCCGAAGGGCGACGCCCAGGTCGAACGCGGTCCCTGGGTCTACTCCCGCCTGCTGAAGCGCCGCAACAATGTCGGCGACGATTTGCAGGGTGCCGAGGTCCTTCCCCTGCACCAATAGAGGCGTCGTCTGGGTAGAGTTTCGCCGCGCGGTCAGCCAGGCGGTGAATTGCAGGCCTGCCGTAGTCTGGTAAACACTCGGCACCACGAAGGACGCGCGGATTTCTGAAAGAATTCCAAACTGGCGATTGAATGGCGCGCTATCTGCTCGCTCGAGGTCCGCATCGGAGAGCTGTGTCCCATCACTCAGGAGAGTGCCGCCGAAAGCCCCGACATACAAGTCACTCGAAAAGGGCGGGATCAGCTCGCCCGCTGATGTGTAATACCCGACCGTTGCGGGAACTTCGAAGAAAGGCTGTGCGCGTACGCAGTCCCCTCCTGCGCGACATGCCGCAGGGTTGAGGAACCACATGAACGTATCGAATACCGTCGCCTGACCCAGGTCGATACCCAGCGGCTGGGGCAGGCGCAAGGTGATGTCAACCCGTTCGCCACCGCGCAGCGTGGCCGTGCCGGGCACGACGATCATGACTTCATCGCGATCTGCAAACCGCTGGATGGTGTAGGCGTCCGGCGCGAACACGAAGGCGGTTTGTCCCAGTGCCGGGGAGGCCATCACGGTGAGACAAAACAGGCTGATGCCGATGCTTATCTTCGAGCTCATAGACTTCTCCATCAATTCGCGGCCAGCGCCTTGCGAAGTGCGGCGCCAGCCCCTTACGCGTAAGGCGACGGAAAATCGGCTCAGGGAGGCGTAAGGACCCGGTACTTGGCGTCGCGATTGACCCGCGCCGCATGGGATGCCAGAATCCATGCTCCCCAGAGACCCAGACGTGGACGCCCCCAAGCTCTCCGCTGAGGAAATCACCGGACTGCTCCAGCAGTGGCGCGGCGGCAGCCGCGAGGCGTTCGATCAGCTGATCCCGCTCGTTTATACCGAGCTGAGGGTCATTGCATCGCGCCGTCTTTCCCGCGAATGGCGCGATAACGCCCTCCAGACGACGGCGCTGGTGAACGAGGCCTATCTGAAGCTCCTGGGCCAGCGCGGCGTCGACTGGCAGAACCGCGCCCACTTCTTCGCAATCGCGGCGCAGCTGATGCGCCGAATCGTGGTGGACGCCGCGCGTCGTCGGCTCAGTCAGAAGCGAGGCGGAGGGGACGTCGCGTTGCCCCTCGAAGATTTACCCGCGCCGGAACCGGCCCTCGGTGCCGTCGACATCCTGGCGCTGGATGCCGCGCTCGGCGAGCTCGAACGTCTCGACCCGGATCTGGGGCGCCTTGTGGAGCTGCGGTTCTTTGGCGGCATGACGATCGAGCAGACCGCCGACGTGCTTGGTCTCTCGCCGGCAACCATCAAGCGCGAGTGGGCGGTCGCGAAGGGCTGGCTGCACAGTGCCCTCACGGCGGGCAGGCCCGACGAGGCAGCGAATCAATGACGCCAGACGACTGGAAACGGGTCAAGGCGATCGCCATCGAGGCGTGGGAACGCCCCGCCCCCGAGCGGTCGACATACATCATCGACGCGTGCGCCGGCACGAATGGTCTCGACCGCGAAGTGCTATCGCTCGTTGCCTCGATGACGGCGGCGGAGACGAGCTTCGAGGCACCAGACTGCGTGCCGCATGTCGATTTCTCGGCCGACGTGAGTCTTGACGGACGGCGCGTGGGAGCGTACGAGATTCTTTCGCGCATCGGAACCGGTGGAATGGGCGAGGTGTACAAGGCCCGCGACACGCGGCTCAACCGGATGGTGGCGATCAAGGTACTTCCCGCGTTCGCGAGTACTCACCCGGTGTCGCGCGAGCGAATGACGCGAGAGGCGCGCGCCATCGCCGCTTTGAATCACCCGCACATCTGTGTCATCCATGACATCGGGAGCGAGAACGGGCGCGACTTCTTCGTCATGGAGCACGTCGACGGCGAGACTCTCGCGGCGCGTCTCTCGCGTGGGCGGCTGCCGATCGCGGAGGCGCTTCTGTACGCGGAGCAGATTGCATCGGCGCTCGGTGAGGCGCACCGCGCCGGCATCGTGCATCGGGACGTGAAGCCCGCCAACATCATGCTCGAGCACACCAGTCAGCGTTCCTCCGCCGGGACGCCGCACGCGAAGCTGCTCGACTTCGGTATCGCCACGGCCAGTCCGGCGGAGATTGCACCGGCCGCGGTGCCGCGACCGCCGGACGCCACCGGGGATCTGACCTCGTCCGGACTCGTCCTCGGCACGGTTCACTACATGGCGCCGGAACAGTTCGACCAGGACGCGACGGACGTGCGCACCGACATCTTCGCGTTCGGCGCGGTGCTCTTCGAGATGCTCACCGGACGCAAGGCATTCGAGGGGACGGATCGGGGCGCGATAGTCGCCTCCATTCGCCACAAGGAACCTCGCGTATCGACCCTTCGTCCGGCAGTCCCCGCCGCGCTGAACCGTATCCTCGGGAGATGCCTGGCGAAGAATCCGGCGGAGCGATACCAGACGATCGAGGACCTGCTGATTGATTTGCGACGCGTGCGGCGCCGGCTCGACTCGTCACGCCGGATCCTCGCGATTGTCGCCGCCGTGCTGGCGCTGGTGGCTGGCGGCACGACGGCGGGGATGATGTGGGCAGGACGGGAATTCGAACCTGCGGGGGTGCCGTCGGTCACTCGACTTGCGGCATCGGCCGGCGTGCTTGGCGCGCCTGCGCTTTCTCCCGATGGTTCACGGGTGGCTTTTTCCTGGGTCGGCGACGGTGTCGACAACCCCGAGCTCGTCCTTCTGCGGATTGGCTCGTCGGCGAGAGTCCGTTTGACCCACGATCAGAATGTCGAACAGTGGCCTGCCTGGTCCCCCGACGGAACCGAGCTCGCATTCATTCGTTGCGGGACTGGTAAATGCGGGATTTTCACGCTGCCCGTCGATGGCGGGGCGGAACGCAAAATCCGTGACTTGCGAGACGACCGGTACTTCGCCCTCGCGTGGTCGCCGGAGGGACGGTTCATCGCCTACGCGGACCGTCCATCCTCGGCGGAGCCTTTTGCGGTGTTCCTGCTCTCGCTTGACACCTTTACAACGCGCCGGCTTACAACGCCATCCGGGGGTGGTGATATCCGCTTCGCGTTTTCGCCTGACGGCGCCACGCTCGCCGTTGTCCGTCTTGCAGATGACGGCTTGGGGATTCACCTGCTTTCGGTCGAGACCGGCACGGATAGAACCCTGCTGAGCGGGCTGCAGGAATGGTTCGGCGGGATAGCCTGGAGCCCCGATGGACGGTACGTGATTCTGTCGGGCAATCAGCAGGGTGTCCGCCGTCTCTGGAGAGTTCCGATCGCGGGAGGGGGCCTCGAGCAACTGGCCATCGCCGGCGAGGATTCTTACTTCCCGTCAGTGTCGTCGCACGGCAACCGGCTGACATTCGTTCGTGAGTTCGGTGATTGGGACTTCTCGCGAATGTCGCTGTCTCGCGCGCAGGCGGGTCGCTCCGCGGCGTTTCCCAGTTCCACACGAATGGACCTGGATCCGGCGTTCTCGCCGGACGGACGGAAGCTCGCCTTTATCTCGGAGCGGAGCGGTACCCGGGAGGTCTGGGTGAGCAACGCAGATGGCACCGAGGCGTTGCAACTCACGTCGCGTCGCGGTCCTCCATCCGGCCGACCGAGCTGGTCTCCGGACGGGCGCTATCTCGCCTTCCACAGTGGCGGCATCCACATCATGCCCGCGACCGGCGGACCGTTGCGCACGGTGTCGGAGGATGGCGAGCTCCCGACGTGGTCGGCCGACGGTCGGTGGATCTATTTCATCCGCAATCGCGCCGGAGCATTCCTCGTCTGGAAAGTCCCCGCCGCAGGGGGCCGCGCGCTTCAGGTGATGACCAGCGAAGCGTCGGCGGCCCGGGAAGGACTCGATGGTGCCGATCTCTATTTCGCAAAGACAGACGGTGGAATCTGGCGACGGCCAGTGGCTGGCGGCGAAGAAACGCCGGTGATTCAGGAATTCACCGGGTCGCTTCCTGGATACTGGGCAGTCGTCAGCGACGGGATCTATTACGTCGTCCGCGAGACCCTTGCTGACAACACGTTCGCCCATCACCTCGAGTTCTTCGACTTCGGCAGTCGTCGAACGATGGACCTCGGTTCGCTGACGGGCACTATCGACCACTGGGTCGGCGGCCTGACCATCTCAAAGGATAGACAGACCGTCGTCTATTCTCAGCGCACGTACCAATCCAGCGAAGTAATGCTGGTCGATCCGTTTCGTTGAACGGGACGAATCGATCGCTGCGCTGGTTCGCTCCTCAGTTGTTCCGAAGGAAGGCTGCGACGTCGGCGACATCTTGCGGCGTGAGCCCGAGTTGCGCGGCGCTCATCATCTTTATTTAGCCGAGGGGCTTCGCCCCTCCGACTCCCCGACACGGTCGCTCGCGGGGACCCCTCGATCCCCGCTCCGCTCCCGTGGCTCACTCGCTGCGCTCGTTCGCTGGGTGTCAGTTGTTCCGAAGGAAGGCTACGACGTCGGCGACATCTTGCGGCGTGAGCCCGAGTTGCGCGGCGCTCATCATCAGTGAGCCCGGATAACGCCGCCGCGACGCGACGCGGTCGGCTGGGATGATCTGCGTCACGCCGCCCATGCTGCGCATCATCAGCGGATCGCCTTCCTTGATCAGAATCCCCTGAATAGTGACACCGTCCTTCGTCTTGATTTCCGTCCCATCGAAGCCCTGAGCGATCTCGGCGTTGGGTTGGACGATCGCTTTCGCGATCACGTCCGCGGCTTTGCCGCGCCCCCAGCCGTCCAGCGCGGGGCCGAGCTCCGCGCCGTTGCCTCCGACGGAATGGCACATCAGGCAACGGGTGACCGTATTCTTGCCGCGCGCCGCGTCTCCGTTGAGACGCACGACCTCGTCGATCGACAGCTCCGCAACCTCCGTCGTCGGACGCGGGATGACCGCCTCCTTGAGCACGATGGCGTCAGGATCGTATATGCCGGCGGCCTTGAGCGCGGGGCGGAGACCATGGTCCGCCCAGTCGCTGGAGAGACGGCTCAACAGCCACAACGTTGCCGGCTCACGGAACGGGTTGTTCGGCTCCGTGAAACCGAGCATGGCTTTCGACGCACTCGGATCATTGACGAAGGCGAGCGTATCGAGTGCCAGACGTCGGTCCGCGAGCGGCAGCTTCGCGGATCGTGCACGAGCGGCCAGGTCGTTCACCGCCGCGGGCACGTGCAGACGCCAGGCAATCCGCGCAAACGCCGGCGACCATGCCAGTGGATCGTCCTTGACGCCGAGCGCGGGCCGCAGTCGATCGTAGAGCGCCGCTTCCTTGCCGGTGGCGCCGGTGCCCAGCGCTTCCAGGTAGCTGCGATCCTGACCGTCGAAGCCGCGGGCGATATCGACGAGCACGTTGATCGCCTTGTCCGCGGGCTGGTCCCGCATTGACAGCGCCACTTCGCGGCGGACACCCGCATCCGCATCGCGCGCGAGCTTCGCAGCGACCGGCACGACGTCGAGATCCGCGCGGCGCATCGCCCTGTACGCCGTGATGCGCAGCGCCGGATCCGTGAACGACTCCGGCGCCCCGGCCCGCTGCCGCCCTTCAGGCCCGAGTTGATAGAGCAGGTAAATCGCGCGCCCGCGCATGTAAGGGTTTGGATCGTTGAGCAGCGCCGCCACCGCGTTCACCGCAGCCGCGCCGCGTGCCTTCAGCCCCTCGAACCCGAGCGCACGGACGTTGACCGCCGGCGATCGCAGCGCGGTGATCAGGCCATCGATGGTCGCCGTGTCGAACTTGGGGACCTTCGACACGAAGCCCTTCGGCGCGATCCGGTAGATTGCCCCGACGACGTTTTCGTCCAGATCCTGGTGCCCGCCCACGCGCGCATCGATCCAATCGCTGATGTAGATGGCGCCGTCGGGCCCGACGGCGATGTCGGAGGGCCGGAACAGCGTCGCCATCGCGCGTGTCACGCCCGCGGTACCCATGACGAAGTCGGACCCCGCATACTGCTGCTTGGGATTCGACGTCACGAAGATTTTGCGATCGAGCTTGAATCCGGCGCCTTGCCGCGTCGGCTGATACGAGAAGATCTCGTTCCGGCCTGCGTCCGCCGCGAGGAACGTGCCTTCCCACGACGGACCGAGCGCGCCGTTCTCGTAGAACACGTTGCCGGTGGGGGAGCCGCCGCCATAGACGTCGCCTGCGGGGGCGAATCCCGGATCGTCCTGCCGCCATTCCGCCGCCGGAATCGACTGTCCCGGCCGGCGGTCCGCCTGCCAGGTGCGCTGACCGTCGTTCGACGAGAAGCCGAAGTTCGCGTACTCCATCACCCAGCTGACGCGGCATGCCGGCGGGTCGTCGTTGTCGTTCTGGAACACGTCGCCGAGCGACGTGACGGATTGCTCGTAGCTGTTACGGTAGTTGTAGCCGATGATCTCAGCGTTGGTGCCGTCGGGATTCATTCGTACCGTGAATCCACCGACGTACACGTGTCCGTCGTCACTGGGCTTGCCGGCATACTGCGCGGGGTCGTGCGGGAACTTGAACGGCCCGACCGGATTTGGACGGTAGGACCCGAAGATGCGGAATGTCTTGCCCGATCGATCCGTGAACATCGCCCCCGTGTTGCCCGCGTTGAAGATCCATTTGCCATCGGGGCCGAAGGTGACCGAGTGGAGCGAGTGGTCGTGATTGATACCCTGGAAACCGGTCAGCAGCACCTCACGCTTGTCGACGGCTGGATCGAATTTCAGGTTGCGATCCACGTCGGTGTAGACGATGAGATCCGGTGGCTGCGACACGATCACCTTGTTGTCGATGACCGAGACCCCGAGCGGCGCAATCAGCCCGGGTTCCTGCACGAACGTGTGCGTGCTGTCGGCCTTGCCATCCCCGTCCGTGTCCTGCAGCACGACGATGCGATCGCCTTCGGGCTGACGGGCGAAGTGGGAGCGGTAGCGAACACCTTCAGCGACCCAGATGCGGCCGTCCCGATCGATATCGATGTTGGTCGGATTGTGCAGTGCCGGCGACGCCGCCCACACCGTGATCTCCAGTCCCTCGGGGACCTGGAAGAGATCGAGCGGGATCCATGCCGGCGCCGGGGGCGCGGCCGCCGGTGCCTGGCCCGCCGCTGCGGGAGGTTGACCGCCCTGCATTGCAGCGGGGCCGAACGCCTGCTCCGGTACGACAGCGGCCAGTACCAGGAACAGCATCACCTTCAACGGCGAGAGACCAGGTCGTCGCATATATCTCCCCCAGAACAAGCCAGGACACTACACGATACATCAAGCGACGGAGTGGAGCGAGCGACGAACCGCGACCGGAGTGGAGCGAGCGACGACGCGCGAGCGGAACGGAGTGAGCCAGTCGGGGTGCAGGGGTCCCCGACGATTCAGTATTGACATTCGCAGGCCCTCTCGCAAAAGCTCCCGCGCATGAGCACCAGACAAACCCCGCAGGGAGTCAGTCGGCGTGGCTGGCTTTCCGCCGCCGCCGCCACGTTCGTGTCGAGCGCAGTCAGTGGCCGCGCGCCCGCCCGCGCGGATCAGGTGCCGCCGCCACAACCGGCAGGCAGCCAGCGGGCGCCGCTTCCGATCTCCGAATTCGAGCCGAAGAGCATGCTGCACGTAAAGGAAACACGCGTGCCGCGCGCGCGGTTTCCGGTCATCGACTTCCACACCCACGTATCGCCGCGTATGAATTCGACGAGGCGCAGCGTGCCACCGGCGGAGATCGTCACCGTCATGGACGCCGTCAATTTGCGGACGATGGTGAATCTGACGGGCGGCTCCGGCGCGGAGCTCGCCACAACGATCAAGCGATTCGACCGTGCGTTTCCCGGCCGCTTCGTGACCATGACGGAACCGACGTGGGCGCGCGCCAGCGAGCCAGGTTATGCCGCCTGGCAGGCGGACGAGATCGCAAAAGCCAAGGCCGCGGGAGCCGTCGGACTGAAGGTCCTGAAAACGCTGGGCCTGTATCTGCGGGATGGCGGCCCCGGCGGCGCGCTCGTGAAGGTGGACGATCCGCGATTCGATCCGATGTGGGACGCCTGCGGCCGTCTCGGGTTGCCGGTCGCGATGCACGTTGGCGACCCGGAAGCGTTCTTCCTGCCCATCGATCGCTTCAACGAACGGTACGAGGAGCTCAGCGCGCATCCGGACTGGTCGTTCTACGGCAAGGACTTTCCCGCGTTCAAGGCCATCCTCGACGCCCGCGATCGCGTGTTCGCGCGGCACCCGAAGACGACGTTCGTGGCGCTGCATGTCGGTCATTGGGCGGAGAACCTCGCGGGGGTGGGCGAGATGCTCGACCGGTTCCCGAACGTGAACGTTGAAATCGGCGCACGGATCGGCGAGCTCGGTCGCCAGCCGCGAACCGCACGCCGCTTCTTCGATACCTATCAGGACCGGATCCTCTTCGGCACCGACGCCATCCCGCTCGGAACCGAGACACCGCAGCAGGTGTTCGGTGAGGACCTGTATCACATTTACTACCGGTTCCTCGAAACGGAGGACGAGTATTTCGACTACGCACCGGCGCGCGTGCCGCCGCAAGGAAGGTGGCGAATCTACGGCGTCGGCCTGCCCGAGCCGATTCTCCGCAAGGTGTACAACCAGAACGCTGAACGCGTGCTCGGATTGAAGCTTACTTCTGCTGCGTAGCGGAAAAGTCTCCCGAGACACTCAGCGGCTGCATCTGGACCAAGTAATCAAGCCGAGTACTTGACCGCGAGCTCCTTCAGCCGGCGCAGATGGGAGGGCACCTCGGTCGCCGGATCGCCTGCGGCTTCGTACTCCAGTCCCATGTAGCCACGGTAACCGTGCGCCGCAAACATCTTGAACACACGATCGAGATCCATCGGACCGCGAGTCTTCCCGTCATCGAGCGCGATGGTGGTCTTGATGTGCGTGCTGACGGCGTGAGGGATCGACATCTCGATCTGGTCGTACACCGCGGGCGGCCGGAAGTTTCCGATATCCAGGTTCATCCCCGCCCAGGGGGAATCCGCGCGCTTGACGATCTCGATTGTCTCTTTCGCAAAATCGGTGATCCCGCCATCGTCCTCGAGCCCGAGGATCAACCCGCGCGCACCGGCGAGCTCGGCGCCGCCTTTCAGCGTCTCGGCGGCGAAGCCGATCGCCTGCTCGAGCGTCGCGCCTGCCGGCGTGTCGCCGCCGAAAACGCGCACATGCGTCGCGCCGACCCTCTGCGCGACGTCCAGCCATTTTTTCAGTTCCTCGAGTTGTTGTTGCCGCAACTCCGCAGTCGGCTGCGCGAGCCGCACGCGTGTCCCGATGCTGTAGATCTCGACGCGGTTTCGATATGCGAAGCGCCGCAGTCCCAGCAGGTAGTCATCCGATGTGCCGGGCAGCCAGTAGACCGTCATGTCGATCCCATCGGTGCCGGTATCCACGGCAACGCGGATGAGATCCTCGTACGTCATCGTCTTCCCCTGGAGCGCCTGACGGTACGAGTAGGCGACCAAGCCGATGCGGAAGCGTGCCTTCTCCCGTGGCGCCTGCGGAGATCGAGCGTGGCCGATGGCGCCCGCTGCCATGGCGCCGGCCGCGGTGGTGAGGAAGGTTCGTCGGTGCATAGAGAGGCGTAGTCTCGCACAGGGAGGGGGAGGATGCCAGAGATGAATCCCTAATCCCTAATCACGAATCCCTAATCGCTGAATCCTTGGATCTTCAATCCTTGAATCCTTGAATCCTTGAATCCTTGAATCTTCGCATCCCGCATCCCGCATCCCGCATCCCGCATCTCGCATCCCGCATCCCGATCGCTGAACCCTGCTACCATCCTCGGCACCGTATGCGTACCTTCCTTATTACTTGCGCTGCTGTGGTCCTGTGCGCGCTGACAATTCCCCGCGCGCAGGAGGTGAATCCCTCGTATTTCGGCGACCTCAAATGGCGGTCGATCGGACCGCCCCGTTCCGGGTATGTCTCCGCGCCGGCGGGTATTCCCGGGGACCCGACTACGTACTACGCCGGGATGCCGGAAGGCGGCGTGTGGAAGACCACGAACGGCGGCGTCACGTGGAAGCCGATCTTCGACGACGTGCACATCGCCTCTGTCGGTGCGGTCGCGGTTGCGCCCTCGAATCCGAACGTGGTCTATGTCGGCACCGGCAGCCAGACCGGGTGGTCGTTCACGACGGGAAAGGGTGTGTACAAGTCCACCGACGCGGGCAAGACCTGGACGAATGTGGGGCTGCCGAAATCGCAATACATCGGCGGCGTGGTCGTGGATCCGCGAAACGCGGAGGTGGTGATCGTCGCCGCGCTCGGGCCGCGACCGGTTCCGCCGGTCACCCCCGGCCCGGCGCCGGCCTCCGAGTCACCCGCCGAGCGAGGCGTCTATCGGTCGAACGACGGCGGACGAACGTGGACCCGGGTGCTGCCGGCGGACGGTTCGGCGGGCGCGTCCGATGTCTACATGGACTATCGCGATCCGCAGATTGTTTACGGCCTCCTTATCAATGGCGCGGTGCACAGGTCGGCGGACGGGGGCTTGACCTGGCAGCCGGTCGGCACGCGCGGGCTGCCTGACGGCGCGCGTATCAGCGCGTTTGCCGTCGCGCCGGGCACGACTGGCCGGCGCCTATATGCGCTGGCGGGAACCGGCACGGGCCGCGGTGGCGGCAACCGGGGACTATATCGATCGGACGACGGCGGGGAAACCTGGACGCTCGGGACACGGCAGCTCGCGAGCGCTGGCGGAAAAATGTATACCGACCCCCGGCAGCCCGATGTGGTCTACATCATGGGCACCGCGATCTATCGATCAGTTGACGGCGGGCAGCGCTTCAGCGCGTTCTGGGGGGCGCCGAGCGGGGCGGACCCGCGTTACCTCTGGATCGATCCGACCAACCCGAAACGGATGTTTTCCGGCGTCGATCAGGGTGCCGCGATCACCGTCGACGGCGGCGAGACCTGGACGCCGTATTACGGGCTCGTCAACGGCCAGTTCCACCGGGTGTCCACCGATTACGACTTTCCCTATCACGTGTGCGGACCGCAGCAGGACTCCGGCACCGCCTGCGTCCCCAGCCGCACTGACTTTGGAATCATCCGGCCGAACGACTGGTCTCCGGCCGGCGGTTTCGAGAATGGATTCCTGATCGCCGATCCGCTCGACACGCGATACATGTATTCGCAGGGCTGGTATCACGTATTACGCCGCTACGATCGCGTCACCGGTCAGGTCGTCGTGCTCTATCAGCCGACATCGAGCGATCGTTTCGGCGGGGCGCCGCCGCTCGCGTTTTCGCCGCGCGGTGCGCGCACGCTCTACACGGCGGCGCAGCACGTGCTCGCGTCGGACGATCGCGGCCGGACTTGGCAAGTCGTCAGCCCGGATCTTGCGGCTCCGCCCGGTGTGCAGCTTCCTGCGACCCTGACCGCGGGCGGCGCGAACGTCGCGAGCCCCGCGCAGGGCGGATCGATCGTCACGCTGGCGCTGTCCCCCGTCGCTGACGGCGTCATGTGGGTGGGCACGAGCACGGAGTTGATTCACGTCACGCGCGACGGCGGCAAGACCTGGACGAACGTCACCCCACCGAAACTGCCGCTCGGGACGATCAACGTGATCGATGCCTCACACGCGAATCCAGGCACCGCGTATGCGGCAGTGCTTTCCCGCGACGCTCTGCCTCATATTTATCGGACTGCCGATTACGGTGGCACGTGGCAGGAGATTTCCTCCGGACTCGCCGAAGGCGCGGTCGTGCGGGTCGTTCGCGAAGATCCGGCGGAGCCATCGATCCTTTACGCGGGCACAGTCACTGGCGTATGGGTGTCGTTCGATCGCGGCGACCACTGGCAGTCGTTGCAGTTGAATCTACCGGCGACGGTCGTGACCGACATGATCGTTCACGAGCGCGACTTGGTGATCTCGACCTATGGCCGCGGGTTGTGGATCCTCGACGACGTGTCGCCGCTGCGGCAGGTGCGCGCCGCGATGGCCTCGAATGCGCCGACAGCGTTCCTCTTCAGATCGTCTCCCGCATCGCGCGCGCGATGGGACAACACGCAGGACACGCCGCTGCCGCCGGAGATGAAGGTCGCCGCCAATCCACCCGAGGGCGCCATCATTGATTACTACCTGACCACCCCCGCGGACGGCGTCACATTGAGCATCAGCGATGCGAGCGGCGCAACCATTCGCGAGTACACGAGCATTGCGCCGCGGCCGGATACGACGATGGCGAACGTGCCGGAGTACTGGCTCGCCCCTCCGATAGTGCTGCCGACGTCAGCAGGGATGCACCGGGTCAACTGGGATCTGCGTTACCCCGATCCTCCAGCCCTGAACTACGGGTATGGCGGCAATCTGCTCGACTATCGCGAATACACTTTGAGCTGGCACGCGCTGCCGGGGCAGACGCCGCGCTCGACGCTCGTCGGGCCGATGGTGCTGCCGGGGGTCTACACCGCGAAGCTGACGGTCGGCGGCCGTACCTATACGCAGCCCATCGAGGTGGTGCCGGATCCACGAGTGCCAGCCACGCCTGCGGCGCTCGCCGCGCAGTTCCGGCTGCAGCAGCGGATGGTCGCCGGGATTGCTGCGACATACGACGCGTTCAACTTCATTCAGCAGCTCCGCACTCAGGGATCGGTACCAGCGATTGAGGCCGCGCTGGCCGACATTGCCAGCGGTCCCGCCGGGCTCGGCACAGCGCACAGGGACCTCGCGCGGCGGTTGAACGATCAGCTGGTCGGCGACCTCGAGCCAACCGCCAGCATAGTCGCCGCCGTCGATGCGCCGTGCCGCGCGATCGATGCGGCGCTCGACCGTCTGCGCGAGCTCCAGGCGAAGAACAAGGAAATCGCGGCGCTTGGCGGGTGGAAACCCCCTGCGGCGCCTGCATGCGGGCCGCCAGACGAGCGGAGGTGACGGACGCTCGGAAGGATCGCGTGAATCGAAGGGAGCGACTCGGCAGACTGCTGCTGTTCGCCGCCGTCGCGCTTCTCGTGTGGACGGCGATTGTCGCGACGACCGGCGGTTTCCGCATCGATCTGGGTCCGCTGCGCGTGTCATCGCGGGATGTGCGTCGCGTCCTGCTGCTCTCACTCGTCGCTTTCGTGCTCGCCTGGTGGATCGCATATCGAGAGCAGGTCCGCAGGTGGATCGCGGGCGTGCCCCGATTCATCACGCGTCTCGATGCTCTGCTTCGCGAGTCAGCGGCGCTCGGCCGCATGGCGACGGTGCTGGCGTGGATTCTGTCTTGCGCGGTGCTCGCTGGCGGCATTCGTTATGGCAGCCGCGCGGCCGGCGGTGCTGATGCGTTTGGCTACGTCAGCGCCTCTTACCTCTGGGCCAACGGAGTGCTCGGGCTGGATCTGAGCAGTACAGCGGCGCTCCCGTGGCCTTCCGCCGCCGGCACATTCGTGCCTCTCGCCTATCGCTTGGGAAACGACACGCGAATGGGACCGACGGTTGCGCCGGGATTGCCGCTGCTGATGGCTCTCGCGCGCGCGCTGTCCGCCTGCGGTCCATATTTCGTCGTGCCGCTGTGCGGCAGTCTTCTCGTCTTGATGACGTTCGAGCTCGGTCGTCGCCTGTTCGGCGCCGGTACCGGACTCGTGGCCGCGGTGCTCGTCGCGTGCAGCCCCGTAGTGTTCTTTCAGTCGCTCGTCGTAATGGCCGACGTCCCGGCGGCCGCGTTCTGGACGAGCGCTCTCGTCGCAGCATTGACGGGAACGGCGCGCGGGGCGCTGCTCGCGGGGGCGCTGTCCGGGATCGCGATCCTGAGCCGGCCGAACCTGCTGCCGCTCGCCCTGTTTCCCTGGCTCATGGCCCTGCTGCGATGTGACCCGGGTGCCAGCGCCTTTCGGCGAACCGCGTCGTTCGCGTTGGGGAGTGTTCCGTCGGCCCTGTTCATCGCGTGGTTGAACCACCGCCTGTATGGGTCGCCGTTCACGTCAGGCTACGGTGACATCGGCGGCGCATTCGCGATGGCCCACGCGTCGCGCAATATCAGCTTGTATGCACGATGGTGGCTCGAAAGCCAGGGACCGGCAGGTTTCCTCTTCCTCGCAGCCCTGTGGCGGCCGCGAACGACGCAGCTGCGCGAGGTCGTCGTCCTCGTCGCGTATGCGGCCTGCGTCGTCCTGATGTACCTCTTTTACCTGCCATTCGATCAATGGTGGTATCTGCGATTTCTCGTACCGGCAGTTCCTGTTGCCTTTCTGCTGTGCGCCGCCGCGGTCGACCGCGCCACTGCGTGGTCTCCTTCGCTGCGGGCAATCGCGCTGCTGGCGGTCGTCGCCGTCGCGGCATCGCACGCGGTACGGTTCATCGCCTCGAAGGACATCCTCACGAATAGTGCGGCGGAACGCCGCCGATACCTGGACGCCGCACGCTATGTCAATGCGACCATTCCGCGGAACGCAATCGTGCTCGCGATGCAGCATAGCGGCAGCATCCGCTATTACGCAGGGCGGCTCACGATGCGCTGGGACGTCGTCGATCCGGGCTCGTTCGACAAGGCGGTGGCGGCCCTGCGCGCGCATGAAATCCCCGTCTACGCTCTGCTCGAAGGATGGGAAGAAGAGGACTTTCGTCGGCGATTCGCCGGCCGTGACTTCGGGGATCCCATCGCGTCGACTGCTGACGGCGAGGTGCGGCTCTATGCGGTCGATCCCGTGCCCGCTGGCGTCCGCACGGCCGTCATGCCGCGAATCGACGACGACTGCGTTGATGCATCGCCGGATTTCGTCTACCCTGGCGGCCAGCGCCGGCTGGCAGCCGCTGGTGCATCATCGCGGGGGCGCGCCCTTGAACGTTGAACTCGGATCGATCGATGGAAGCGTCGGCGGAAACAACTTCACGCCGACCCAATTTCTCGACTACCTCAGCTCGATCAAGCTGACGTGGGCGATGATCTCGCTCCCGCAGCCGGTGCTCGCCGATGAAGCGGCGATCCGTCAGGTGCGCGAGCACGCCGACCGGCTCGGGATCAAGCTCCAGCTGGCCTACGGCTCGCTCTGTCCGACCGCGCGCGCTTTCAATGCGCAGGCCGGTACGATCGAGGAACAGGTGTCACGCGCGCTGAAAGCGTCGCAGATCTTCGGCGCGAAGTGCATGCGCTGCATCCTGGGCGGCGATCCCGAGCGGCCGCAGATCGAGACGCATATCGAGAACATGGTGAAGGCGGTCCGTCCGATGCGTTCGCGCATCCTCGACTCGGGCGTCAAGCTGGCGGTCGAGAACCACGGCGGCGATCTGCAGGCTCGCGAGATGAAGATGATGGTCGAGGCAGTCGGGTCCGACGTCATGGGCGTCTGCCTCGATTCAGGGAACCCGGTATGGATGCTCGAAGATCCGCACCTGACGCTCGAGACGCTGATCCCGTACGCCGAGACCTGCCACGTCCGCGACAGCGCAGTGTGGAAGACCCCGGAAGGGATTGCCGTGCGCTGGGTGAATATGGGCGAGGGGAACGTGGACATCGACGGCTGGATCGGGAAGTTCGTCCAGGCAAAGCCCGGCCTGCCGATCATTTTCGAAAACCTTGTCTCCGCGAATCCCCGCGTGCACGCCATCTACAAGCCGCAGTTCTGGGACAACTGGCGCAAAATGTCCGCCGCGGATTTCGGCCGGTTGGTCGCCATTGCGGACAGGGGCACGCCGAAACCGGCAACGCCCCGCCCGGCCGGCAAAACCGCAGGCCAGCAGCGGATCGAGGACCTGGAGGTATGCGTCCGCTATACGCGTGAGCTGCTCCAGCGCCTCTGAACGTACGAAGCGCGCGTTACCGATATAAAATCGCCCTTCCCGGATAACTCCAAAGGGGGGGCCATGAAGTTCCGTTTCGTTCTGCTCGTCGCGGTCGTTCTCGCCAGCACCATGCCCGCGGCGCCGCTCAGCGGCGCGCGTATCGACTCACCGGTGATCGTCGTTTTTCACGACGATGCACCGTTTCAGACGTTCCCGGCCGCTCGGATCGATATCACCGCGCGCGCCAACCCCGCCGCCTGGGATTACCTCGATCGGCACGTGCTGGGAACCGTGCAGGTGCTCGAATCGCAGCACCGGTTCCGCGCCGAGCACGTCTTCTCCGCGACCGTGCGGGGATTTGCGGCACGGTTGACGGCAGAGCAGATCGACGCGTTGCGGCGGGATCCGCTGGTTGACTACATCGAGGCGGACACCCCGATGCAGCTGCTCGAGCAGGCGCTGCCGTGGGGCATCAACCGGATCGACACGGACATCAGCTCAACTGTGGCGGGAGACGGTCAGGGCGCGGTCGGCGTAAATGTGTACATCCTCGACAACGGCGTGGATCGGACGCATCCCGATCTGAATGTCGTCCGTCACGTGAACTTCACGTCGACGGCCAATGCGCCGACGTGCGCGCACGGCACTCGCGTGGCCGGCGTTGCGGCGGCGCGAGACGACGCGTTCGGCGTGGTGGGCGCGGCCCCCGGCGCGGCGATCACCGCTGTCAAGGTGACGACATGCGACCCGGTCTTCCTGTTCGCCTCGACGGCAATCAAGGGGGTCGACTGGGTAACGGCAAATGCCGTGCGGCCGGCGGTGGCGAACATGAGTATCGGCGGCTTCGCCAACAGCACGCTGGATAATGCGGTGAAGCGGTCGGCGGACAGCGGCGTCTTCTACGCCATCGCCGCCGGCAATAACAGCTTTGACGCATGCCTGCTGTCGCCACAGCGCGCCGGAACCTATCCGGGCATCATGACCGTTGCCGCGACGGCGCCCGACGATACCGAAGCCTCGTTCAGCAACTTCGGCCGATGCGTGGACATCTGGGCGCCCGGTGTCGACATCCTGACCGACGATCTCGGCGGGGGAACTGTCGTGAGCGCGGGGACCTCGTATTCCGCGCCGCACGTTGCGGGTACCGCTGGCCTGTTTCTCTCGACGCATCCGACGGCCACCGCTGCCGCAGTGGAAACCGCGCTGAAGAGCAGCGCGGTCTTTCCGGGCACCTTGAGCAAGGACCTGCGGCCGGTCAGAATCGTGTACGCAGGAGGTTACTGACGGTATGCGTATTCTTTTTGCAGCCGCCCTCGTTGCCGCGGGAATCGCCGCGGCGCCGGCGCAAACACGCGGACCGGCATCGCTCCTGGTACTTTCGAAGGGCGATCAGACACTTGCGGTTGTCGATCCGCAGACGCTCCGCGTCCTCGGACGTGTCCCGTCCGGACCGGATCCGCACGAGGTTGTCGCGTCCACGGACGGTCGGTTTGCCTATATCGCCAACTACAACGGCGGCGGGAACATCATTACGCCCGTCGATCTGGTGGCGATGAAGGCGCTGCCGCCGATTGACCTCGGTCCGCTGCGCTCACCCCACGGCCTGGCGTTTGCGGGAGGGAAGCTGTGGTTCACCGCGGAAGCAGCCAGTGCGGTCGGCACCTACGATCCGGCGACCAGAAAGGTGGAGCGCGTCCTCGACACCGGTCAAAACGGAACGCACATGGTGTTCGTGCCAAACGATCTCCAGCATCTGGTGACCACCAACATGGGATCAGGGACGCTCACGATTGCGGAAAAGCCCGCCGCTGCCGGTGACTGGAAGCAGACGGTGATCACCGTGGGCCCGCGCGGCGAAGGGTTCGACGTGTCGCCGGACGGCAAACAAGCCTGGGTCGCGAATGCCGGCGACGGGACGATCTCGATCGTCGACCTGGCCGCGAAAAAACTGTCGGACACGCTTCAGGCCAATGTGAACGGCGCGAACCGGTTGAAGTTCACGCCGGATGGCAAGCTCGCGCTGATCTCGACATTGAGCGGCACCGATCTCACGGTCATCGACGTGGCGGCACGGCGGGTCGCCAAACGACTCAACGTCGGCCGCGCGGCAGGGATCCAGATGCAACCCGACGGCGCCCGTGCCTACGTGGCGAACACGCCGGATAACTCCGTCGCGGTCATCGATCTGAAATCGCTGGAGGTCGTCGGCCGCATCGATGCGGGCCGGCAGCCCGACGGGCTCGCCTGGGCCGTGCGCCACTGAGGCGCGCTGCCGCTGCGAATGCGCGCTTCCATTGGACGTTACGCCGTGACGGGGACCCTCGGGGAAGGGGGCATGGGCGTCGTGTATGCGGCGTTCGACGATCGCCTCGGGCGCCCCGTCGCGATAAAAATGATCAAGGCGGCCGTGTCGGAGCCAGCCGCGCGCGATCGGCTGCAGCGGGAGGCCCGCTCGGCGGCCAGCGTGAATCATCCGGCAATCTGCCAGCTCTATGAGATCGGCGAAGACAACGGCGAGCTGTTCCTCGCGATGGAGCTGCTGCAGGGGGAACCGCTCGGTGCGCGCATCGCGCGCGGACCGATGGCGATTCCGGAGGTCGTCTCGATCGCGATTGGCATGCTGAGCGGCATCGAGGCGCTGCACAAACAGGGACTCGTGCACCGCGACCTGAAGCCGTCCAACATCTTCCTGACCCCGCACGGCGTCAAGCTGCTGGATTTCGGGTTGACGTGCGGTTCGAACAGCGTCGGCGACGAAACGCTCGTGCGCCTCACCGTACCTGGCACCGTCGTCGGGACCCCGCAGTACGCGGCGCCCGAACAGCTGCGTGGCGATCCCGTCGACGCCCGTACCGATCTGTTCGCGGCGGGCGTGGTGCTCTACGAAATGCTGTCGGGTAAACCGCCATTCGGTGGCAAATCCGCCGTCGAGGTCTTCCATTCGATCATGTACGAGCAGCCGCCGGTGCTGACCGGCGTGCCCGCGGTCGCCGCGCTCGACGGCGTCGTCAATCGCGCGCTGGCCAAGCGCCCCGAGGATCGCTATCAATCTGCGGAAGCGATGGCGCAGGACGTTCGGTCGGCGCTGACGTTGGCCGATTCCGCAAGTTCGGCCAGCATCGCGCCGGCGCACGCCGTGACGCGTCTGATCGTGCTGCCGTTCCGCGTGCTGCGCCCGGATCCGGAAACCGATTTTCTTGCCTTCAGCCTGGCGGACGCGGTGTCGAGCGGGCTCTCCGGGCTGCAATCGCTCGTCGTCCGCTCGAGCCTTGCCGCGTCGCGGTTCGCAACCGGCACGCCCGATCTCAAGGCGATTGCCGCGGAAACCGAAGTCGACGCCGTGCTGGTCGGCACGCTGCTGCGCGCCGGCGATCAGCTGCGCGTCTCGTCACAGCTGCTCGAGGCGCCCGCGGCCACGGTGCTGTGGTCGAACACGGCGCAGGTCCCCGTTGGCGATTTGTTCCGGCTGCAGGACGAGCTCACGGGAAAAATCGTCGAATCGCTGTCGCTGCCGCTGACCACGCGGGAGCGTCGGCAGCTGAAGCGCGATGTCCCGGCGTCGCCGCGGGGGTACGAGTATTTCCTGCGCGCCAACGAAATGAGCCGCGAGTCGCGTCAGTGGCCGACGGCGCTGGAGCTCTACGAGAAGTGCGTCGCCGAGGATCCGCATTACGCGCCGGCGTGGGCGGGAGTCGGGCGGATGCACCGGATGATCGGGAAGTATACCGAGCAGGAAGCGGGTGAACGGTTCGCGCGCGCCGAGGTCGCGCTGAAACGCGCGCTGGACCTCAATCCCGATCTCTCGGCCGCCGACAAGGTCTACGCGCACCTCGAAGTGGACCTGGGGCGCGCGGAACAATCGATGGTGCGCCTGTTGAAGCGGGCACGCGAGCGGCGATCCGATCCCGAGCTGTTCGCCGGCCTCTCCCACGCGCTTCGTTACTGTGGTCTCCTGCAGGCCTCGATGGCCGCTGCCGCCCATGCGCGCCGGCTCGACCCCGCCGTGCGCGTGAGCGCAGGGCACACCTGCTTCATGATGGGAGACTACGAAGGTGTGCTCGACTACGAGGCCGAGGGGCTGAACTACATGAGGAACCTGGCGCTCGTAATGCTGGGGCGCGCCGATGAAGCGCTGGCCTCGTTGCGGTCGGTGGACCTGTCCGAGCCGAATCGCCTCAGGTTCTACGTACGGGCGCTCGAGAAGCTCATCGAGAACGACACCGAGGGCAGCCTCGCCGAAATGCGCCACGCCGCCGCGATTCACGATCCTGAGGGACGTTTCTACGGCGCGCGTCACCTCGCGTACCTCGGCGATCATCCGATGGCGCTCCAGATGCTCGCGAGCGCGGTGGAGGACGGCTTCTTCTGCACGCCGGCGTTCACGCGCGACCCGTGGCTCGACGGGCTGCGCGGCCTGCCCCAGTTCGGCGAAATCGTGAAGCGCGCGGAGGTGCGCCACCGGCAGGCGCTCATCAGCTTCCTGACGTCTGAAGGCGACCGGGTATTGGGAATCACGCAGCCCGTCTAGTGACTCCGAGGGGCTTCGCCCCTCGGACTCCCCGACACGCTCGCTCGCGGGGCCCCCAAGCCCCACTCCACTCGCGTGGGCTCACTCGCGCGCTCGTTCGCCAGGCACCCGTACTGGATTTTTGAAACCGGTTCTAGAGACTCCCGGCGGATACTGCCGGCCGACAGATCAGTGGCGGAACCAGCCGGCCAGCTGCCGCACCCGCTGTGCGCGAGTGGCGGGCGCCGCCGGATCGCCCGCATCGTGAGGCATGCGTCTCGGAAGGTGAACCTTGAGCGTCATGTTGCCGGATCGTTCCGCGGCGATCCACAGATGACCCCCGCAGTCACCAAGCAGTGCGAGAAGCGCGCCCAGGTCGACGCCGGTCATGTCGGACGTTGGTCCTGGGGCGGCGGCTGCTTCCGGCGATTCGGCGTCTGATTCAGTCCGGCGCCGGCGCCCCCCGCTCACTTCCGCGATCGTAATCAGTACGTGCGGTCCGGGACGTACGTTGGGATACCTGGCGATGAAGTCGCGGCCCAGCACGGTCGTGGCGACGTCGATTTTGACCCGGCCGCCCTGCGGCATCCGTGCGCGCGCGTAGCTGGCCACGTTGACGAGCACTCGTTCGAGACGCTCGACGTCGACGTCGACCTCGACGGGAGCCGACATCTTCGGCACGACCCATTCAATGTCGTCGCCGGCCACCCGCTTCAGCACGGGGGCGAGATCGCGGATGACTCGCTGCACGCTGACCGGCGCCAGGGCATCGATCTGCTTCCTGCCGTACACGGAGAACTGCTTGAGGAACGCCGCGGCGCGGGTCACTTCATCGAGCAGCAGCTCCCCTCGATCGCGCAGCTGCGGATCGCTGTCGATTGCCGCCAGCCACTGGCGGCCGCCATGTGTGACGTCGCGCAGGACCATGTCGCAGGTGACGGCGACTTCCGATGCGAGCCGTCCGACGGCTTCCATGCGCTGCGCCTCGCGCAGCCGCGCCTCGAGCGCGCGCACGGAGGTGATGTCCTGCACGCCGACGTCGACCGTGCCGTCGGCATGACTGAGCGCGTGCAGCCGCACTTCGACGCGGCGGCCGCTCCTGGTTTTCAGCGCGGTCTCGATCGTTCTCGTCGCGGCCGTGCCGACCGCGCGCTCGATCAGCCAGCGGAGATCGGCGACGCACTCGAAGAAAGTTCCCAGGCTGACGCTGCGCAGCTCGTCGGCTTTGCGGTAGCCGAGCAGCCTGGCGAATGAATGGTTCGCCTTGATGAAAGCGCCGTCGGACATGAACCGGCAGAGGCCATAGGGCGCCTTCTCGAAGAGGCGGCGACTCTCTTTCTCGCTGTCGTCGAGCTGCTTCTGCAGAACTGTCGCGCGCTCTGCCTCCTGCTGCAGCAGCGCCGCCTGCGCGCGCGCCGCCTGAAGCTCCTGCCGCAGCGCCTCGATAGTCGCGGCTGCCGCCCGTTCCGCGGCGACGTGCCGTTCGACCTGCGCCCTCAACTGGGCATCACGGTCGGCGACCACGCTCTCGAGCCGCGCGCGTTCGGCGGCGTTCTCTGCCGCAACCCCTTCGAGTGCGGCGAAGGAGATGCCGAGATGGTCGAGTGAGCGGCGCGCCTGATCGTATTCGGCGCTCAACCGCGCCAGCTCCGCGTCGTTCGCCAGGTGGCGCCTTTGGTGTTCCTGCCGTTCGATCTCCAGCGTGTGCCGCAGATCGCCGTAGCGCTCCTGCGCGAGCCGCAGCTCGTCGGCCGCGGCCGAGAGCGCGCGTTGGGCCTCGGCCCGTTCGACAAGGAGCTGCTGCTCGAGCTGGGCGACCTGTTCTCGAGTGCGCCGGCGGCGGCGAATGGCCAAATCGAGAACCCGGCGCCGGGCCTGCGCCGCTTGCGTTCGGCTTTCGACGAGACGGTCTTCGAGGTTCCACCGCACCTCCGCAGCAGCCGCGGCATCCGTCGCGGCATCGGCCAGTTGCTGCTCGAACGCGGCGCGCGCGTCTCCGTGCTCCGCAATGGCGGCGTCATAGGTGGCCTGCAGATCTGCGAGACGCGCGGCTGCTTCTGTCAGTTCGGCGGTATGGCGGCGCTCCGCGTCTTCTCGCGCGGTCTCAGCCGCCGCCAGGCCCCGCTCGAGGTCCTGCCGTGCGGTCGTCTCTTCAGCAAGCCGCTCTGTGAGTGCGGCTTCACGTTCGGAAGCGGCAGCCGCTTCCGAAATGAGATGCTGCATGCCGGCCGCGGCCTCGGCCTGCTGCTGCTCGAAGGCGGCCCGCGCGGCGGCGTGCTCTGCCAGCGCCGCATCGTGCGCGGTTTCCAGATCCGTGAGGTGCGAAGCTGCCTCGGCGAGTTCGGCCCCGTGCCGGCGGTCCGCGTCTGCTCGCGCCGCCTCGGCGGCTGCGAGATTCTGCTCGAGCGTTTCGCGCGCCGCCGCTTCGCGCGCGAGCTGTTCCTCGAGCGCCGCCTGACGCGCGGCTGCGGCGGTGGCGTCCGATATCAGTTCCTGCGCGGCGGCCGACGCATCCGCCAGCTGCCGCTCCAGCACAGTGCGCGCGGCGGCGTGCTCTTCCAGTGCGGCATCGCGAGCTTTCTGAAGGTCGGCCAGACGCCCGGCCGCTTCAGCCAGTTCGATGTCACGCCGTTGCTCTGTCTCCTTTTGCACCGCCTTGGCGGCCGCGAGGTTCTGCTCGACAGTTCGCCGCGCCGCCGTTTCGCGTGAGAGCTGTTTCTCGAGCGCCGCCTGACGCGCGGCGGCCGCGGCTGCTTCGGAGATGAGGGTCTGACGGGCGGCTACCGCCTCGGCCAGCTGCTGTTCCAGCGCGGTACGGGTGGCGGCGTGCCCCTCCAGCGCAGCATCGTGGGTTTTCTGAAGATCGTCGAGCCGCGCTGCGGCTTCAGCGAGTTCGGTGTCGCGCCGCCGCTCGGCGTCCGCTCGGGCCGCTTCGGCGGCGGCGAGGCTCTGTTCGAGGCTCTCGCGCGCCCTTGTTTCCTGCCCGAGCCGCTCCTCGAGGGCTGCCCGCCGCGCCGCTGCGCCGGCTGCCGCGGAGACGAGTGCCTCTTTGGCAGCCGCGGCAGCAGCCAACTGCTGGTCCAGCGCGGAGAGAGCGGCGGCGTGCTGTGCCATCGCGGCGTCGTGTGCTCGCTGCAAATCGAGCAGCTGCGCCGCCGCGTGCGCCACTTCGTTGCCGTGCCGGCGTTCTGCATCCGTGCGTGCCTTTTCGGCGGCCGCGAGGCTGCGCTCGACCGTTTGGCGCGCCGCGGTTTCACCCGCGAGCCGATCCTTCAGCGCCGCCTCGCGGGCCGCGGCATCGCTGGCTTCGGCCACGAGCTGCTGCCTGGCCGCGTCCGTGTCAGCCAGTTGCTGCTCGAGATTGACTCGGGCGGTCGCGTGAATCGCGAGCACCGCGTCGTAGCGCGTCTGCAGGTCGGCGAGGCGCGCCACTGCATCCGCGACTCGCGTCGCGTGCCGGCGTTCGGCTTCGCCCTGGGTGGCCTCGAGGGTCGCAAGGCGTCGCTCGAGCGCTTCGCGTGCCGCGGTGGCGTCCCCGAGCTGCGTTTTCAGCGCGCCCTCACGCAGCGCGGCGGCTTCCAAATCGGCTTCGGCGCGCTGGCGCATCTGTTCAGATCGCGCCATCGAGTCCGCAAGCCTCTGTTCGGCGGCGGCCTGATTGGTCGCCGCGCGCGCGACGGCAGCCGACAATTCCGTCTCACGCCTGGCGAGGCGGTCGGCTGCGGCAAGTTCATGTCTTTTCTGGGTCTGCCGTGATTCATCGAGCGAGGCTTCGAGTTCGAGAAGCCGGCGCTGAAGTGCCACGGTGAGCTTGTCGGCCCGCGCCATCGCCGCGACGTGCTTCGTTTCGTGGTCCGCGATGCGGCTTTCGACCGGCGCCGGGCGTGCTCCGCGACCCTGATCGGGACTGACAGACTGAACTGAGGACCCCACGTGAGATGGTCCGGCGCCAGACGCGTTCAGCCACGCGCCCATTTGTCCGCTGGGAACCACCACGATCCGAGTCCGCAGCCCCAGCGCCCGCACCTGCTCGCGAAAGCCGGCCCGATCTGCGTTTTGGCTTTCGGCCTCCATGACGACGGCGGCAGCGTCGCGATTGGCCTGAAGCCACCGGAAAGCCGCCTCCGGGGTCTGCGTCCAGGTGAATTTACCGCCCGGTGCCATGCGCTGGAGCGCCTGCGCACCAAGCTGTGCAGCATGCCGATCGGTGGTCACGAACAGAATCTTCATGCGGTTCGACGGGACTCCCGATTGGTCCTATCGGCCGATACGTGCCGGGAGTCCAGTCCGCGGTATCCCTGTAGCGCCGGGTCTTTAGACCCGGCGCACCCGGTAGCGAGGAACCGCGGGCTGGTGTCACTCGGTGCGCAAGACGATGCCCGGATCCGTCCGCGAAGCGCCGAGGGCGGGCGGGATGCCCGCCAGCGTGCCGACAAGACCGAGCACCGCCGCCGCAACGACGAATGTCACCTGATCGTGCGAATCGACGCCGTACAGCAGCGCCGCGAGCACGCGCGAGCTCCACGCGCCCACGAGCGCGCCCGCCATCACGCCGGCGGCGATCGTGATCGCCAGCCGCCGAAACACCAGGAGAATGATGCCGCGAGGCGCGGCCCCGAGGGCGAGCCGGATGCCGATTTCCTTCCGCCGAAGATTCACGGAGTAGGAGGTGACGCCATAGAGGCCGACCGCGGCGAGCAGCAGACCGACGGCGCCGAAGAACCCTGACAGAATCGCGAGCATGCGCTCCTGCGCGAGCGCGGCGTCCACGTAGTCGCTCACCGGCCGGAACGTGAACGTGAGATCAGGATCCATCGCCGCAAGCGCGGCACCGACGATCGGCGCAAGCGATACGGGCGATCCGCGCTCCGACCGGAGGCTGAGATGCACGATGGTTGAATCCGGAGGCGTCAACCCGGCTGCCTGCGCGAGGGGGACGAATGCCATCGCCGGCACTGCCTCCCGCAACGCAAGCGACGCGACGCCGGGAATCATCCCCCCCGATCGGAACACCGCGTCTGCTACGACTCCGACGATGGTTCGTTCATGGGCGCTGTCGGAGCGCACCGCCGATCCCAGCGCATGATGCTCGAGAGAGAATTGTCGAACGAAAGCCTCGTTGACGATGACCACGGGTGCGGATGTGCTCGCATCGCGGCGGTCGAAGTCGCGCCCCTCGCGGAGACGGATGCCGTACGCGCTGAACCATGAGGGCGTGATGAAGTTCACGACCACGTGCTGGTCAGCCTCTGGCGGTGCACCGGCGACGGTGACGCCGAGCATCGCCCCGGCTCCGCTGAGAGGCGTCCACATGGACGCCGCGGCACGTTCGACACCGGGCAATCCTCCAACATCGTCGAGCGCGCGATCGATGTAGGCCGCGCGGCCAGACTCATCGAGGCCGGTCCGGACCGTGTCCAGCCGCACGACAAGGACGCGGTCGCTATCGAATCCCAGCGGCACCGATGCGAGGCGCGTGAATGTCCTTCCGAGAAGCACGGCCGCAACGAAGAGGAGAAGCGAGACCGCGATTTGCACGACGACCAGACCGCCGGCGAGTGTTACCGACGCGCCACTCGACGCCACACGCCGGCTGGCACTGAGCGCCGCCACGCTGCCGGCACGCCTGACGCTGCTGGCGGGAAAAACTCCGAACAGGACCGCCGTTGCCGCGGTCACCGCAGTCGTAAAGGCGAGCACCCGCCAGTCGAGCGATAGAGGGAGCACGATCCGATTGAGCGATGTCGACAGCTGCGAGACAAGCGTTCGGCCACCCCACATCGCGAGCGCGACTCCGGCGACGGCGCCGGCCATGGCCAGCATCGCGCTCTCGACCAGCAGTTGCCGCGCGAGGCGCCAGCGCGTCGCGCCGAGCGCGGCCCGTACGCCGAACTCATGACGCCGTGCGACCGATCGCGCGAGCAGCAGGTTGGCGATGTTCAGGCACGCAATCAGCAGCACGAATCCCGCGACCGCAAGGATGACCGCGAGCGGCCGCTGGAACCGCATCCGCAGCGGGCCCGTGCCCGCGGCAGGATTCGAGGTGCCCTCGGCGGCGGGGGCAAGCGCAATCGACTTCGCGAATGCCGGTGCGTGGGCCGGCAGGATCTCCGGTTCGAGGCTGCGCATGATCGCCGTCGCGGACTGCAGCGACTGGCCGTGCTTCAGGCGGAGCATGACGATCAGGAAATAGTTGCGTGGCTCGAGGAGAGCGGCGCGGCCTCCCCGGATCAGCGTTTCGGTACGAAGCGGCAACACTGCGTCGAATGACTGGCCGACCTCGACGCCGAGGAAATCCGGAGGCGCGACTCCGATCACGGTGAACGGCACACCTTCGATCATCAGCGGAGTACCGATGACGCTCATCGATCCCGCGTACCGCCGCTGCCACAACCTGTAGCTGATTACGGCGACGGGGCCGCCGCCCGGCACGTCGTCGGCAGGCGTGAAGACGCGTCCATGCAGAGCCCGGACGCCAAGCGTGTTGAAGAATGCGCCGCTGGCGTACACCGCGGTGATGGGCGTCGCATCTCCCCCGCGGCCTAGCGTCAGCTCACGCGAGCACCAAGCGAACGCGCCATCGAACAACGACGAGCGCGGCTCGAATCGCTCCCACATCTGGTAGTTCCATCCCGCCCCCGCCTTGAAACCGCGGCTGAGCGCGAATTCGGAGGCGACCGTGACCAGCCGCTCGGGTTCAGCGACCGGCAGCTTCCTGAGCAGCAGGCCGTCGAGCAGTGAAAAGATGGCGGTGAGTCCGCCAATGCCCAGCGCCAGTGAGAGGATGGCGGCAACCGTTACCGCGGGCGCCCTTCTTAACGCGCGGATCCCAAAACGCATGTCCTGACCGACGCCCGCCAGTGCTGACATCATGGGGCCTCCCGAAGAACTATTGTACTAGTATATTAGTTCAAGTGGCGTTCCGCCGACGCCGGCGTCCCGGCGACGCTCGGTTGCCGGAACTCCATGTTTTTGCGTGGGTTGTACGCTAGACTGAAGGATGCCGGCATGAGCGGGACGGCCGGCAGAGCGGGCCGCACCGCGGCCCGGACCCTGTGCAATCTCAGCCTGCGAACCGCGTCAGGGCCGGAAGGCAGCAGCGCTAAGCAGATCCTGACATGTGCCGCAGGTTCCCCGGGTCGCGGTGGGACTCGCTCACGCATTGCCGACCGGCGGGTGCCGAATGCCGATCGCGGTGACGGTTTTCGACTCGCCGAACGCATTCGACAGTCGGCAATCCGTATTCGATCGGCACTCGACACTCGACATTCAACATCGGCAATCTCCAATCGGCAATCACCATTGAGTTACCAGGTTCTGGCGCGCAAATGGCGCCCGCAGCGCTTCGAGGACGTGATCGGCCAGCGCGGCGTCACGCAGACCCTGCGCAACGCCATCGCCGCGAACCGCATCGCGCAGTCGTTCGTGTTTTCAGGGCCGCGCGGCGTTGGCAAGACGACCACGGCCCGGATCCTTGCGCGCGGATTGAACTGCCAGCAAGGGCCGACTGCCGACCCATGCGGCGTCTGCGACGCCTGCGTCGACATCGCCCAATGCCGCGACATCGATGTGCTCGAGATCGACGCTGCCACGAACACCCAGGTCGACAAGGTCCGCGAAGTCATCATTGCCGGACTCGGCATGGTCCCGGTGCGGGATCGCTACAAGATTTTCATCATCGACGAGGTGCATCGGCTCTCGAACCAGGCCTTCGATGCACTCCTGAAATCGATCGAGGAACCGCCGCCGCACGTCATTTTCATGATGGCGACGACCGAGCTCGAGAAGGTTCCGCCGACGATCCAGTCGCGATCCCAGGTCTTCGAGCTGAAGACGATCGGCGTCCGGCAGATCGCCGATCAGCTGCGCCGGATAGCCGACGCCGAGAAGATCGAGATCGACGATGCGGCGGTGATGCTGATCGCGCGGGCGGGCGACGGCAGCATGCGCGACGCGCAGAGCGCATTCGACCAGGTGATTGCATTCGCCGGCGACCGGATCGGCGCCGAAGACGTGGCGACGGTCCTCGGACTGGTGCGCCGCGACCTGCTGCTCGATATCGCGGACGCGGTGGCACAGGAGGATGGCGCCGCGTCGTTTGCGCTCGCCGGCCAGGCGGTCGAGTCAGGCTACGATCTGCGACTCGTGCTGCGGGAGCTTGCCCGGCTGACCCGCGACATCCTCGTCGTCAACATCGATCCTTCGCGCGTCTCGGATCCTGAGCTTGCCGCCGAAGCGGAACGCGATCGCCTCAAAGCGCTGGCGGCGAAGTTCTCGGCGGAGGACCTGATGCGGGCGTTCGACGTCCTCACGAAGGCCGAATTCGACATCCGCGGGTCCGCGTATCCCCGCTACCATCTCGAGATGGCGCTGCTGCGCTGGATTCACCTGCGGAAGCTGGTGCCGATCTCGGAGCTGATACATGCGGCCGAGCGGGGCGGGCCGGTGGCCGCGCCGCGCCCAGCCGCCGCGAGGCCCGTAGCACCGCCGGTTCGGCAGCCGTCGGCTACCGCGGCGACCGTCGAGGCCATCAAAGCCAAAGAGGCGAAGCCACCACTGGCACCAGCCTCGCCGGCGGATCTGAAGGACGCGTTCCTCGACGAGGTCCGCAAGTCGAAGAAGTTCTTCTACGGCACCGTGGTCGCGCAGGCGCAGCGGATCGACGTCGACGCCGACAAGGTGGTCTTCATCTTTGCGCCGCAGCACCGTCCGCTGCGGACGCAGTTCGATCAGACACGTCCGTGGCTGGAGGCGCTCGCTTCCCAGCTTGCGGGGAAGAAGATGGCGGTGATTTCCGTTGAAGGGGCTGCCGCCGCCAGCTCCACCAGACCCGGCGCGCCGCCGGCCGTCGCGCCGGAAGCGGCCAAGGATCGGCAGAACGATCTTCGCCAGCAGGCGCTTGCGGATTCGGGTGTTCAGGCGATGCTCGACGTCTTCGCGGCGGAGATCAAAGACATAGAAGAGATGTGACGGAGTGCGTCATCCGTTAATCGTTGTCAGTTATACGTTGTGCGAACCGCGAACCGCGAATCGCGAATCGCGGACATGCGAGCGAAGCGAGCCTCCCGTATGAACATTCAACAGATGATGAAGCAGGCCCAGCAGATGCAGGAAAAGCTGCAGAAGCAGATGGGCGAGATGCGCGTCGAGGCAACGGCCGGCGGCGGCATGGTGACGGTCGTCGTCAACGGCGCCAAACAGGTGCTCTCGATCAAGATCGATCCCGAAGTCGTGTCGAAAGATGACGTCGAGATGCTGCAGGATCTGATCGTCGCGGCCATCAACGACGCGCATCGGAAGGCTGACGAAGAGATGCAGAAGACGATGGGCGGGATGATGGGCGGTTTGAAGATCCCCGGCATGTTCTGATGGCGCGTCCCGATCCCCTCTTGAAGCTGGTCGAGCAGCTTCAGCGGCTGCCGGGCATCGGCGCGAAGAGCGCGCAGCGGCTGGCCTTCCACATCCTGAAGACCCCGCGCGAGGAAATCGAGCGGCTCGCCGAGGCCATGCGCGACGTCAAGGACCGCGTCACGTACTGTTCGATCTGCAGCAACATCACCGACGTCGACCCCTGCTACTACTGCACCGACTCGGGACGCGACCACCGGATCATCTGCGTCGTCGAAGAGGCGGAGAACGTGTCGGCGGTCGAGAAGACGCGTGACTTCAAGGGTCTCTATCACGTACTCATGGGCGCGCTCTCACCGCTCCACGGCGTGGGACCGGACGATTTGAAGATCAAAGGGCTGCTCGGGCGGGTCGGGGCTGGAGGCGTCGATGAAGTAATCCTGGCCACCAACCCGAATGTCGAGGGAGAGGCGACGGCGATCTATCTTGCCAAGCTGCTCAAGCCGCTCGGCGTCCGCGTCACGCGCATCGCCATGGGCGTGCCGGTCGGCAGCGATCTGGAGTACGCTGACGAAGTCACCATGCAGCGGGCGATGGAGGGAAGGCGGGAAGTGTGAATTGCCAAAATCGCCGGAATTGCCAGAATTGCCAGGATTTCCTGAATTTCAATTCCGGCGATTTTGGCAATTCTGCCAATTCTGGCAATTCTCAAGCGGCGACCGTTTCTTCCGCGCCCAGTAAGTGTCGCAGCTTCACGATGATGCTGATCCAGTAGATGTTGGCGCCGATCGCGGCCAGCATCACGATCGCTGGAAGCAGCCCCAGCACCGCAAACACGAAGATCCCATACGGCATCGTCGCGCGCGTGCCGACAAACTGGATCCGCCAGATGATGCGCGACCAGAGCGTCGGTTCCGCCTGGAACCGTTCGCGCGCGATCGAGTGCAGGCGCTCCGGCTGCCCGGCGGTAATCCGCGAGCGCAGATAGATGAGCATCGCGAAGGTGATAAGCGATCCGGCGAGCGCCGCGCCGCCGATCCAGTAGAACGCGTCCCACCCCGTCCGGCGCACGGCGCCGACCGTCAGCCCGATGAAGATGGCGATGTAGTAGGAGTAGTCTCCGAAGGTCTCAATCCAGCAGCCGAGCGCTGATTCCTGGTATTTCAACCGCGCGATCTCGCCATCGCAGCCGTCGAGCACACTCGCAGCCAGCGACACGAACGCGCCGATCACGCCGGCGAGGTAGTGGCCGGTGCTGAACAGCCACGCCGCATAGAGGCCGAGCGCGACGAGCATGACCGACAGCTGGTTCGCGGTGATCGGCGTCGGAATGAGCGCGACGCTGATGGGCAGCGACATGTTTCGGTTCCACCGCGCGATGGTCGCGTCGGTGCTCTTGTAGCTCGAGCGGCGAATCGCGGTCTCTGCAGCCGGCAGATCGGCAGGCGTCGCGATCCGCAGCGCGAGCCGCGCGACCCCGACCGACACCTCATCGCCGGTCGGCAAAGGCGCGGCGCGCTCGCGGCGTTCAGCCAGATACGCCGCCACTGCATCCGGCGTCGACGCCAGCGCCGCGGGAATACGCAGCACCCCGCTGACCCGATAGTCCGGTCCGGCGGGCACATCGCGAACGGCGTCGAGTGGCACCGGCAGTTCGCGCGCATCCGACAGCAGCGCCGTCGAGACCACGGTGCCCGCGCCAATGGCCGTGACGGCGTCGGCGGGCGCCAGCGGCAGCAAGGCGTCGCGCCACTCGGTTCCGCTGCGCGCGATCACGACCGTGCTCCCGAAGTCGCGGATGAAGCGCGCCAGGCTTGCCTCCGGTTTCGCCCCGCCCGCGCCGTGCGGCAGCCACACCACGATGTGGGTATATCCCGCGCGCTGCGCTGGTCGAAGCACGCGCTCCACGAGTCGAAGGCCCGCCAGGCGCGCTGATGGCGGC